>NZ_JAYGIL010000039.1:0-55478 GCF_034931025.1 Arcicella gelida | reverse complement strand
GCTATGTCTGGGCTAAAGACATCTACGAAGGACAGCAATGTCCGGGATGGAATAATGCCTATCAGAAAATTCTCTATGCCAATATGGTCTTGGAAAGCATGACTAAGCTTGAACGAAACCAAAAAAATGAAGTGCAATGGAACAGGATAAAGGGAACTGCTTTGTTTTGGAGGGCATGGCAGTTCTTTCAACTGGCTCAGATTTTCTGTGATGATTATCAGAAGCAGACGGCTAAGCAAAAAATGGGGATTCCAATTAGGTTGTCTTCCGACATCAATCAGCCTAATCGAAGAGCGAGTATTGAAGATACTTACAAACAAATTGTGCAGGATCTTACTGAGGCTGTTTCCTTGCTTCCTGCCATTTCAGAGGAGAAGACTCGTCCTTCTAAGCAAGCGGTGCATGCACTACTGGCTAGAACGTATTTACAAATGAAAGAATATGCACTGGCCAAAGAGCAGGCGGAGAAGTGTTTAGCAATCTCTGATGTATTAATAGCCTATAGTGAGGTGAATCGTAGTTTAAATTTTCCTTTTCCCTTGTATGCCCGTGGAAATACGGAGCAACCTTTGCTAGATGCCATGATTAGAACCCAGACATTTGCTTCTTTCCTAAAAATAGATACTACCTTATTACGCTCCTACGAAGCTGGAGATTTAAGAGTGGCTACTTATTTTTCAGTCTCAAATGGATATTATGTTTTTAAAGGTACTTACAATGGTTATGCCACCTACAATCCTTTTCCTGCCCTTGATGAAATCTATCTTATTAGTGCTGAATGTAATGAGAGACTAGAAAACCATGAGGATGCACTCAAGGACCTTAATCACTTGCTGATTCATCGCTATCAAAAAGGGGCTTATCAAACTAAAACCATGGAGAATACTAAAAACATCCTCACGGAGATTTTGAATGAAAGACGTAAGAGTTTAATCTTCAGAGGAGTAAGATGGAGTGACCTGAGAAGACTAAGAACTGAAGCTGCTTATGCAAAAACGATTGTTAGAGTACTGGGGAACAAAAGATATGAATTGTCCCCTCTTCAAGAGCATTTATATACTTGGCCTATTCCTGATAATGTGATTAATCTGGGGGGTATTGCTCAGAATGTAAGGTAAATATGATATCTGGTGCTTCAATTTTAGAAGCACCAGGTATTTTTTAATCGAACCCCATGATTGTACTTATCTAAGATTTTAGCAATATTACCTAGGGGTAAAATCACTTATTTTATCATTCTCTCTGTGCCGATTTTTTTAAGTATTGTTTCAAATTATCGCCAATACCTATCAATTGTTTTTGGGGGACTTGCTCTTCTTCTGTAAACAGATTTTGAAATTTCCTCTTGAGTGAATATAAGCTAACCTTGATATTTTTAAGCTTTCGCTTTTGTTTAATCTCTTCAAGTTGTATCTGGGAGAGTCTTGATGGAATAACACATTGCAAGGCTTCTTCTAGTCTAAATCGTCCTGATTGTTTACTTCCATTGGTCATTGGATTTTTTAGCTTGATGTGTAAAATTCTTTCTTCTGCAAAAGTGCTTGCACGTTAGTTTATGTATACATAATCTCCATCTTGCTTCACTACTCAAGTAGTGAAAAAATGTTTAATCCTTTACTAAATCAATACTGCTATCTCAATTCCTTAATCTTACACTAATTTTATACTAATCTTATACTAATTGGTCCTAAATTTTATATTAACTACCTTTTTTACACTAATCTTATACTAATTTGATATAAATTTTACATTATGAATCTTTTTGCTCGAATTCATATAAATATCATATCATCATCTCCATTTTAGGGGATAAAGCAGGTAAATGAGCTGTTAATCAAACAACCATCTAAGCCCTTTTTTCTAGCTTAGTAGCTACAAGGCTCATACATACTGCAAGCTATATCCTCTCAGTATTTACGCTATTCTTATCTCATTAAAATTCTTCCTACTTACTGGATGTTCTTTCATTGTTTCTTTGATGTCTTTGGTATTTTGTGCCTAAGCATTCATTTTTTTAATGTAGAATATATGTTCTAACTTTACAGTGATGATAAGCTTATATGGCTGTATATTAGTACATAATATTTTGTACTTTTCCGATAGTGCTAAAAAATATTAAAACATGTCAATACCCTTAAATATATCCATCATTCTACAAGGTAAAACAGTAGAGTCAGAACGATTAGAATTTAAAAAAAGCTGGAATCCAACTGCTATCATGCGAACTGTTGGAGCATTTGCTAATGATTTTGAAAATTTAGGAAGTGGATATATTGTTGTAGGTATTGAAGAGGAAAACGGTATGCCCAAGCGTCCTGTTTATGGTTTTCCAACAGAGGACTTCGACAAAGTGCAAAAGCAAATGCTAGGTTTTTGTAATTTAATTCGTCCTACCTATTTCCCTAAATTATCACTTGAAGAAATTGATGGAAAACATGTATTACTAATTTGGGTGAATGCTGGGAGTAATCGTCCTTATGAAGTACCCAAAGATGTACTTAGTAATCAAAAAGAATACGCTTATTTCATTCGTCGATTTTCAAGTACAGTACAAGCCAATACTGAAGAACGCAGAGAGCTAATCAATTTAACAGCTAACATTCCTTTCGACGACAGAGTAAACCACCGAGCAAATATCGCTGATATTTCATCTATTTTGATACAACAGCATCTTAAGGGTATTAATAGTCGACTTTATGAAGAATCGTTTCGGATTTCTCATTTAGAATTATGTCGTCAAATGAATCTGGTCGAAGGATCAGACGAGTACGTATTGCCAAAAAATGTGGCTTTAATGATGTTTAATCCTCATCCTGAGAAATTCTTTCCAGCTACTACCATTAATCTTACGGAATTTCCTGATGGTTTGGCAGGAGAAAGCTTCATTGAAAAGAATTTTGATGGGCCTATTCAACAACAATTAGTAGATGTATCAAGTTACATCAAAAATCAGGTTATCAAATCAAAAACGGTTAAGATAAAGGGAGAAGCCATCGCAAAATCTTTTTATAATTATCCATTTGCTGCGATAGAAGAAGCTTTAGCTAATGCTGTTTATCATAAAAATTATGAGATTAGAGAACCCATAGAAATACGAGTTCTTCCTGAAGCTCTTGAAATTATTAGTTATGGAGGCACTGACCCATCTATCCGTAAAGATGACCTTAATAATGGCGTTATTCGTGCAAGACGCTACAGAAATAGGCGTATTGGCGAATACTTAAAAGAACTTCGACTAACAGAAGGTAAAGGTACAGGCATTCCAACGATTAGAAAGGCCCTTGAAAACAATGGTTCACAACCTGCTTACTTTGATACAGATGGAGTCGATAGACGTTTTTTTATCGTTACTATTCCTGTTCATCCAGATTTTATTCCTTTAACAACAGTCCAAAGTAACCAAGATAAGCCAGAAAGTAACCAAGATAAGCCAGAAAGTAACCAAGATATACAGAAAAAGGAAAGTCAAGAATATAGTCTTCAAAAGCTAGAGAATGAGTTATTTATGCCAGAGCAAACTATCAAAAAATCTGTATTGATACGAATGCTAGAGGTATTGGAATATTGTGTTACAGCGAAATCGAAGGTAGAAATTCTACAACATATTTCCCTAAGTAAACAATCGAAGAATTTTCATCAATACTTGGAACCAATGATAAGTAAAGGACTTATTGAACGTACACAACCTGACAAGCCAACAAGTAAGCATCAAAAGTATTTTACCACAGCAAAAGGTAAAAGTTTATTTATCAATAATCACAATGTTTGAAGTTACTATAGAAATTGTATTCTATTTTACATAGTAACTTATCTTTGTATTTACTCCCTCCTATTTGGTTCATTTTATAAAGCTGTTCAAAATCTAACTACGAGAAAACCCCCGTCAGCATTTATTTTAATTATTTACATTTTAAAAAAATAAAAATCTAACTAATATTAGTAGTTATTCTATTATTAATACTATTATACTATTATAAAAAAACTTTCTTGTAAGTATTTATAAATCAAATGTTTACAAAATCAAACTACGAGGAAAACCCCGTCTAGCTACGAGGAAAACCCCGTCTAGCTACGAGGAAAACCCCGTTAACTACGAGGAAAACCCCGTCAACTACGAGGAAAACCCCGTCTAACTACGAGGAAAACCCCGTCAACTACGAGGAAAACCCCGTCAGTTTTTAAATGCTTAATTATCAATAGCCAGGATGATTATTTTGTGTAATTCTAGTGAATGTATTCCTATGAACTACGAGGAAAACCCCGTCAATTAAATTTATAATATTTTATTACGAGTACATTTGTGTTTTCTCGTAATAAAATATTATTTTTGAACCTATGAGACAGCAAAAGAAACCTACAATTCTAGAATCAGATATAACAGTTGCGCAACACAATGAGTTAGTAAAAGCAAGATTCAATATGTCGTTGATGGAAACTCGCCTATTCATCGCTTTATTAGGTCGCATCAATAAAGGCGATACAGATTTTTCTTTATGTAGAATTCCTATCTCAGAAGTTTCCTCAAATGTTGATGGAGGAAAAGCATATCAAGATGTTAAAGAAGCTGTTATCAAATTATCTAGTAAAGTTATTACAGTTGAGACTGTTGACCATAATGGTAAACGTGAAATTATCAGTGATCCGTTGATGGCTACTTGTCGTTATAAAGACGGCTCTGGTTTTATTGTTGCTCAGTTGAATAGCTTTGTAAAGCCCTATCTTTTGCAACTAAAAGGAAACTTTACTGTTGCAGAAATCAAAGTACTACTGCAACTACGTAGCTATTATTCATATCGAATTTATTGGTTACTGAAGTCATTTTCTTATAATTCAAATACCTTTAGCTTAAAGGTTGATGATTTAAAAACAATGATGGGAATTGAAGGACAGTATCCTAATTTTTATGATTTTAAAAAATGGGTATTACTGGTTTCGCAGCGTGAGTTAACTCAAACAGATATGGCTTTTTCTTTTAACGAAATAAAAGAAGGACGCTCTGTAAAACAAGTAGAGTTTATTATCAATAGACAGCTTTCATTACCAATGGAAGAAGAATTAAACTTGCCAAATCATCTTCAGAGTTTGCTTTCTGAAATTGGTGTGAGTCTAAATTCTATGCAAGAAATTAGCGAAATGCTCAATAGTGGAAAAATAGATGAAGATTATATTAACTATGTTATTAAAGAAGTAAGAGATAAAAAAAGTAAAGGAAGTATTAAGTCACTTTCAGGAGCTATTTACGCTGCCATTACAAAGCAACATTTAATGGAAGCATACATTAGCCAGAAAAATGATAAAATATATAAGCAACCAATTTCAACAAAAAGTAAAGAAGTCAGCCAACCAGTTGTTAAATTAAAAGTAAAAGAACAGGAAGAAGGATTTACGGCAATGTTAAAAAGGGGAGTAGCACCAGCAGAAGATTTTGACACTTATTTGGCATCTTTATTGGCTGAGGGATTTAGGTTAGAGCTTATAAATGGTGAGGAGTATTTAATTAAATAAAGACTAGTGTAAAAATTATATGAAAGTATTTTCAATTACCAATAATAAAGGCGGAACAGGGAAGACCACCACCACGCTGAATTTAGGGGCAGCTTTGGCACATAAAGGCTTCAAAGTGCTCTTGATTGACCTTGATGCCCAATGCAACCTTAGTATTGCCTTAGGGGTCAAGAATAACGCTAATCACATAGGGGAATTACTAGTAGGAGAGTCAACGTTCGAGCAAACTTTGATTAAAAAGGACAAGATGGATATTTTACCATCTAGTAGATTGCTTTTGAGTTTTGAATATAGAATTAATATGGAGCCAGACTCTGGTTATTTCTTACAAGAACAACTTGAAGGAAAAGATTATGATTACGTTTTGATTGACTGTCCACCAAGTTTAGGCTCTTTGACAGTGAATGCACTTGTAGCAAGCGATTATTTTATTGTACCCATTCAAGGAGAAAACTTTGCTTATGTTGGTTTAGATGAAATTTTGCAATTATGTGCTAAAATCAGAAAGCGAATGAATCCAAATATTCAATTAGGGGGGATTCTGTTGAATAAATTTGATATGCGAACAAAATTCAGTCAGATGATTTATACAAAATTGTCGGAAAATTCCGACATCAAACTTTATAAATCTAACATTCGTCAAGATGTATCTTTGATGGAATGTACAGCATTTGCACAAAGTATTTTCGAATACGCACCTGAGTCAAGAGGAGCAAACGATTATATGGTACTTTGTGAAGAAGTACTCAATCAGTAGGAGGGAAGCTCTCAGTAAAAGAAGTAGAAAATTTAGTAGTTTAATTGAGCATAAAAATGGCAAAGAAAAGCTTTAGTAATGATTTATTAAGAGATTTGCATAGCGAATCACTGTTAACAGATATTGTCCCACAGGTAGAAGAATCGACAACTCTTTCAGCTTTGAACACAATTGAACTAGATAGGTTGTCATTATGTGAGTCTGTTATAGAGAAGGGTTTAAATACCTTTATTGAGGTTGGAAATGCTCTTTTTGAAATTAGAAATAATAAATTATACAGAGATAAATTTACAACATTTGAAAGCTATTGCCGAGATAGATGGAATCTAAAAAGACAAAGAGCTTATGAATTAATGGATGCAGCAGCTGTCGTAAATACTTTGTCGGAAATTTCCGACAAAAATGAGCAAGATAGTCAAGTGTCAATTATTGTTCCTACAAAAGAATCTCATGCTGCCGCTTTGAGTAAAGTTCCAGAAGAATTTAGAAGTCAAGTGTGGGAAAAGGCATTAGAGAAAAATCAATCGTCTGGTAAAGTAATTACCGCAAGGATGATTGATAATATTGCAAAGGAACTAGGTAATATTGCTATAGAGGTATCGCCCGATGTTGAAGAAAGAAATAGCTTAGTAAAACAAATGCGAGAAAAAGTGAAGAAAGCAAAACTAGACCAAATTGTAGTTGAAATTAAAGGAGAGTTTTTGATAGAAAATGATTTAGTTTCAGTTTGGCAATCCCTAAATCAAGATTCTTCTGAAATAACTGAAACATACAAAGCATATATTTCTTTGGGTCAAGCGGAAGAATTGGGTTTGATACGTAAAGCATAGACAAAGAGCCATTCTTTGTCTATGATGAATAATTAAATGCTTATTCATCAATAATTTATCATCTACTACAAGTTAATTAAAAACTAAAAACAACTTGAAAACAAAGATATTCATAAGTCATGCATCTCCTAGTGAGAATGATTTTACAAAATGGTTAGCTTTAAAACTAATAGCACTAGGCTACGATATATGGTGTGATTTACTTTTTCTTGAAAAAGGGATAGATTTTTGGAAAATTATCGAAAAAGAAATTAGGGTGAATACGGTCAAATTTTTAGTTGTAGTTTCTGAAAGTTCCAACAAAAAGGAGGGTGTGTTAAATGAGTTAGCAACCGCGAATAAAGTAAAAAGAGAATTATGTGATGATACTTTTATTATTCCTTTGATTATTGATGAGAATTTACGCAATGACGATCTGAATATCGAATTAGTAAGATTGAGTAATATTGATTTTCGTAAATCTTGGGCAAAAGGACTTCAAGATTTAATAGAATCATTAGAAAAAACAAAAGTGCCTAAAAAATCACCAGATCCAAGCAAAAGCAATCAACTTTATCAACAGATTTTTCTTCACAATAAAAAGAAAATTGAACGAGAAGAAATTTATGATTCGAATTGGTTCTCAATCATTTCTTTTCCCTCTGAATTACGATTTCATTACTTTGAGAATTTAATGCCTAAAAACTATGATATACGTCAATTGTCATTCCCTGCAATACGCTATAAGCAATATGTTTGTACGTTCGCATGGGAGTATGATTTTATGGAGCAACTGCCTAAGACAGAACTTTATAATAATAAGTATTCAATCAAAATGTCAGTGGAAGATGTTTTATCAGGACAATACAATACAGAATTTATAAACAACCTTGAGTGTCAAAGGTTAATTGTTCAGTTGGTAAATAAGGCATTTGAAAATACAATGCACGAAAGTAAGTTACAGATTTATCAAATGTCTAACAAATTTGGTTATTGGTTCCCAAAAGGAGAACTTGACAAAGATAAGTACAATAAAATTCAATTAGTGGGAAAACAAAGAGATAAAAATTGGCATTTTGGTATCTCGGGAGCTGGAAAATTATATCCCTTTCCTGTACTTATGATTTCATCCCATATATTCTTTACAGAGGATGGTAGAAAATTAATCGAATCAAAAAGCATTCAACATTCTGCACGTAGAAAACAAGGGAAAAACTGGTGGAATGATGATTGGCGTAATAAAATAAACGCATTTATAAAATATTTAGCAAATAATGAAGATTCATTTAGTCTTGAAGTAGGAAGTGAAGAAAAAATAATAATTTCAAGTGCGTCTGTGGAATTCATATCAGAAGTAACTTATAATATTCCCGAAAAAAATACATTACTAGATGAGGTTGAACTAGCTGATTTAAATATGCTTGATTATGCAGAAGATGATTTAAGTAGTTAAGTAAACGTTTAAATTACATCACCTATTTGTGTTATTTAGGTGAGAAAATGATATTTACATACAAAAAACATCCATGTCATTCCTTAAATAAGGGTCAATACGAATGAAAAAATTAATTTTTATAGAAGAACCCAATATCTTATTTGCCTATGGTCAAAAATGTGTTGATGCCAGGGATGGTCTCACATTATTTGGCCCGCTAAATAAGATTTATGGAATTAAAAGTGGCGTAATTTCGACTCAAAATGGGTTACAAATATTTAAGAATTATATTCAACATATACAGAAACCGATCTTCAATGCTAATAACATAACACGTCCAATGTTTCCTGGATTCGAGGCAGTATTTGGTTGTAAATGGGAGCAGGAAAGTATTGTTTATAAAGAGGTGAAAAATGAAGAAATAGGCAAAATGCTTTATAATGAGAGCACTCATAAAAGAACCTATGACTTAGTAACATTATTCCTTGATAAAATAGTTACAGCGAATAAAAATGAAGATGAAAAGGTAGATGTTTGGTTTGTAATAGTTCCTGAGGAAATATACAAATATTGCCGACCAAACTCTATTTTACCTAAAGAACTAGTAGAGACAAGAGCAAAAATAAGCAAATCGAAGGCAAAAAACTATAATTATCAACCATCATTTTTTGATGATTATGATAAAGATTTGAAACAACGTGAAGAAGAAGCAAAGACTTATCATTATGATGCTCAATTCCATGACCAATTAAAAGCCAGATTACTTCAATATACTATTCCAACGCAAATTATCAGAGAAAGCACTTTAGCATGGCGTGACGTTAAAAATAAATTTGGAATGCCAGTGCGTGATTTTTCAAAAATTGAAGGGCATTTAGCTTGGACAATTTCTACTGCTGCTTTTTATAAAGCTGGCGGTAAACCTTGGAAACTATCTGATATTAGAAGTGGCGTATGTTATCTAGGTTTAGTTTACAAAAAAATAGATACGAGTAATAATCCTAAGAATGCTTGTTGTGCAGCTCAAATGTTTCTTGATAATGGAGATGGCACAGTCTTCAAAGGAGAAGTTGGTCCTTGGTATAACCCAGATAATAGAGAATTCCATTTAAAGCCCAAAGAAGCAAAAACATTATTAAGTCAAGCATTATTATCATATCGTGAACAAAATGGAGAAAACCCTAAAGAAATTTTCATACATGCTAAAACGAAATTTAATAAAACTGAATGGGAGGCTTTTCAAGAGGTTGTCCCGTCAGAAACAAATCTTGTAGGAATAACTATTACAAAGACAAAACCGTTAAAATTATTCAAAAAAGAAGGAAGTTATCCAATTATGAGAGGAAATGCTTTTGTTGTAAATGAAAAAAGTGCTTTCCTTTGGACTGTTGGTTATGTACCCAAAACAGAATCAGCTTTATCAATGGAAGTTCCTAATCCAATTTTTATAGAAATTAATAAAGGGAAAGCGGATATAGAACAGGTCTTAAAAGATATCTTATCTTTAACAAAACTTAATTTTAATGCCTGTATCTATGCAGACGGAGAACCTGTAACACTACGATTTGCGGATAAAATAGGGGAAATTCTAACTGCAAGTCTGGATATAAAAGCTCCACCTCTTGCATTTAAATATTATATATAAGTGCTTATGCTTTTATATAAAAAAATGAAGCAATTGTTTTCTATTTTGCAAAAGATTCTTTTTCAAAAATAGAAGTCTTTACAAAAAACAATATTTTACTGATTAACAATAGTCTAATAATTTACATCCACACAATAATATTTGTTCTGTTTTTTTGCAAAGAATTATTCTTTTTCGGAATAATTTCCAAGGATATATATAATGGATATTCTATACCCCATACACATAATCATTTTGTAATCATACTCATTATGATATTGCTCTAAAGTATTATTATCTACAAATTATCTTCTTTCTGTTAATCTTCTTGACAAAGAAGATTTGTCGCAAATACTACGTTTAAGCATGGAGAACTTATGAGTAATTTAGACATCCTAAAGCCAGAAGAAATAAAGGCATTTGAAAATCGTCCAGTGTTTCATTTCAACAACAAAAGGTATTTTTTGATATTTCGTGTTGGTTAAATATAAAATTGAGAGGTTTGGACTCAACTACAAATTAAATTGGATTTCTTCTTCAATTAGGATATTTAGAACCTGTGGACGATTCTTTAAATTGGGTATTTTTAGTCAAGCTGGCGTAGCCTAAAAGTCAGATTGGAACGTATTGATTTAACCAATTATTACTTAGCTTCAATTAATTCTGACAAAGGTACTGTGGGCTCAAAACCACGACTTCCGACTGATAAATGTGGGATAATCCACTTCTCTATTGTATTTTTACTTAGGCTTCCCTTTAATCTTGTAAATATTTAATAATCAACACATTGCTAATAAAATAACCCCGAAAAAGTGTCAATACTGGCAATTTTCGGGGTTTTTCTGTATTTTGTTTCTGCTAGAAAACCTTAAATACTGATGCAATATACACTGTTTGATTTCGATTCTCCAAATTTCTCAAAATGGTACTTATTCAAGAATATAACTATTCTTGGAAAAATTCACCAAACTATTGATTGGGATTCTCTTGAAAAGCTTTTACCCAATAAAACTAAAGTTTGTGGAGCACCTTCGTGGTTGCCAGCCAAAGGTCTTTTTGCTCTCATGTTCTTAAAACATTATACATGTCTGAGTGATGAAAAGTTGTTGGAGCAATTTCACACGAACTGGGCAATGCAAATGTTCTGTGGGGTTTTACTTGCTGATAATGAAAGGATTAAAGATAATTCTTTTGTTTCAAGGGTAAGGTCTTATTTGGGAAACCATTTATATTTGAATCTATTCCAAAGTGTGATGATTAATAGTTGGGAAGCTGAAATTCCTGATAAAAATGTGCTATTGATGGACGCTACCTGTTATGAAGTTTATCTTCGAATTCCTACCGACGTGAAGTTACTTTGGGAATCTTGTACATGGCTGTGGGAGAAACAGATTCCTGCTTTATGCACAAGCAATAAAATCAAATTACCGAGGTCTAAATACAAAGACCAAAAGATAAAACAGTTGACTTACAGCAAACTTAGAAAGAAGATTCATCGAAAGACCTACTCCAGAAAGCGTTCACTTTTAAAGCTACTAAATAAAGGTATTTTAACACTCAATGAACTCTTAGAAAAAGTTAAATCTAAGGGATTTTCAGGAAAGGATTCATAATTATTTCAAACTATTAAAGTGGTTTATGAGCAACAAAAACATCTTTTTGAAGTGCCTAGAGCAAAGGTTAATGACCGTATTGTAAGTATCTATAAGCCTTATATTCGCCCTATTGTTAGAGGCAAAGAAAATAAACCAGTAGAGTATGGTATCAAGGTTCACATCAATCAAGTTGGCGGAATTAACATCATTGAACATGCAAGCTACAATGCTTTCAATGAATGCAAGAGATTGAAAGATAGTGTAGTAAGGCATAAAAAAATGATTGGAGAATGTTCTCATGTAGCAGCCGATGGAATTTATCCCACCAATGAGAATCGTACATTTTTAAGAGAAGAAGGGATACAACATAATTTTTGTAGAAAAGGTAGAGGGAAAGATGACAAGGAAACCAAGCAAATGAAAGGCATTCTCAATAAAGAACGGAGTACACGTCTAGAGTCGGACCGCCGATGCGGGTAGTTTTGGCACTGAAAAAGAGCATTATCTTTTACGCAAAATAAAGGCAAGGAGTCAAAAGACAGAACTCATCTGGCTATATTTCGGCGTATATATAGCCAATACTGTTAGGATTAGCAATCGAAGGCAAGAAAACATTCAGCAAGCTCAGAAACTAGCAGCCTAACAATAAATATTAGAGGACTATAAATAACCACTCAATGAGCTGGTATGATAAAACGTTGACCAGTTTTTGCAGAAAATCAAGACTAAAATCAAAAATCAAACAAAATTGTATTTTTTAAATAAGTCACCGTAAGTGAAATGAAAAATCCACCCAGAATATGAGTGGATTTTATTCTAAATCAATATCGAAAAACAATTTTCAAGGGAAGCCTACTTAACATTCCCTCTAGGCGATATTTTATGATTCGATACCACAAAATTCGCACTTAGTTGGGAATGTTTTGCATTTGTTTAAACAGCTTCAATATTTACACATTCCGGAATAACTTGTTACCAATGATTGACGCATACCGACAATGAAGAATCAATACTTAAATCAACAGATGCTTAAAGGGATCCAATACTACATACCTTTCCTCATCATTGGCTTGCAACTTATCTAGTAAGTTCAAGGCTTGATTTTTTGTTGATTCATGACTGCCAAATGATTTTGGTTCAATGAGAATTGCTTCAGCATACATTTCACCCGCTTCTCTATACTGTTTTTTTATTAACATTACTTCTGCTACCGTAGCGGTCTTCCAATAATCATTTGGAATTGGCGAAGTGCCAACAATTTTTTGAACTTTATCTGCATATTCGTATGCTCTTGCAACATCTGAATCAGTGCCAATTAGTAAACTTTTTGTAGCAGCATTGATTCCTGTATAAGAATCATCTGGAGATTTTTCAAAAGCATTGGCATAAAGTTTACGTGATTGCTTTAGATCATTTATATCATTGCTAGCAATATAACGATCCATCCATGTCCTAGCATAAATACCCAAAGATTCAGGATCTAAATGGTTAAGATCATTTAGAGTCCCCAATATTTCCTGTGCATCTTCAATATCTTTTCCTATTCTCCTGCGAGCTAATGCCAAAGCTTTTAACTGTTTTGGTCTTAATGATTTGGGGAATTTCTTTTCAAGTTCTTCAAGCATATTTATAGCTTCAGTGTATTTTTTTAGACTAATCAACCCATTGGCTGTTTTACATCCCAAAGCTGCAGATGTTTCCCAAGGAAGTCCACCTTGCCCAAATAATTCTATCAATCTTTCCCATCTACCATTTCTTGTAGATGCATTTACTTGAGCAAATGCCATTTCGGAAGACTCATCAAGTTCATTCGAAAACTTAATAGCCTCAGGACTCAAAGGTAATCCTACAATTGCATGAAGAAGCCTTATAAGATCACCTCCATTGGGTCCATCAGGATATGCTGTAAAATCGACGAAGATTCTATTGTTCGCAAAAAAGGGTATATTAACATGATTTATCCGCACGGGTATAAAATAGAAATCTTTATCCTTAGTGGCTTTTGTCTCTAAAACAAAATATTCCTTTTTAACCCAATCTGAATCCCGAGCCTCATTTGACCAAATCAGAATGCCAGCTTGACTTTTTTCAAGGGCATCTTCCAGCTTATCAATTAAAATATCACCAGGTTTAATAACATATTGATCTAAGAAAACCTTATGCCCCAATTCAATTAGAATATCATAAAGATTCAAAACCCAAGCTCTATTTATTGAACGATAAGATAGGAATACATTCCATGAATTGTTATTTAGAAGTGGACTTGGCTTTGGTGAAAATTTCAAAAGATCTGGATGTATCATAGTTTATATTAAATTATTAATGTCAATGATTTTTATCTTTGCTCCTTTATCTTCAGCAATTTTTATCATATGTTCGGTGTCTCCATTCCCATCTCCTCCTTTATAATCCCACAAAGCAATAAGTGTCATACTTTTTCCTTCAACTTCTAGTGAATGTTCTAACATCCTTAGGTTTGTCACAGCCCATATATTATTCTTGGCACTATATCTTTTCTCTACAGGTAGTATATGAACAGGTAGCTTTTTAAATAACTTATTAAAACGATTGTCCCATAACTTCCCCTCAAATGAAACAGATTGTTTTTTATATTCTTCAACTGGTAAAGCAAGATATATTTCAGTGCTAATTCCTATTTCCTCACATAGTTCATGGAAAAGTATGTCACCACCACAAGAACGGCATTCCTATAAAAATTTAATTGCCTTTAAAAACTGGACTAATTCATCAAATTTGTCAGCAAAATCATCTAATTGAGCTTTTTTGTTTGAATATTTAGAATGGTTTAATATTCCACATGCTAATGTTCTCAAACCAGCGATTGAACGTGATAAATTGTTTTTTTTGACTTTAAATCATCTTCTGCAAATGTTACATCTCTTATATGATTATTGACCTCAACTGCCCAATGTCCTCTAACGGCATGGCATAATTCTACATATTTATCATTTTGATTAGAAATATAATAGCTTGTTTGGATGTGCTTTTTTTGAGTCTTGACTTTTGTAATATCCCTTTTAACTGCTATCAGAGTACTAATTTTACAATTTTTCCACCGCTCGTGTTTTTGTTCTCTGGAAATATCATACACATTGTATTCTCTTTTTTCGATACGACCATGTTGAGCTTTTATACTTCCATCCAAGTGGGAGTCGGCTTGGATCAAATTGAAAGTTGGTTTTGAGAATCTAATCAGATCAAGACACTCACTTAATAACTCTCTTTGATTTTCTTTCAAACCAACCAAGTAAATTCCACCCGACTCATTAATGGGTTCAAGTGTATGAGGTTTACAGTGCAAGGCATCCATACTTATTTTTTGCCCTTCCAAATTATTATCTTTCAAAATATTACGTACTGTCATGACTTCACTGTCCTTTCGTCCACTATAATAATCTTGACTTTGAACGGTTCTATCCTTGTGAGTAACTGCTAGAACGATTGATTCTCCTCTGGTATGCCCCATTTCAATACTTCCCTTTAAATCCTTGCCATCAAGGGCAAACCATTGACGTTCTTGCTCAGATAGAATAACACCAAAATTAGCAAATAATA
The DNA here is from genome assembly GCF_034931025.1 of Arcicella gelida. Taxonomy (NCBI): domain Bacteria; kingdom Pseudomonadati; phylum Bacteroidota; class Cytophagia; order Cytophagales; family Flectobacillaceae; genus Arcicella; species Arcicella gelida. The sequence goes on along the minus strand of NZ_JAYGIL010000039.1, from coordinate 40,177 downwards.
TACCCTCAAATGTCTTCAAACACACATTCTCTAAAACGTTGGGAAGTTGAGAACGGGATATTGGACTATGATTAGAATAGTTTATTGACCTTAATATTCGAGTATTGTGATTAACAATATAGCGATGAATACTTGATAAATTCCCGTCTCTGTTGCTCAAAATAGCCATCGTTACACCCAACAATACTACTCGAAGTTCATGACGTAAACCTCTCGTATCTCGTAAATCTAATCCTTCAACATTTTGTAATTGGTCAAAAAAACTCTTATTTTGTTCTTGGCAAGGTAGCATCTGTGTTCTTTTTTATGTCAGAACTACAAAAGTAATGCAGGCTTTCCTTGCCTTTTCATTTTTATAAGAAAACCCTTCCACCACAAGCACCTCCTGCAATTCCGATCAATAAATTATTTATTTTTGTTTTTTCTTCAACTAATTGCTTACGAAGTTCAGCCCTTACTGCTGTTTCTTTACTTGCAGGGAAACAAGGCTTTTGTCTTTCCTTTTCGTCAATCATGTGACCAGTGAATAGAATCGTGTGGTTCATGTTCCTAATTTTTAGGTGAGAATTATTGTATAAAATATTTAAAATGTTCTTTAACTTTAACTTGATTAGTGCCCACAGCTTTTCCAACTGTTCTTAATTGTTGAATATATTTTACAGAATCCATTTCTCGGACCTCATCTGAATCAATGTGACTAAGTCCTATTTCTTTCAATCCTCTTACACTTAAGTCAGCATTATACCGAACATAAAGAAAGTGCTTGTTTGCATCAGTATCCATACTAAGTGGTTGACCATTGGAGTCAAGAGGAATCATATCACTTAGTTCACTATCTATATGTGCTCCATAAATGCAACGACCAACTGTTCGGCAATTTATATCCTGATCTACTTGCATTGCGTACATAAGATTAGTGGGTAATTCTTTCAATGTATCTAATAAGTTGTTGTATACTCCTACAGAAGGTGCTGAACCAGTACCAACTGAAACTATCAATAAATTCTTCTCCCCTGTTTTCCAATTAAGGCCATAGGACGCTTGAGTAGCCATTCTATATAATAGAAAAGATGGATTATTATAGGGTGTTACTCCTCCATCAACAAAAACGAATGTTTTTTCAGGGTCATTGAGATCCCATTGCAATGTTTCTGGCCGGAAATAGGCAGGTGCCGCTGTGCTTGCACGAACGAGTTGATAAAGTGGTATTTTTAAATTGCAATCTGGTCTGTCAGTCTTATTGTATTTCGCATTTGGATTATTACTAATTGGCCATGGAGAATCTGTCGTTCGATTCATAGTTACTACTAATAGTAAGGTCTTAAACCTATTCGTTGCAATATTAATATCTCCTTTACCGAATGTATTTTTTAGCTCTTTCAATAAAGGACCATCATTATAAAAATGTTTTACTCTTTTTAATAAAAATGTTTTATCAAACATTGCCTCGCCTTTGTCCTCATAAAATTTGAGAAGTTCATTAACAGACATGCCCAAAGATAGTCCGGCTGCTATTATGGCACCAGTGCTTGTTCCTCCTATATAATCGAAGTAGTCACTTAATCTAAAACTCTCATCCTTTTTCAATTCAGCTTTAAGTTGATTTTCTATTTCCAAAAGAATTTCCAAAGTAAGAACTCCTCGAATACCACCTCCATCAAGCGAAAGAATTTTACGTGGTTGTATTTTTTCGTAGCGATGTGCTAATGAACCCCAATTTGCCATTTTTCAATTTTATTTTAAGCTTTATTCCTATTATTTAACATCATTATACCCGTTGTGCATTTTGGTTTATGTGATTAAAAGTTGTGCAAACTGCTAAAAAGCAGTATATTGTAGTTACGACACACCAATACAAATGCACAACTTTACAGCAAATTACGAGAAAATTCTAGAAGTTTTATACAGTTTTTCCGAGGAAAAATTGTTACCCTATCAACGACGGAATCCTAAATTAAAGGATATTGAGGTGATTAGTCTTTGTCTTACGTATTGACAGTGAGAATCATCTATTTAGGCTTTTGCCTGATTTCTTGAAAGCCAAGATTGAACGTAGTGTCTATAATCGTAGAAAGCTTAGACTGTTTCCATATCTGGAAGCACTAAGGCAAAGGCTATCGGATTGTTTTAATGAATTTGAAGATTGTTTCATTGTCGATAGTATGCCCTTAGAAATATGTAAACTATCACGTTGAAGCTGTTTAAACTTTTATTTTTTTATTGATTTTTCGTAATAAAATGACTGAGAATGCCATAAAATGTAGGCATATCCAGTTTTGAGCTAAGAATTCAAATCTGATTGCGACGCACAGTCTAAAAGAGCCTTAAAGCCATCAATCCAAGCATTGCTTCGCTCAATTACATATCGTCCCTTATAAAGTTCTTCGTCAAAAACAGTTGTCCCAATTACAGGTAAGGTTTCTTCTCGTTTATTTCTTGCATTTGGTTTTATATTGGCAATAACACCCTCTCCACAACAAGCTTCTTTTAACTCTTTTGAGTCAAAACCTCCATCAGCATTTAAAAATAGTCCATCTAACCTTACATCTGCTTCATTTAGCATATCACATAACTCTTTAAATAGACTACTTATTTCATGTAAATCATGATGGTTACCCGCTTGAGGAGTACTCATTGACAGCACAATTCCTTGATTATCAGTCAAAAATAAGGCATTAGTTGTTTTGCATGATTTTCTACCTTGATAAGCAACAGACTCTCCTCCATTCTTTGCAGGTGTATGATAGCCATCTAATGAAAGGCTTGATAAATCAAGATATTGTCGATTTTCTTTCAATAAATTGATGAAAACTTTCCTCCAACAACCTGCTCGATTTCATTTTTGAAAGCGATAATAGACACTATTCCAAGACAGAATAGTTCCTCTAAAGAACTCTTTTGTCGGTAACTCCCTCCATTGACAACCTGTTTTAAGACGATAAAAAATAGCTTCCACTAATTCAACTAAAGGTACTGTAGGTTCAAAACCACGGCTTCCGACGGATAAATGTGGGATAATCCACTTCTCTATTGTATTTTTACTCAGCATTCCCATTAGGTGATATTTTATGATTAGACACCACAAAATTCTCACTTATTTGGGAATGTTTTTCATTTGTTTAAACAGCTTCGTTGTTCAAGAAGCAAAATCTGTAAAGAATCATCTATTAGTTAGTTATCCCAATAAAGGACATTGTGCGGCTCAGTCAAAACATTATTATGGCTATAAATTACATGCTGTATGTTCGTTGAGAGGAGTAGTTAAAAGCTTTGATATGACTCCTGCTTCTATACATGACATACATTATCTAAAAGATGTTAAAGACCAGCTTAAAGACTGTACACTACTGGCGGACAAAGGGTATTTATCTTCTGAGCAACAGCTTAACCTCTTTGAGATCTGTCGGATAAGGCTTGAAGTGCCCATGAGAAAGAATCAACACAAATATAAACGATAGCCTTATATCTTTAGAAAATCGAGAAAAAGAATAGAAACACTCTTCTCTCAGCTATGCGACCAATTTATGATACAGAGAAACTATGCAAAATCCATTGAAGGCTATAAAACAAGAATCCTATCAAAGATAACGACAGTAACTATAGTGCAGTATATCAACAAATTTATCTTTGATAGGAATATTAATAATATCAAAATCAGAATTTGTTAAAATGCACAACGGGTAGATATAATAATCTTTAATAAGTATTGGTAAAGAATTAATTAACAATAATTTGTGAATTTGATATTCAGATTAATTCCGATGTTTTTCAAACAATTTATTGTTGCATATCTTAGATTATCGAAAGAAATATAATCTTCGGGTTTTATCCAACGAGCTTTAAGTTCTTTCCATATTCTTTCGATAATGCGGAACGCCGCCCGATTTAGATGTGGGGAATATGGAGGTAAGAAAAAAATGTACAAACCTCTTTTTTGCCAAAACTTCATACGTTCCGCTTCGGCGGTCCGATTTGACTTTCTGAGCAATATGGATACGAGCATTGTCTAAAACTATGACGGTTGGTTTGATAATTGTGAATGAGAAACTATCTATAAACTCAACAATAAAGTCAGCGTTTATAGTTTGCAAGCTAGTTTTCGAGAAAAATTCATTTTTTCTCGAAATAATACCAAAACAATTTATTTGTTGTCCATGGGAGGCTGAAATAGATACATTTTCATTTCTTGCTTGCCAACCATAAGTGACATAAGCCAATTCGTTTGCACCTGTTTCATCACCATAAAATAGATTAATATTGCCTAATTCAGACTGATTTTCGAGCAAACGTAACTGCTCTTTCTTAATAATTAGTAAGTCATCATTGGGTTTACCTTTGGGACTAACTCTTATTGGTTTGTATCGCCAGCCAAACTTTTTAAAAAGTTTTTTAAGGTTTTAGTCGTAAAAGTCTTATTAAGTTCTTTTTCTAAAATGACTTTGGCATTAGCTAATTTCTGACGTTCTTGTCTAACAATAGTTTGGATTAGTGCAGCCTCTGTTTGGCTATCAAAGATTGGCTTACGACCTTGACCCTCAGCATTTTTCAGGCATGATAGCCCTACTTTTACATACATATTTTTATACGCCTTTATCCAAGTATTTACTTGATTTTGACTCTTTATTCCAATTATTTCACAAATCAACGATGTTTTACAGGATTTTGATTTTAGTAATATCATTTGACAGCGTTGCCGTATTACATGGTTAGAATTGTGTTTGATTTCTTCTTCGAGTTCTCTTACTTGCTCAGTAGTTAAGATTATATCTAATACCCTGCCCATTATTCTTGTTAGTTTATTGGGCAAAATTACAGAAATAGTGTTAAATAAATTTTTCTTATTACTTATAAGAAATTGATTATCAATAAAAAATAAGGGAGTGTTCACTGAACTGTGTCATTTGATTTATTGAGTTAGGGGGCTAGCCCCCTAACTCAATAAATCAACTTGTGAAATTCTGTCTTCAAATGTAATGATTAGTTCTGCACGCATTTCTCTCCAGTTCTTAATTTTTGCATTCCAAACCTTATCCATGTTCTGAATTGCCAAATAGGCTAATTTCAAAAGAGCATTATCAGAAGCAAAAGCTCCTTTACTCTTGGTGATTTTTCTAATTTGTCTATGATAGCCTTCTATGGTATTAGTCGACTGGGCGTCCCCGTATATGATTTTTCTGATTGCTGGGGAGTATTGAAAATAGGTAGAGATATTCTCCCAATTATTCGTCCAAGTTTCAACTGCTTTGGGATATAATTTGCCCCACTTTTCTGCTAAAGTACCTAAATGTTGTTCTGCCATATTAAGATTCTCTGCTTTGTAAACAAGCTGTAAATCCTTTACAAATTCTCTTAAATGCTTATCATAGACAAAGCGGGTAGAGTAACGGATTTGGTGAACTACACAAAGTTGTATCTGTGTTTTAGGGAATACCGCTTCAATGGCTTGTGGAAAACCCTTGAGTCCATCAACACAACTGATTAAAATATCCTCAACTCCTCTTGCTTTAAAGTCAGTTAATACTGACAGCCAAAATTTAGTGCGGGGACGCCCAGTCCCTCTGTTTCAGCTAAATATATCCCTAATACTTCTTTTTTACCGTCTAAACCTAAGCCTATTACACTATACATGGCTCTGGATGATACCTTACCGTCAATACGGACTTTGTAAAACATCGCATCCATCCAGACTACTGCATAAACCCTTGAAAGAGGTCTGGATTGCCATTCTTGAAGGCGTGGAATTACTCTATCAGTGATGTTTGAGAGTTCTCCTACTGAAAGATGATATCCATAAAGTTCTTCCAGTTGCTCATTGATAGAGGAATAACTCATTCCATGTGAGACGGGGACGCCAAGTCATAGAGATAATCTGACGCTCTAAAGTATCTGTTAAGACTAACTGTCGCTTTCCTACGACTTGGGGGCTAAAACTACCGTCTCGGTCACGTGGGGCTTCTAGTTCAAAGCTACCTCTATTACTCTTAATAGTCTTCTTTGATAAACCATTTTTACGGTTTTTAATTCCCTCAGCCTTGTTAGCATTCAGGTGATTATCCAATTCTCCTTGTAAAGCACTTTCTAAAAAATGCTTCAACATGGGAGCAAAAATACCATTCTCTCCAGTGAGAGGTTTGCCAGAATAAAGACCTTTTATCGCTTCTTGCTTAAAAGTCTCAAAATCAAAATTGTCAGGAGTCTCCATAAATAAATTGTGTCTGAGTAAAAGTAAAAAAATAAACTTAATTTTAAACTGACACAGTTGGATGAACAGACTCAAAACAACTTGTTAAATTTTTTAGTTTTTTTTAAGAAATACTCTGTTTTTTAGTTAAAAACATTTGAATATTTGTTTTTTTTTATTTACTTGCTTTCATTAAAGCAATAGATTTTACTTTTGATAAAACATATATTTTAATCTAAGTATAAATTGCTGTGTGCACTTAGTTATTTCTTCTTAATGTTGTGTCATTAAAGACACTTTATACAGTTTTTTGATTCCTATTTATAATTCCAATGTTCTCTTAATGACTTAGACGCTAATTGATTAAGTAAAAAAACAGATGCCTAAATGAAGAAATATCTATTATTATTCGCTTTATTATTATGTATTCTCGCATCATCCATTCATTTCTCTGATAATTATAACTTTTTTACAATTACTGGCTTTACAACTAAAAACAAAGAGTTAACTATTGGTAAGAATGATAATATTATCTTCAAGAACTTAGACACCAATCAAATTAAGATTAGATTTATTGTAAATTCTGCATTATTTTATTTTAAAAGCCCAACATATATTAAAATAAATGGCAAAAACATCAATAAACATCCATTTAATAAAAATTCAAATATTCAAATTGATGGTAAAAATATAGATTGTAATATCATTATAGAAAACCTAAAAACTCTTAAAGACAAATGGGAGTATGAGTATTATCCACTTCACCTAACTATACCTCAAAATTTACAAAATGAGCAATCTGAAAACCTTAAAACTGTATTTTATTGGGCAAAGGGTAAATCTGATCCTGAAATCATTATACTTGATAAAGAGGTACTGTTAACTAGCAGTGGAAGTCAGTTTTCAGCTTTAAAAGAATTTGTTCAATCAGATATAAGTAAAGGTTTCAAAATCGAATTCTTTGAGCCCAAAAGTAAAAAGATTGTTGATGGAAATGAAATTCGTACTATTGTAGATATTAAAGCTATTAGAACAGAGTGGAATGCTAATCACATTTTTATTAAACCTATATTAAAAGATAAGAGTTATCAAGTTTTATTTTCTCACCTACTTTCTTTTGGAATAGGTGACAAGACAGTATCAGACATCGAAAATATAAATGTAATAAAAGGCGTTTTTATTAAACAAAATGAAAGTGTTCCTGATGCCAGATCCTATTATTTTGATAACTTTTCAAATATCTTTAACGGACTTTTACTCAAAGCAACACAATTCCAAAATCAAATCCAATTTAGTTATTTTAATGCAACGACAAAAAACCTTTCTTCTTTTAAATCAAGGCAAACTGATATAATACCTCGTGAAATTGAGATATGGGATTCAACAGAGACTACAAAACTACATTTAACATACAATTACATTAATTGGCTATTTTTACTTGTTCCTTTTATTGGGCTTTGGATTGTTTGTGGAGTAGTATTTGGAACCTATTATAATACTATACGTCGTGAACAACTAAATGAATTCGGTGGACATAGTATTCATCAGGATGATAGTGTTTACAAAAAAAACTACTTGAATATAATAACAGTAGTAGTAATCTTTTTACATTTTAAACTGTTTATTGCCCTCAAATTATCCTTTACCTATCCTTATATTAGTCATTTTCTCCCAATTTCTTTGTTTTTGGCATATACTACTCCATTTATTATAGTATATATATGGGTGCAACAAACGTATATGCCTAAGTTTCATATATCATGGCTCCTTTTAATACCAGTAATGGTAATTTTAATATTCTTTTTTTACTACTATTACTATCCTTATATTTTGGCTTATGATTTTAATCTTTTAAATCCTTTTGATTATCTTAAAAATGATTTAGTAAGGCAAAAACTATTCCAATGCATTGAATTTAGTGTGCTAGCTATTGTGTTGATACTTCTAGCTACAATTTTCAAAAAGAAGACAAAGGGAGTGATTAGCAAATTAGAATTGGCTTCATTAATTCAACATGCGATACCTCTGACTATTGTATTTCTATGTTTCCTCCCAATTCTTTGGAGGAAATTTACTCCACTTATAATGGTTAGTATTTTCTTTATGTTAATTAATAAAGAATTTATTATGTCTCAATTGCCTGTAAGGATTAATGAAAAAATTAGATCACGTTTCTATTTTGGTATCTTACTATTTTTTGTTGGCTTTAATTTTTATATTGATAATGGTTCACTTACAGTGTATTTATGTCCAACTTTACTTCTTGTGTTTATTTACTCAAATAGTTATATAGATAAAATAATAAAATATAACTCAATACTACAAAATTCCTTTTTCAAACTTATTATTTTGTTGATTCCTGTACTGCTCTTAGCTGGTGTTACAATATTTTATACTAGAACTTTAATGAATCCTTCTCCAAATGATAAACGCTTTAATGAACGAATTAACATTTTTTTTAATCAAGCTAAAGTTGAAGAAGTTGGTTACAGTAACTATGATGAATATTTGGAGTTTATTACTATCATGGAAAACAATTCTGCTGATAATGTAATGTCTTACCCACCATCTCTGCCACAATTAATAAAAGCTAGTGAGCAACTTCAGCCTATTTTCTCTAAAGGCCTATATCCAGTAATAATAAATGATTTAAATCCAATTGTGCTGTTAAGCGTTACCCATCTTTTTGGTCTTTTACTTATATTATTGTGCTATTGGTGTCTGAGCGGAACACTCACACTCAAAATATTAACTGACCATCCTTACAATGCTGTCCAAAGCAAAGGCATCACACCGGGTGGCTTAGTTAGAGTAATTGCATGGCTGATGGTATCAGGCAATGGGTGTTGGTTATTACTTTCCGAATTTGGATTATTACCTTTTACTGGAAGGCTTATCAATGGTTTAGGTATTGATTCTATAAGCGAATATATTGAAACCATCTTGCTTTTTGGTATCATGGGTTATAGACAAAAATCTAAAATTAATGAAAAATGAAAAAAGATAAATTAAATATAGTACAATTTTTTACCACATACATTCTTGAGAATTTACCAGTCATTGTTATTTTATTATTAATTTCATTTCGAGTAAATATCGAGATTCGATTAATAATAGTTGGTTATATTATTAGCAGAATATTCATTAGTTATCAAAAACCACCAGAACTTCTACGATTTCTTGAAAATTTTAGTGAACCCACAAATGGAAATAAAAAGCTAAATATTATAAAATATTTTGTATATGCTATTGAGTTAGGGTTCTTATTTTTGAGTCTTTTAGGAACATACAGAGGTTTAAATAATGTACTGGGTATCAATGAACTTTTTTTTCCTCAAGTGGATTATCTGAGTTTTTTAAATTTCGCTTTTGTTTATTCTATTTTAATTACGTGCACTCTATTTGTGATAACCTATTTTATCATTAAAGGGAAAGATAATCACTATTTTGTTATCGTTTTTATAATAGTAGATATAGCCTGTGTTATGCCATTTAATTATTTGTTTTTTTATGAAAAAATTAAACAGCAATATCAGCTTAATATATATCGTGAAGGTGTAATTGATACAGAAGAAAAGGTAAGTAAAGTATTAGAATCTCATATAAATACAGCTATCAATATAATGAATACAGAGGAGTCAATCAATACTTTTGAATCACAAATTATTGACAATCCCCAAAATAAAAGTGATAGTACTAAAAATAAGAATAATAAAAAGCAGATTAATTTATTAGAAAAAAAAATAGACAAAAAGGATTCAATTTACTTAAAAAAGGAAAAATATATAGAAGCAGGCAATAACCTAACCAAAATAAAATATATCATTACAAAGCATCTCAAATATCAAGCAGATTTTATAGTAATCGATACAAGCCAGATTAGATATGTAGAGAATGTACGAACACTCCTACTCAAAACCATTGAAATTTGTGGACAACCTGACTCACTTACAAATAAAATAAAAACCATTAATGATAACAAAATTGATGCTATAATTGCGATAAAACAAGATATTGCATCAAAGATGGGGTTATCAGAAAGTCCAACAATAAAAGTTAGAATACCTAAAACATCTTTGGACGTATGGAATAATAAAGTAAGTGATATAAGGTGGCTAAGCTTACTATTTAGTATAGTTATAGATCTTTCTCCATTAATATTAGGTGTTTTATTTGCTGTCTTCAAAAAAAGTATAACTAATTCATGAAAACTGTTGAGCTAATTTTTTTTGGTCACAATCCAGATTTCACTAATAATATAGTAGAAAGTCTTTTTGAAGCATTTGAACAAAATAATTTACAAAAATTTGGCTATGTAGAAACAACAAAAATAAATCGTTCGACAAAGGATGTCGTTTTTTATGATGGTAGGCTTAAATTAATTAACTATCGATTAACATATTTTGATATAAATAATATAAATGAAAATTTTTTTGACCAAACGACAAAATGGATCAAAAAATTTGATAATCAACATGTTATATTTATTTTATGTATTGAAAATGAATGGCTTTGTAAAGCTCCAACGATGGAACACCTCAAACTAAGTCAAATATCACAAACAATTGCTTGGAGAGATAAAAAAGTTAAAATAATCATAGATTTTGATGAAAGTATTTTGATTGATTTCTTAGATAAGTTTCCGATGTTAATTGATTCTAAACGAAATCCTTTGCTCGATAAGTTGGCTTATCATCATTTTTTAATAACAAACTTTGGTATTTGTCCAAATCGTTTTCTAAGTGATATCCTAGAAAAATATGGATTCAGATACCCTATTTTGGAATCGACAATAGACCGTAAAAAAAAGAAATATTTACTTTATGATGTTTCGTTGTGGTTTAATGAGCCTATTAACATTTTTTTACTTTTTGAAACGTTAATCAAATAATATTATGAAGTCGAATATTAGCCAAATGCTAAAAAAGATGAATTTCTTTAAGGATGTCCCCCCAAAAAAAATAAAAATAAGTGTAATTGGGCCAACAGCAAGTGGCAAAACGGCACTATTGTACAGTATTTTCAATGAGTTTATAGTTAGATCTGAACTATATAGTCAATTGACATTAAAGACTAAAGTAGAGGAAAAATCATCGGATTTTAACAAAAGCGTGATGTCTTCAAATAATTTAACACCATTAGACTCTAATGAGGAAGCAGCACAAGCCAGATCCAAAGCTGCTCCTAGTACTTCAGGTTCATCAAAGTCCATTTATGAATTTCTGACTCAAATGCAATTAGAGTTTGTAAGAAATAGGTTTAGACCTACAAAAGATTTAGATGATACTGAATCGTATATGGGTATAATTGAAAAAGGTAAAAATGAGATTCCCATCGAAATTTTAAATCTATCAGGTAGCTTCTTTAATATTGATGATAACAATGAAATACAAGAAGAAAGATTAGAAGAATTGATAAAAAAAATCAAAGATAGTACAATAGTAATTATTTGCTATCCGATAGCATACGATGATACTAATAAAATTTTTAGTATAGATAAACAGATATTAAAAGAGGAACAAAAAGTATTTAACCATTTGATATTGACACGCTTAAATAAAGAAATACCAAGGTTAAGGGTAATAACAAAATTTGATACAGTGCTCAAGCAATTATTGACCAGAGAAGGAAATGATAATTTAAGTATTTCAGAAAAATTTAGAGAATTCCTTGAATCATCTGAAACAGAGATGAATAATTATCATCACAGAAATAGTCAAATACATAATATAGAATGTATAAAAATTATTAATGAGCTTTTAAATGATGATTCATGTAAACATAGTATCACACTAGGCGACTCTATAAATTCCAACCAAAAAAGATACGAAAGAAAAATAATGATATCTGGAATAAACAGGTTGGATGGTGGCTTGATGTGGGATGGTGGCGAATATAAAGAAAAAGGCCCTGAAGAGAAGGATAATAAAAATAAATTAAATACCTTAAACTATTTTCCTGGAGTTAAAATTATTTTAGATTGGTTGCTTTTTCATTCAGGTTTACTTGATGAAAAAGAACTTGGTGTTGGATATCGTGAAGATGAAAATTTGATGACAATGAGAGATTTTATAACATGGATTAAAGAAAGTAAATAATATGTATCAGTTTATATATGGAAAATATGATCGCTCATTCGATGATTATAAAATTTTAACATTAAAAAACTCGAATAACGATTGGATAGCTCGCGAAATATTGAGTGCTATTAATGTACATCCTGTGGATCTGGATACTTATAAACAGTTCTATCATTTTCGAGTCAATTTCCCTGACACTCAAGAAATTTTTATTGGTATTTGTACCTATATAAGAGATTATAACCGAGATTCTGAAAATAGGTATATTGATTTTCTACATATACGAGGTGAGTTTAATGAAAAAGAGGAGAAAAACCTTTTTAAAGATCTTTACTTTTGGAAAGCTCCAATTAGTTTCACAAAAGATACTAAATTAGATATTGAAATTCAAAGTCTAATGAAGCCTGAAGATGATCATATTTATCCGATTATAGACTGGTTATTTGAAAATTGGCTGAATAAACGTAAATGTTTCTTACTGGTAAAAAACGATAAAGATTCATTTTTAATAGATGAATTGAAGTTGATAAGTCTTTACGATTTAGCTCAGAATGAACCCGTATTGCATACGCTTTTTTATGTTCTCTCAAATCTGCCTCCAATCTTATCAAATAAGATTATTGCTCAATTTGGTTATGATAACGAATATTCAAATGTTCCACAATATGCACATCTAATAGTAGGGTTCGACAGACTACTTTCAACTACGACTAAGAATTTTCAACGTCCAATAGAATCAAATATTGATTTTTACGAAGATGAGAATAAGCGTAGTATTAATTATAAAAATATCACTTTGTGGAAATATATCATTGAAGAATTACAAAATGATCAAGAGCTATTATCATATATAAGACCCAAAACACTATCAGATAGTATTGATGCGATCAGTAAGAAAGCCTCAGAATTAGCATTCAAAAAAATAATCAACACATTACTTGAGGATATTGGTAAAAGTGATTTTGAAACTCACCTAGCAGATTACAATCAACATATTAAAAATAATTCTTCTAATATGGTTGAAATAATACTTATTAAAACTTATTTTAATAATAATCCTTTATCTAATACTAAATATTATGATAAAATGTATGGGTTTATTAAAAGTGAAGGAATTATAATAAGAATTGAGGATAAATTTCATGATTTACTAAATGAATTAGATGTTAAAACCCTTTCTACATTTAAGCCTATTGCTGATGAATCGGTACAATTTAAAGAAATTTATAATTCAGTAATGGAATCTAAAAAGAGTCTTCCATCTTCTGATAATGATAAATCGGAACAAATTGATATAAAAGATCCTAATAATTCAGTAATGGAATCTAACGAGAGTCTTCCATCTTCTGATAATGATAAATCGGAACAAATTGATATAAAAGATCCTAATAATTCAGTAATGGAATCTAACGAGAGTCTTCCATCTTCTGATAATGATAAACCGGAACAAATTGATATAAAAGATCCTAATAATTCAGTAATGGAATCTAAAAAGAGTCTTCCATCTTCTGATAATGATAAATCGGAACAAATTGATATAAAAGATCCTAATAATTCAGTAATGGAATCTAAAAAGAGTCTTCCATCTTCTAATGATGATAAACTTGATGGAATTGATTTTAAAGAAGAAAAAGGTCTTGATGGTGGATATGACGAAGCTAAAGATAAAATACAATCTAATACTGACAAAAGTAATGTATGGAATGAAATTTTAAACTTCATGTCGATTCCAATTATTTCATGGAAAAAAAGAAAGTATGACAAAAAGAGGAAGAAATTAATAAAAAAATTAAAAGAGGAATATAACTTATTAATAGCCGATTCTAGAATAATTAATGAATTAGAGCAATTTGGGATTTCAAATGAAGAAATAAATATATTTTTGATTAAAGAATTATCAAATATTAAAAAATATGATACAATAAAGGAAAAGTTAGAATCATTTCTTGATAAAATAGATTCAACTACACAAACAGAACAAGCATCTACAGATATTAAAAAACAAGAAATTGAATTTAATATGGATTCAAAAAAATCTTTATCAATAAAACTTTACACTATTACTAATATTATTTTAATTATTCTTATTACATTCTATTTAAATAAAATAATTCCTATTCAGAATAATATTAATAATGATTCTAATTATTTAATCAAGAAGAGAATGTTTCTAAATCCGTTAATAACCAAAGATTTTTTAATGAATTATGAAATTCAAGAACTATTAAAAATGGATTCTATTTCATTAGATTCTATTGCTTATAAAATTCCAAATGGTCTGGTAAGTATTGAAAAAAATGAAAATACAAAAAACTATAATATTTACTTTAATGGTAAGTATATAAAAATAGTTGTTCAGGGTTGCACAGACATAAATAAACAGAATTATCCAAATTATATTTACAGCTTAACTGAGAAGTATATTATATACAATAACCCACTTATGATCAAAGACTCACTTATAATTCCAATTAAGTAATTATGGAAAAAGCATATAAACCTTTTTTTGTCCTCAAAGGTGATGCCTTAGAGAAACAACTTTATAGTAGTTTTAATATTTTTTTTTGTTTACTATTTATTATTATTATTTTTCTGTACATTTTTATATCAAAAAATAAAAATACAAAAGAATATGATTACTATCAAACAACTGGCTATGTAAATAAAGTTAATGCTTTTTTGGATAAATATATAAGTGATTATAATAGTTGTTCTATTGATAATCAAGGAAGACTTACGATTAATAATAGTTCAGAAGAAGGTGGACTTATATTCTATATAGGCTATGAAATTTCAAGTATTAGAGTCACTGGTATTAGAAAATTTAAAAGCTCCGAAGATTCTCTGTTTTATTATGCTAGCAATTTAGAAAAACATTTTAAACTGCAAAGAGAAAATCTTGAAAGAGAAATTTTCAAGGTTGATATTGAGCCTTCTACTGACGCTGGGAGTGATTTTAAAATTAAAAATATTTTCATAGATAAACATATCATTAACACGCCTATTCCAGCCAATCCTGATATCTGGGAAGGTAACATTATCGTTAATCAGCCTTCAGCTTTAGACAGTGTCCTTTTTCTTAAAGTAGGTAATAGTTGGATACCTTTAGAGATTCAGTCACGTAATCATAATGAATACTCAAACATTATAACCTATTCTATTGATTCCCTCTATCAATATAGTCAAAATCAACAACAAAATACATTAAATACATTTTTTAAAAATTTATATAGATTACATGTTATCAACTTAGTTCACATTGATAACTTATCCAATTTGAATGTCAAACTTTTTAGAGATGGGAACAATAGTAAGTTACACATCGATGCTATTTTAAACAATGGCTTTAATATAAATATACATACACAAAAAAAAACCATGACATTTGATAGCGACCAAATCGCTAGTGATGTAATATTGAAAAATGATGATTTCCCTTGTGAAATAAATTACGTGCTTAATAATATTTCTTATAACTATACTCTAACGGATGAATCACCCTTTAAAAAATTAAGTTTTGTGGTAAATTCTACAAAAGGGAAACAGCGTTATATTTCTGAAACAGGCGATTTTTATACACAACAAATGCTTAAACAAATTGTAGCAAATCAAAATAAAAATATTCATACAATAAATAAAGATTCAAACGTCTTTATTAGTCAAAATGCTGTAATGGCACAAAGCCTAGAAACTAAACTTAAAACCTTCAGTACTAGTGGAGCAGTGAATCCCAATACACCTATTAACAAAGAAATGACAATTAGGTTGGGTATGACAGTATTAAATACATCAAATGGTGAAATATTAGGGGCACCCTTCTACGAAAATACTGAAAGTTATCAGAAACGTCTCGGCGAGGTTAAAAATTTCAATTTAATTAATCACACTATTGGTTCTACTTTCAAACCAATTCTAACAGCAGCAATATTAGACCAAGACCATAGATTGTATGATTACAATCTTTCTATAAATGACTTTTCAGGCCCAGAAATCGCAGGTAAACGTTATGTAAATAGAATACTTGGCTATGATTTAGAAAAAGAATTTAATTTGGGTTCAGGTTTTTTCGGTAATAATATTGGTATGAGAGATTATATCAGGTGGTCAAATGATGCATATCCAGTAGCATTATTTATTAAATCTGTAGAAGGTGATAGAATTCTCCATCGTGATAGAATAATTCCAAAAACATTAATTAATTCATTTTTGGGAACTCAATTAGCCAAAAATATTGAAAAAAATTACAGTATATCAGTCAGTAGATATGATACTTGTACTTATGATTATCGGTGTTGGTTAAAAAATCCAGATATCAACGTTAATAATAAAAATTATAAAGACTCCTTACAAATATTTAGCCTTATAAGCCCAGAAATGATTAGTCTAAGAGGTGATTTAATTGGCAGCAACAATCGCAATTCATTTAGAGGAGAAATGATACCTTGGATATTAGGCTCAGGTAGTAACTGGTGGAATAATGTAAAAATGGCAGAGGCATATTGTAGGCTGATAACAAATAAAAAGGTTTTTGCAAATTTTAATGTCAAGAAAATGTCTTTTTCATCTATACCACATCATGATTTGAATAATTTACAAGTAAAAGGTAAGTTCATTTCTGATATGTCAACTAATATTAGCAGTGGTGGAATATGGGTAAGCAACTTAACCAATGTTTTGCAAGACTCATTAGTGATAATTGCTAAAACTGGGACACCTCAGCATTTAGAAGGAATCCAAGAACGAGTAAGAGCATCAGATTATCTGGATAATCGTCAAGTAGATCAAGGCATTCTGGCATTTACAATTATGACTAAAAATCAATTCAGATCTTTAATGAGATATTATGAAACAGGTAGTTCGTCAGATTTACCCGTGAATTTAGGAATTACCTGCTATCTTAGTATTCATATTACACATAATTATAGAAATAAGGATGTAACAAACTCTGAACATGCAATTAACTTCATTGATAAAGAAGTATTGAATAATCTAGTAAATTATAATAAACATTTATTTAAATAAGCTTACGATTAAAGCAATTATAAATGTTGGTGGGTACAATTAAACATCTAGGGTAAAGTTACGTGGGCTTTTCTTTAGGAGTATAATCGTTTAATTAACAATAAAATAACCCCGAAAGAATGTCAATATTGGCAATTTTCGGGGTTTTTCTGTATCTGCTAAGAAAATAAAACACAGATGCAATATACACTATTGAGGTTCTCATTACAATTGGACGAAAAGTAGCGGTTTCAAACTAAAATCTTAGTTAATTGTATCATTTCTTTGGCTTTCTCAAAGCCCTTAATCCGTTCTCTTCCAGTTTGATTTCGTCTCTGAAATTGTATTTTCCTAATCGGTTAATATGCTCAAAAGGGGCTGGTGAAATGTGTTCTAAGTCTTCCTCATTAATTTCATAGCCTTCATTTTTGAGTTCTTTTAGTATCTCTTGGATATAAACCGTATTCCAAACCAAGACAATATTGGTTAATAAGGTTAGGTTATAAGCGGTGATTTGCTGTTGCTCTTCTTGTTGTTTACGAATAAATCCATCACTTCCGAAACGCAAAATAAGTTTTAAATTATGTAATTGTTCTCCCTTGTTAAGCTGCCGACTTACCTTTTTTCTGAGCGTTGGGCGGAGTAGATAGTTGCCAATAAAAATAGTTTTTTCTAATTGACCATAATTCAACAACACATACATCAAGTTATTTTGTCTTGGATATGATTGAAGCCTACTCATTAATAATGAGGCAGTTACATTACCAGTCATTAACGATGCTCCAACTCTTTGCAGTTCCTGAGCGTGTTTTTTGAGATAATCAATATTGACAAAACCTGTAAATCTCAGTGCAGGATATTCTAATTTATCATATTCAGGGTGTAAACTGGATTTGATTTTGCAGAGCCTTTGAGACCCAAGGTCTCTCAATCGAGAGATTAATTGCTTACCTACCAAATTGAAAAGAGCAAATCGGTGTAACCGTGCGTGTCAGTTGTATGTTCTAATATTTCCAAGTCCGTTTCATTGGTTAAGATTTCATCCAAGACGTAGGTAGCATCCCGTTCGGTAGAAGTAATCACTTTTGAACCATATTGAGAATATTGGTCAGAGGTATGCGTGTAAAATGTAACCCCTTGACCAAATCCAAAATATTTTACGATAGCACTGGCGTTGCGTATTTTACCACTGGTAGGGAATCTTTGTCCATCGGAAGAAGATAAAGCTCCATTGCCCCAATAACCACAGAGCCACTGTTTATGATGAAAATTTACCAGTTTGGTATTGGCACTTCTGAGATTTTCATCATTAAAATAATTATTGGCTACCCACCAAAGTGAATTATAATCTAATTCTGATGAACGAGCTAAATCTGCCAAAGAAATGTTACACGCACTTCCCATTAGGGTGGCATATTTAAGGGCATCATGTTCTGTATTTCGGCTAATTCCTTCCCTAAATTCACCCATATAATTTATCCATGAATCCACCTCCCGCATCATTTCGACTAAACCCACCTTGGGAAGTCGAAGGTTGATTTGTTCTCTCAAAATAGGGTAGATGGACTTAATTCTTCTGCCACCACGCCAAGCATAACCAGTTCTTCATTTTCTAACCGAATCCCCTCACCATTACGTGTACCTTCTGCCAAAAGTTGGGACAGGGGTTCAAGTAGAGAAGCTAATTCAGCCGCCATTTCATCAATTCTTTTGACAATATCAAAACTACCCAAAGCATTACAGAGTTGTTCCGCTTCTTTTTACCAGCGAGATTTAGGTATCAAAAAACTATTGAAATCAGCAAACTTGCAGGAATTTTTTACAAATATATCTCCCGAATTGAGCCTATCTTTCAATACCGAAAGCACACAAAGCTCATAGGCTTGCGGCTGAGAATATTCAAATTGGTCAATCAAATTCATCCATGAATTAGTAATAAAATTCATAGAAACGTCATTGGATAATTTGCGTTTAGTGCCTCTTTGAAGTTGAATCAATAAATTTAATCCGCTCTCAAAATAATCTTTGGCAAAGGCTATTTCAAAAGTCAAAGTATTGAGAAAATGTACCGTAAACTGTTTAAAACGGGCGTATTGCTTGTAAAGAAAGTAAAGTTGTGTATGTTCAAAATCCTCCTTAGACCCCTTCATAACCATCATAAGAGCTTCTTGGAGTTCTTCTTTGGGGTAATTGGTAAAAATAGTTTGCCGTAAATCAGGGCTTTCAATCTCTTCATTAATGACCATTTTAGTTGTATTAATGAGTGTCTGCCAAGCACGTCCACGAATTTTTACGAGTCCCATTTGGTATTCATTTAATTCCTTCTTGGCATTATTCATAGCTTGTTGCCAGAAATCACCGTACATCGTTAAAACCATATCAGTTGTATCTAAGAGGGTTTCCCACAAGAAACAAATCATCAAAGGGTATCGTTTGATAGGGTTCATACGTTGCAAATAGGAGTTGGTATTGTTGCGAACGATATTGGCTAAACGTTTTTTTCGGTTGATAGGAATAGTCGATAAATCCCAAGTAGGAATGTCCATTTCTTGTAAATAAGCAATTTTATCTAAGGTCTGGTTGATGGATTTTGCCGTATTTGACGTAGGTTGTAAACATAGCCAGCGATGAGTTGGCATTCTTAAGGTCTTATCAAATTCCAAAATTTTATCCAATTTTTGTTGTAATTCAGGAGTCAGAAGGAACGCTAATCGGCGATGGGTTTCTTCGTTTAGTCGTTCACTTATACTGCCAACAATCCTTTCTAATGTCCCGATGGCAGGACGAAGAATTTTATCATACTGTAATTTTTGACAAAGTTTATCCAAAAGCCACCGTTCATTATCATACTCCATCCCTCGTTCAATGAGCCATTTTTCAAGGGCTGGCTCATCCATAATAGGCTCCCATCTGCGGTATTAGAGGTATTTGAGAATCTGTTGAAGGTGGAAACTTCGAGACATCGCTCTTTGTCCGTAATCAGTAAAGAAGTTTTTATCAAATTCAGTTATTCCCATTTGAGATGCCATAATTTCACCAATATTTTCTACCACAAGCGTTCTCCAATCTTCTTCCAAAAACCCACTATATCTTATCAGACATAACTGTACCGCTATACAAAAGCGATTGGTAATTCCATTAAAGCCATTGACAAATATTTTATCCGTTTTAGTCAGATAAAATCCTTTCAATAGTTCGTCTTCTTCTAATTTTGGAATGCGATTGTAATTAACTCTTTCTTGGGCGGTTAGAAATGTTGTTGACATGATATGTCTGAGTTATCAAAAAGGGTATAAAAATTCACCCCTCTTTAAATGGGTTTAAAGCGTGTTTTTGGGGGTAAAAAGTTATCTTTGTAAAGGAGTTCCTTTTTGATAGACAAAATAAATGAAAAATCAACATAATACCACAAAACGGGTTGCCTTGTACGCAAGGGTTTCAACCCTTGACAAAGGACAAGACCCAGAAACACAATTAGTTCAATTACGGCAATAGGGGCATCACCCAAATTTCGGGGAAATTCGCCACAAAAAGCACATAACTAATTATTTTTCAGTTAATTACGTTTAATCCATTTCCTCTAAATCAATAGGTTTGTTTAAGTCCACTTTCAGGGTATTTTCGACTACTTCATCAGAAAAATCATATTCTCCTTGAAAATTAATGTGTTTGTAGGCGAATGCTGCCGATTGCGATAAAGCTTTTTGTATTTCTTTTCTTTCTTCTGGACTTGCCTCAATGAGTTTTTGAGTTTGATACAAGTAATTGTAACAGACGATTGAATTTATCAAGAGTTGTTTGCTCCGAGCCATCACCAATAACTCTTCTTTGGTGGCAAATTGAATCAGCCCATCGTGTCCTAAATTGAGTTCATCCGAAAGCTGGTGCATACTTTCAATTTGAGTGAGTTGATGGTTAATAATCCGTCTAAGGTCTTCTAAGTGCATATATTTGAGAACAAAGATTGTTTGAACAAGTTTCCCTAACTCCTGCAAAGCCACATTTAAAGGGTGTTTATTGGTATAGGAGGTTAGCCTTTTTAGTAGAATAGATGGAGTTGTTTGTTTTAATTTGAGTGTGGCTACCAATCTCAAAATATTATCCCATTGTTCGGCAATAATTTTAGTATTGATATTATTTCCTGCATTAATTTGATAATCAAGCTGTTGTGTGATTGGCATTCCTGCGACTCCGTAGAGTTTTACCTTGTGGATTTGTTTAAATCTTGGTTGAAACTCAATACCAAGCAAATAGCAGATGGCAGAATTGATGTAATTAATGCCATGTTGGTCGGTAGAATGTAGGCGGTTACTTTCATCATCGTTTTCTTCACTACTTTCATCGATATTTGTAGTATCAATTACCTGATTTTTCTCTTTTCTTTTGGGCTTGGGCTGTAAAACAGGTTGATAATGCAGTAAACCATCCAAGATAAACCATGCCTCAAATTCACCTGCCGAGAAGGTTGTCATATATACAACAGGGTAATGCTCTTCCATAAATGAGTAAATGATAATCCCTTTTTCTTTCCCAAAATATTTTGATGAATAATTAGCATGGATGGAATTGAGAGCCATCGTATATTTTTGACCATCCGAAGCAGACCGCAATAGATTTTCTTCTTCCTTAAAAACAGCGTTGATTGGCATAGAATCCATGATTTGAATAATTCTATCATTAGCATCCAGTAGATTTTTAGAAGATAAATGCCAATTAGACGTTTTTTCGAGAGCCGCTAAGGTGATATTTGGGGATTTTTTGCATTTTTTAGCCATTAATCCTAACCCTAAGTTACACCCCCAACTAATAATAGAAGCGAAATTGATAACGTTTGGCATAATATCTCGGCGATATTCTTCCACTTTATGGGTTAATTTCTTAGTAAATTCGGTGTGTTCATTTACCGTATGAAGTACCTCAAAAATAGTCACATATAGTTCCAATGCGTATAATTCTATACTCGATGTTTGGGTTTTCTTTTTAGGTGTAATGAATTGTAAGGTATTATTTTTTCGTTTCTTGACGAATGAATTAGTTCCTTTATTGATTGACTCAAAGGTTTCATTGAATTGTGTAGTGAGTTTGTTTTCAAGTATTTTTTGAATCGGCTCCCAATCCTTCAAATGGTTCATTCCAGCTCTTTCTAATAAACCCTCACGATTAATAGACCATTCTTCCTGAGAAATCATATAGTCTTCAAATGCCTTAAATTGGTGCGAAACTTGTACGTTTATTCTTCCAGATTTGAGCGATTTATGAATGTATTTAGCCAATAAAACCTTGTATAAAGGCTCATTAAAGCTGTTTTTGCCAGATTTGATGCGTTCTTTCTCTTCTTTGTTGAGAAATTCCATCGGAGCATTTGGTGTTAAATCTCCCCGCTTTTTTTGATAAAAATTCAAAGCAGTCATAATTTTATCATCGGGCTGAGTTGCTGTGAATTCAACGTGTCGAAGCATCTCCGCTACTCGATTCTGGAAGGCTCTTGACTTCTCTACCATCGCATCATACAATAATTTTTTCTCTAAACTTTTTGTTGATTCATGGTATAATTTCTCAACCGAAGGGACTAATTTCAAGAATTCATCATGCTGAGGGTCTTTGATGATTTCAATCATGATTTTGTATTTATCCTCCTGGGTTTTATCGAAAGAAAAGGCGGTATCTTGGAGCAATTTTATCAGGGGAGCTTCTGTCAAAACGGCTAATAAAATTTGTTCTTGGCTGATTTGATTAGCTTCTTGCCAAGCAATCAATAATTCATTTTTACGATTATCCGCCTGACGAAGTGTCTGTTGAGTGGTGGACATAAACGTTTGTACCATCACATCATTGATAGCCAGATATTGATATTTGACAAAGCAAATCAGGAGTAAATATTTTTGATTACGTTGTTTGATTTGGAAAACATCGGCAGCAAGCACGTATTGAGCATAATACTCAATGAGTTCCTCGGATAAATAAAGGCTATTTATGAAGGAGATAAGTAAATTATAGAGCTCTTTTAATTCCTTCAGAGTAGTCATATTTGACCTGATTGAGGAGAGTTTCATCAGTTCAATCAGTGATTTATACCGTGAAATTTTATAGGTATGTCTTCCCTTCTTATCATCGGGAAGTTTATCAAATAAACTATCCAAAGCGGTCTTCTGTTGGGAACTTAATTGAGTCTGGATAGTTTCTAAAAGGTTTTTTTCGGAGCTTCGGATGGTTTGGGTAATCAGAGTTGCCAGCGTATGATAGGCAGGAATTTCAATGCTGTGCGTTCTGATAAAATCGCATAAAGACCTAAAAATACTGGAAGGGCTAATTTGTTTGGTTACTAAATATTTAGCTTCTTGAACCGCCAGAGATTTGTGCCAACCGCTAAAAGAATGAAATCCTAACTCATTTAGAATAAGATAACTATGGCGATTCATAGAGCTGTAAGAATAATTGGTCAAATCAATCTGTTCCAGTTTAAATTTTAGGCTTCGGCAAGTATGACGAATGTCTGGTTGGCGGAAAGTACCCAATTT
Source organism: Arcicella gelida (assembly GCF_034931025.1). Lineage (NCBI taxonomy): Bacteria > Pseudomonadati > Bacteroidota > Cytophagia > Cytophagales > Flectobacillaceae > Arcicella > Arcicella gelida. The sequence continues at coordinate 16,397 of NZ_JAYGIL010000039.1, read as the reverse complement.
GAAGAATCGCCCACAGGCTCTAAAATAACCTAATTGGAGAAGAAGGCCAACTTGATTGGCAGGTGAACCCAAATCTCGCAATTTAATCTTTAACCATTGCGGAATATCAAAAAAGACCTTCTGTTGTTGAAACGAAAACACGGGAGGATTTTCAAACTCCTTAATTTCTTCTTGGTTTAGGATGTCTAAATTACTCATATGTTCTCTATGCTTAAACGTGGGATTTCTTTACCTTTTTTAATTGCTCAAAATAAATCAAATATAGATAGTTTTTAAGTAAATAAATTAGGTTAATAAATCAAAGTTAAATATATTCGCTTCTTAATGAGTAATTTAACTTTTTGAACCCCCATCATAATAATTACTCCATCATTTTATGTTCATAGGATACGCAAGAGTTTCAACATCAGACCAAAACCCCAATCTGCAAACAGATGCTCTTAAAGTGGCGGGGTGTCAAAAAATATTTATTGATAAGATAAGTGGAACAAAATCTGACCGCCCCGAACTCAATAAGCTCAAAGAACAGCTTCGTGAAGGGGACACAATTATTGTTTGGAGACTTGACCGATTAGGAAGGAGTCTCAAAGATTTAATTGAATGGGTTAATTATCTGGAAAAAGGAAAAGTTGCTTTGAGGTCTTTACACGAAAGTATAGATACAACAACGCCCACAGGAAAACTTATTTTTCATCTTTTCGGTGCATTGGCAGAGTTTGAAAGGAATTTAATCGTCGAAAGGACTAATGCTGGATTAACGGCTGCCAGAGCCAGAGGTATCAAAGGGGGAAGAAAACCTAAGCTGGATGCAACAAAACAAAAAACCGCTCAAACTATGTATGATGCTAAAAATCACACCATTAAAGAGATTTGTGAAACCTTGAAAGTGACCAAACCTACTTTGTACAAGTACCTGAAAAGGTAGTTTTGAAAAATGAAATTAGTGTAATTGATTAAAAATCAAACAATTAAATAATTATCGTGGCGAATTTCCCCGAAATTTGGGTGATACCCCTATTTGGAAAAATTGGGAGCTAAAACGTGGGAGCTATCAGTAATTTCATCAAATAGACAAAAGCGTTTAGCCAATGCCGTAAGACCTGATTCTAATACTCATTTGAAAAGGCTAAATCCCGTTAGACTTTATCCCATGTTGGTATGTTTTCTAAGAGAAAGTTTGTTAGATATTACTGATATTATTTTGGCTATGTTCTGCGATTATTGGCAACAGATGATCAATAAAGCTAAAAAATCTTTGGATATTTATTAGAAACAGTAAAATCTCAACAGCGAGCCATCAAAATACTCACCAAAATGGGCAAAATAGTCATTGATGAAACGATTGGAAAAGAACAATTAAGAGATACCATTTATGAGAATTTACCCAAAGAACATATTCAGCAAGTTCTACAAATATTGACAAATAAAGCCCTAAAAACCACCTCTTACTTATCGTTTTTAAAAAATAATTATTCATTAATGAAGCAATTTGCGCCTAATTTATTGACCCGATTAGCTTTTAAAGTAGCATTTACTAAAGATAATTTTGAAACTGCTTTGACTTTGGTGAAAGACTTGCAAAGCGGTAAAAAGAAAAAGTTTCCACAAGATGCTCCCATGAATTTTGTGAGTAATAACTGGCAAAAAATTGTGATCCAAGATGGTATAATTGACCAAAAAAATTATGAATTGTATGTCATTTCACTACGAAGCTGTTTAAACAAATGCAAAACATTCCCAAATAAGTGCGAATTTCGTGGTGTCTAATCATAAAATATCACTTACCGGGAATGCTAAGTAAAAATACAATAGAGAAGTGGATTATCCCAAATTTATCCGTTGGAAGTCGAGGTTTTGAGCCGAAAGTACCTTTAGTCGAGCTTGTAGAAGCTATTTTATACCGCTTGAAAACAGGCTGTCAATGGAGAGAGTTACCAACTGAGAGATTTTTTAGAGGAACTATTTTGTCTTGGAATAGTGTCTATTACCACTTTAATAAGTGGAATAAGGCAGGTTGTTGGCAAAAGATTTTTGTTAATTTACTCAGAGAAAATCGGCAATATCTTGACTTATCAAGACTTTCCTTAGACGGTTCACACACCCCTTCAAAAAATGGTGGTGAAGCGGTTGCCTATCAAGGTAGAAAATCTTGCAAGACGACCAACGCTTTGTTTGTTGTTGATAATCAGGGTATTCCATTATCTATGAGTACACCTCAAGATGGTAATCATCATGATTTATATGAAATTAACATACTATTTGGTGAACTTTGTGATATGTTAAAAGAAGCAAAAATTAGCTTAGATGGCTTGTTTTTAAATGCTGATGGAGGCTTTGATTCCACAGTATTAAAAGAAGCTTGCTCTAAAGAGGGTATCATTGCTAATATCAAACCGAATCCAAGAAATAAACAAGAGAACAAAGTGCCAGAAACAGGACAGGAGATATTTGATGATGAACTCTACAAAGGACGTTACGTAATTGAACGAACCAATGCTTGGATTGATAGCTTCAAGGCACTTCTTGTCAGGTTCGAATTTTTAGTACAAAATTGGATTTCATTGCATCTTATGGCATTCTCAGTTATTTTATTACGTAAAGTCGCTAAAAAAACAAAAGTTTAAACAGCTTCTACTAAAAGACTCCTAGTCTAGGTTTGTGAAGGAGTTTGAGACCGCTTTTGAAACATAAACAGGTATTCATGTATCTGTTCTTGGTCTGGTCTAACAGGGTCGGGATTTAACCATAGTGAAGGGCAATGGCGTCAACATGGCGAGCGTAATTCTCAAAAGTGCTTTTACTTCTACCTAAAATAGAAATATTACGCTTGAAACGATAAAGAAGAGCTTCGAAGTCAGCCACTTCTACTTTTGCACTATGAATGAGTGTATCAACTCGTAATTCATCAACATTCTTTTTTTGTCAACTTAGAAATAGTTTGTAATTTATGCAAAGATAGAACCTTGAGAAGCAAAAGCTACTACAGGTTTAGTTCAACATGTATTTGCGAAATAAACAGCGATGCTAACTACTTCGCCAATACGAACATTGCCAGCAATTTTAAATTAAAACTCCGATACTATCTGGCAGTTTATTTAGCAAGTGAAACTAGACATAACTGACAAAAATCTACCTGATATTCTTTCTTTTTTATTTTTGAATGAAAATATTATTCCTGGGGAAAAGTCGTGACCAGTCTGGATTAAGATATTTGCTTTAATATATTTAATTTCCGGTTTTCTCATACCTTGAATTTGAGAGTACTCGTACCGAATCGGAAGGCTAACAAAGGAGAATTTTTTGAAAACAAAAAGATGAAATTATTATGCAGGATAAAAAATATAATGCCTTTATATCTTACTCACACAAAGAAGATATAAGTCTTGGAAAATCTATACAAAAATCTATACAACAACTTGGAAAACCTTGGAATAAGATACGTGGATTGAAAGTATTTAGAGACCAAACCAATTTGAGCGCAAGTCCTCAATTATGGAACAATATCAAAAATGCTTTGAAAGAATCTGACTATTTCATTCTGTTGGCTTCGCCTGAAGCTGCTGATTCCAAGTGGGTAAAGCGTGAATTAACATTTTGGTTAGAAAACAAAGGGGTAACAAATCTTATAATTATACTTACAAAGGGGAATATAACTTGGGATAATAATCAAAATGATTTTGATTGGACTGCAACTACTTCATTACCTAAAATGAAGTACAAGGCTTTTACTGATGAACCACTTTATATTGATTTTAAAGAGACAAAAAATGAAGCAAATCAATCTTTAAGAAATCCTTTCTTTAAGGAAAAAATTGCAGTCATAGTCGCAACAATAAAAAAAATGGAAGTTGCTGATGTAATTAGCGAAGAAGTCACACAATACAAAAAAGTTATTATACTCAGGAATTCTGCTATTACTGTGCTTTGCTTGCTTCTTTTAACTGCCAGTTTTGCTGCATTTTATGCGTTCCTGCAAAAAGAGGAAGTTAAAGTTAAAAATATGCAACTTACGACACAAATACAAGAAACCAACCGACAACGTGATACAGCTAAAGAAGAAAAGAAGATGAATGAGCTATCATTCGAAAATCTTAAATTAGAAAAAGTCGATCCTACAAAAGCATTTAGATTTGCTCAATATTTTAACTTAAAATTTGGCCACAAAACCAAAAATTTCGCTGAAATAATAAAAGGAATCTATAAAGGCAATTTCAATTTTTATTCAATGGCCATTAATATTGAAGAAAAAGCCAATAGTATCTATGTATCAGAACATAACGGAAATATTTTAGTCGGTAATAAGAATGGAACTTTTACACTTCTAAATCCACAGGGGAAAGTTATAAATAATAAAAAGGTTACTTCAGATACTATTTTACACCTTGCATTTATTGGAAATTATATTATTGGAGGCGATAGCAGAATGCTTAAATTATATGATAATAAAGGAAATGAAATCAAAAAGGTCTTTGATGGCAAGGGACTCATTGATGGAATTGGGGAAATCAAAATCAGGGGTAATAATTATATACAATTAGGTGCGTTTTTTAATGACAACAGATTTGAGATTAAACTTTATAAATTAAACCAATTGCTTCAGCTTAATGAAGTAAAAAATTTTCCAGTCGACACTTCATGGAAAACTGATTACTTTCAATGTGATATTTCGGCTAACAATCATTTAATTGTGAAGGGTATTGACCAAATAGGAGAGGTTCATGGATGGGTTAGAAATAGTTCTGATGCGTCCGAGGGCAAGATATCAACTAAGAATTCGAATTTGTTTGATTTTTTTGTACTTAAACCCGAAAAATATAATTACAAGGATTATCAAGGTGAATTTGAAGGAGGAACACATTTTTATGATGTTTCTATAGCCCCGAATGGATATTTAATTATCGGTTCATTATCTGACCGCACCACAAGGATTTGGGAAACGAGTGGTCAAGAGTTAGGAGTTATTTATGGCAATTTTTACAAAGTAAAATTTTTGAATGACGACCAGGTACTTGCTTTAGATTACGATGATAAGCTATACTTGTTTAACACTGCAGGAGTTAAATTAAGCCAGTTTCTGGGTCCTGGACGCATTCACGATTTTTGTGTAACAGGTGGGATAGTATACACCTTAGGAGACAGTCAAGTGCATAAATGGGAAGTTTTCAATAATAAACTTATCGATATTGATGTACGAAATAAAGGCCTAGTAAGGATTCAAAATGTTTTGTATAATACAAAATCAAGATCCTTGATTATTGATTGTGTCGGTTCACTCTGGGAACAGGGATTTCATGATTTCAAAAAGTTCCCTGTTATGAAATCTGAATTTAATTTTACCAGTGAGTTAAAACAAACTAAAGCAGTGGGAATTCAGCAAATGTATGGTTTTAAAAAAACGTTGTTGACCTCCTCAACAGGCTTATATAAGCTAAAAGTAAACGAGAGTGGAAGTATTGATTTATATGACTCATCAGGTGCTTCCATAATAACTTTCCAAGGCAGGACCGGACTTATTGGGTCTATTGGCTTTTTTGCTAATGATCATTATTTTTACTTTGTAGGAGAGTCTGGATCTTTAGAGATCTACTATACTCCGGTGGGAATATTAAACTCGAAGAAAATGGCGAATTTCAACTTTACTTACTAGTTAAAAAAATCTTCGTTCCAATTCTCTAATACACTCATACGACTTACAGAAGAATTAAATAAACCGGACTGCATTGAAATGCTAACAATAAAAGTAGTAATCACTTTCCAGACGACTTCGAATATTTCTTCTGACGGAAGAGTTTATGCGGACAGCATTTTTCGATTTGCCACTGGTCGTAATGTCGTCAATTTAAGGGTATGCGGGTATTTTTGTATATTATGCTAGCAAAAAACCAAGCAATTATTACAAGTATCCATAGTCTTATCATGAGCAAAAACTTTAAAGATACCCATAGAATTAGCCCTAAAAGTTTTGTCCGAGACAGAATCTTAGGTTTTTCTGATTTCATTATTATCCAAGTTAGTATGCTCATTAAGAACCTTAGTGTTGAGATAGATAAAGCTCTTTTGTTGTTATCTTGTAGCAATTTTTATTCTAAACAGGCATTTAGTCAAGGACGTAAAAAGCTTAAATACAGAGCCTTTATAGCTTTGAATAATGATTTAGTCAAAAACTTCTATCAAAGACCTCCTTTTAAAACCTATAAAGAGAAATACTTATTGGTCGCAGTAGATGGAAGCCTACTACAATTACCAGAGGCAGTACATACTTTTTTGGCACATGGAAAAACCAAACAGATAAAGCTATGCCTATGGCTCGTTGTTCTGTGGCTTATGATTTACTCAATAAAATAGTGATTGCCTCTGATATTTCTCCTTGTAAAGTCTGCAAACACGAACTCTATGAATCTCATCTTGACATCGAAGCAATATGTTTTCAAAATATTCAATCGCTCCCACGATTTATTTAATGGATAGGAACTATCCTTCTTTAAAAAAAATGATAGATATTCCATTGGCAGGTAATTCTTATGTTATTCGTTGTAAATCAGTGTTTTGCCCAGAAGTTGTTGACTTTGTAAACCCCAATGAAGAAGATGCTATACTTACTCTAAAGATAACCAATAAACGTATTCATAATACTTTCTTTAAAACACTTTCTAAAGTGCCAGATGAAGTACAAACAAGGGTAGTCCGTATATTATTCCCAACGAGGGAGTATGAATATCTACTTACTAACACTGATTTTACCATTGAAGAACTGGCTTATTTATATCAATTACGATGGCGAGTAGAGGGTTATTATTGTGTATTAAAAGAAAAAATGCAACTCGAAAACTTTTCCTCTAAAACAGTAGAGGGAGTAAAACAGGACTTTTTTGTAAAAATATTAACCTCCAATATCGCTTCTTTACTGATTGCTGATGCTCAAAGTCAACTTGACCAAGAACAAAAAGTTTCCAACAAATATGCCTATCAAATCAATCAAAATGTCGCTTTAGGTATTATTAAGAATGAAATAATAACATTGTTGATGAATCAAAGTCTCAATATGGAACCCGACAGTTAAGGTAAGTAGAGTGGCAAAAACTATTGCTAATAAAAATAAAAATAGATAAATAAATAATCGCCTAAAATGATAAGCATTGATTGACACATGTTGTCTAGAAAAGCTATAACTTTCAGTTATAATCTTAACAAGATTAATTCTAAAATCAGACAATTGACTTTTGTCATTAGCAGGAAATTCTAAAGCAGGAATATTTGATAAAGTTTCTACATTCAAGTGCAATGACAGATGATTTAGAATTGCTATTAGTTGTGTTTTGATTTCTGCTGAGTAAATCAAAACAATTGGAATATTATTAGATAAGCATTTTTTAATCTCCCAAGTGATGTTGTCCGTTAATTGAGTTATATCAATTATTGCAACATCACATTCGCTAATTAGTGAAGAAACTGTTTCCTGCCATAAGTAGTTTTGTGTTTCAACAATGGTGGATCTCGTTCCTAATAAAGAGAGTCGTTTAATGAAAAAATTTAGCGAAGCAACCTTACTACTTGCAATTTTGATGTCTTGAGTTTTTGTTATTTGAATTACCTTATTCTTATTGTGTACAATTATATAGAATAAAATAAAAATTAATAGTGTTATACACAACCACATTATATATCCAATAATAAAGGCTATGACTACAATGAGGTGGCTGTTACCTTCTGATACGACAGGAATACTCACAATCTCTAAATAGTAAATAATCAAAATAGCTGAAATGAAAATTATAAAAGTTATTACATAAGCGAAGAGTTTATCCTTTCGTGTTGAAGACATAGAAGGAAATGACTCATCTTGCAATGTTACAATACGAATTTTTTTTCCCAACCCTCCTTTATTATCAGGTGATATAACATTTGTGTTCAAACGAAATTTTCTTAGGTATAGCACAACATTTTTTTTGTCTGCTGACAAACAAAATGCTAAAACGAGTAGCAAGAAAAGGATGTAGATTTGTACTGTTCTCCTGATAATTCTTGGAATTGACCATAAGTTGTACTCAAGTGTAACTAATGAGTACTCTGTTGAACTTGTTAATAAAATAAAATACGCCAAAATGGTTAAAGTAAATACCACTATTAAAATCCATCCTAATAGCATAGTAATTTTCTGCTTCTTAGTTTTGATGCTGATTATTTTATTTATCATTTTATGCCATTTTTTGGGTATCGTGTTACTTGGTGCTAAATCCCTAATATGCGAAAGTATTTGTAATACTTTTTGTATTGTCCTGTCAGTTTTGTAATTCCTAAAATAGTTGTTTTCCTTGCAATTCTAAACAATTCACCTATTTTAAATTAATTAATCAAATGGACTAACAATTTTGAAAAGACTTACTTTAGAACATAGGTATAACTATAAATGAGAAACAAGCCTTTAAAAAAAGCAGGCGAAAACCTACTCTTCCAAAATCTTCAAGTTGAAGAACACCTCTATAAAAGAAACCACCGAAGCTGACTGCGCAGTTTAAGTAAGTTCAAGACTAAGCGCCCCTCATTCCTTCATCGCATGGCTTGCAGCCATGGCGAATGCTTAATTATTAGCAGTAGTTGTTCTCATTTTAGAAGATTTACTTTTCCAATACTTATTTTTTTTAGACCCTCGATTGTAGTGTCAATTAATTCAAGACACTTCATTGTTTTGTTCGGTGTAATTGTAATTTCCAAATCTTCCACATCAACTTTAATTGTCAGTCCACTGTACGTTGTGTATTCAATCTCTCCTTTCATTTCATTATCATACAATTTTCCCCTATCTTCATCTTTGAGGTTTTCAAACTTTTCAACTAGTTCATCAAAGTCAATTTTACCTTCATAAGGAATTACAATTTCATCTATTTGCTGAGGAAAAATATCATCAAAGTTTTCAACTAGTTCTTCTCTTCTAACCCTAATAATTAATCGTCTTACCATCTTTGCTTCGGCAGGATTATCGGAACTTTGCTCAACTTCAATAAAATATCTGTAAGTGTCACACTCCACCGAACCACCGCCTACTTCTGAAACTATCTGAATGTGTCTTTTTCGTAAAGAGAGTACTTCTTTAGTATTTTGGTAAATCTCTTGAATTTCTTCCTCAAGATTATCGTTAAACACCCTTTGAATAAATAAGTTTCCTGATGCACTTACTTTGTCTGGTATAAAATGTCCTCTTTGAAAACCTTTAGCTCTTTTAATTGGAACAAATGTCACTTTTCTAAAAGATGCATTGTCAAATTTTAGATTTAACTTGGGAAATTCGTTATTCAATTTTTCTTCAACTACAGGAAGCTTACGAATTAGAAAATCTCCAGTTGAATTAATCTTGGCATATGGTCTCTGTGTACCACGATGTTCTGTCTTTTCTGTAATGAACCTAGGTACTGCAATCGCTAAATAGTTTTTTATAGAATTATCTGTAATAAACTGTTTTCTTAAAATGACATCAGGTATATTTCCTTTTAGAGCTTCAATAAGGTGATAAGTCCAAATCCCATGTTTTAAAATATCATTTGAGTAAGACTTTTCACCTGGTGAGCAAGACATAAAAACAGCATTATATTCCTTAGATTTCAGAAATGCTTCAAATTCTCGGTCATTAAAGTTTGAAATTATGTCCCTACTCGAAAGCTTATCTTTGATATAATTTGAACAACAATCTAAAAAAATTATGGATTGCTGACATTCGGTTTCTTCAAGAGGTTTTAGTAGAACTTCATTTATTGATACAGTTGTACCAACAAGGTTATCCGGGTGAGTATCCCAACAAGTTAACTTGTTCTGCGATGAAGAAAAGAAACCGTGTCCTGCGTAATAAAAAATAAATTTTTGGCCTTTTGAAAGTTGTCTGATGCTATATGGTAATTCATTTTCAAAAGCACTTTTTGTAGTATCTTTGTCTAACCACATTGTGATATTGTCTTCGGGAATTTGAAATTCTTCACGAAGCATTTTTTTGAATTTTGTTGCATCGTTTCTGGCATACTTAACTGGTGTAATTCCTATTGAGCCATCATTAAAACGGTAATCTTCAATTGCAATAATCACTGCAAATGTGTTCTCTTGTGATATGTCTATTGTCTCGGTCATACAATTATTGCTAACTCGTAAATATACCCATGTTTGCTACTTTTCTCTAAAGCTAAGTAATAGATATAAACAAAGCTATTATTAGCTATCAACAATTTATAAGTTATTTATTTTCAAACAATTATATTAATAATCTTGGTAATTCTGTCTAATAACAATACAAAATCAGAAATGTATATTCTACCTATTTGGTATGGTTAAAGGCTAGATTGCTTTGAGGATTTTTCTCAAGATATACCCAACCCTATCTTAGGATTAAAATCACATTAATACCGTTATCTAAAATACACATCCACCATCCTACTCCCTAAGCTTCCATCATTTAATAAAATAGGTCTTTTCATTGATTTTAGAACACCTTTAGAAACAGCATATCTGAGCCCTTTTGAGAGTTCGTCTTGTTGAAATTCTCTATTCAATTCTTCCTTACAATAATTCGTAATCTCTTTTAAGTATTTGTAACCGTCATTAAAAAGACCTGAATTCAGTAAAACTTCATTAATAAATGAATCAATACTTCGTTTAGATTTAGCACTTAAAAAATATTCAACGTTCTTTTTGTTATCATTTTTGAATCTTATAAGAGCTTCCGATTTATTAACATAATTGGGAATATTTGAATTTAAGTTGAATATTTTCATTCCGTCAAACCCTAATTTATCACCTATTTCTCTAGCAAAGGATTCACTTAGAAATCTAGAGCCATTCAAAATACCATATAAATGTGAGGGAGATTTATCTAAAAATTCTGCAAAACCCGGAACTTCCAAATCTATGATTTCCATAAGCCTTCGTAATTTATTGGCTATTTTTTCGGAATATTCAATATTTTCTTCTTTCATCCAGTAAATGGATGAAAATATTTACGCTAATAATTATCATATATTTACTTTTTTCGAAAAATATATTTTATATTTGAGTAAGTTATAGCTAATAGCTATTTCATTATTTTTTTGGCATTAAACTAAAGAGTCTCGACAGCAAATTCCGACAATTTGATAAGGCGAGACGGTAGATTTGATGCCTGTGTGACTACTTTTGCGTAATTTTAGCAGTGTAGCACACGGGTTCTACCGTTTTACCGTCCTTGTCGCCGTCGGAAGCGTGCTGTGCGGTCGGTAGCTCTCCCTGTGCTACATTGCTTTTATAGCCTTCTGCAAAGAGACTCGTAAAATAGGTGCGAGTTATGAAACATTCCTTTTTTTATCCCAATCATGTTAAGGCTGTAGTTTGCCTTGATGTCAGCGCATGCCCTAAACAGCGCTACAAGAACATCATCAAAACACCTGTATAAGGTAGCTTTCACGCTATTATTTTAATGTTTTAATACATTCATCTAAAAACTAAACCCATGAACGCAACAATCTGCGTAAGGGCATTGCTATGCCTTTACTTTTTCATATCTGTACATTTCCTAACCGCCCAAGCACTCAAGGTGGGAGACACTATCCCACCTGAGCTTTGGAACTTGTCCCTCAAAGTCACTAACCACCCCCAAGACAAACAAAACCTGAAACTAAGTGACTATAAGGATAAACTAATCATCCTAGACTTCTGGGCTACTTGGTGTGCTCCTTGTATTAAATCACTTAGTAAGCTGGATTCTTTGCAAAAGCAGTTTGGCTCGGCCGTGGTAATCCTGCCCATAACCTACGAAAACAGTAGTAAAGCTCTTCCTCTATTTCGTAAAAGGGGCTGGAGCCTCCCTACTGTGGTGGAAGATACTTTACTGAAAAGCTATTTCCCCCATACAGGTATCCCCCATCAAATATGGATTCGAAATGGTCTGTTTTTTGGAGCGTCTGCTTCCTTAGAATATACCAATACCTATAATCTACACCGTGCATTAAACGGAGAAGCTTTTGTACTCTCACACATCACTCCGCCTGTCAGTTTTAACCGTGATATTCCCCTCTTTTTGGATGGAAACGGGGGTAGTCTAAAGGATACTCGAATCAGGTCTTTGCTCTCCAAACGCATCAACGTCAATATCGGAGGAATCACTAGAAGTGCTACTAATATTCGGGCTTATAATGTACCATTTCGTAGTCTTATTTATGAAATGTACAGACTCGATATTCCTTACGCTGGTAGATTTAACCGAATCGTTTGGGAGATAAGCGATTCCCTCAAAGAAGAATTGATTGGCACACAGCAGCAGAAAACAGGTATTTATGAAAAGGATCTTGCTTACTATCAATGGCTAAAAGAACATTCCTACTGTTACGAACTAGCCATTGACTCTTCCCTGAATATTTCAAGAAAAGCACTCTATCAGTTGATGGAAGAAGACATCAACCGCTATTTCAAGCTTGAAAAGGGAATCATCGCCGTATTGGGAAAAAAGAAATTGCCTTGCTATGCGATTATCAATCGAGATAGTTCTCTATCTGTTTCCGTCTCATCTGATAAGGAGGAAAACTTAAAGGCTGAAAACTACTTTGTGATGGAGAACCAAGCCATTGAGCAACTCACTAATTACATCATCGCTGTACTGGCACAACAGCCATATCCTATCATTGACAGGACTACCGTTAAGCAAAAGGTATCTATTCGGCTAAACAAAGCAAACTTGACCATCCCCGCTATCAAACAGGAGCTTAATAAGATTGGGCTTGATTTGGTATTGCAGCAGCAGGAAATACCAGTCATCATCGTCAAATATGCTAATCTTTAATTCATTCATCTAATCCTTATCACTTAATCTTCAAGCTAATGAAAAAACTCTTCTTATTGTTATTGATGGGAAATTGCGCCATGCTTTATGCCCAACGATTAAAAAGCAGGGTGCTGGACGCTACAGACGCTCACCCGATACAAGGAGCCTCAGTCAGGCTGTTGCGGGCTGCCACTGGTACTATCACAGATGCCAATGGCTCTTTTGAGATACTCAGACTTAGTAAATACCCAGTTGATACCCTTGTCATTTCTAGTATCGGTTTTAAGACTATAGTTATTGCGGTTGATAACCGTTCACAACCTGAAAGTCTGTTGATGAACAGGCAATCTCTTGCCCTTGATGAAGTGGTTGTTTCTACGGGATATGCTAAAATCAGTCGTGAGCGTGCCACTGGTTCTTTCACTCACATCAGCAATGAGCTGATCAACAGGAGTGTAAGCCCCGACATCATCAGTCGATTAGAAGGGGTTACTCCCGCTCTTCAGTTTTACAGAAGCACTGTCACACCCAGAGGAACCACTTTGGAGCTTAGAATCAGAGGAGTGAGTAGCATTTTCTCCGATACGGCTCCCCTAATCGTGGTGGATAACTTTCCCTATGAGGGAGACATTAATAGCATCAATCCGAATGATATAGCGGATATTACGATCTTGAAAGATGCCGCAGCGGCGTCCATTTGGGGTGTTCGGGCAGGAAACGGGGTCATCGTCATTAACACTAAACAAGGAAAATACAATCAAAAAACTTCGGTTAGCTTTCAGTCGAATATCACTATTGGTGAAAAGCCGAATTTGTTCTATAATCCTAACTTCTTGGCTTCACAGGAGCTGATTGATTTCCAGCGATTGCGATTTGCACAGGGAGGTTTTCAACAAAATAACTGGACATTATTGCCTGAGGCGATTGAGATACAGATTGCTAGACAAGAAGGAAAGCTTTCAGCTGAAGAAATGGAGCGGCAATTGAAAGGGCTAGCCTCGAAAGACATTAGAAAAGACATGCTCGCTAACCTTTATCAAAACAGCCTGAATCAGCAGTATGCTTTCAATATTGCTGGAGGAAATAATAGCCTGAAATATGTTACCGCTATTGGCTTTGACAAAAATCTTTCTGGGAACGTTGGGTTTAGTTCTTCCAGAATAACCCTCAATAATCAGTTTACTTACCGATTCAATCAAAAACTAGAACTCTTTACAAGTCTGTATTATGCCCTTCAGCATTTTAGCAATAACGGACTGGAGAGAACAGACCTCATTCCTAGGGAAGGTGGTGCCATTCAGTCTTATACAAGTCTTAGAGATGATTCTGGAATGCCGACATATATTCCTTATAAATACCGCCAACCTTACATCGCTTCGGCAGAATCTCAAGGATTACTCAATTGGGCTTTTAATCCCCTTGATGAACTTGCTCTTGCTGATAAAACTTCCAAAAATAATGAAACAAGAATCAATGCAGGAATTCGTTATGCACTGATTCCAGCGCTAGCCTTAGAAGTAAAATATCAGTTTCGTCTTGCGCAAGGAGCATCCCGCCAACATTACGCTCCACAAAGCTATTATGTCAGAGATCTTGTGAACCGATTCACCCAAGCAAATGGCACTAGTGTGATACCTGTGGGTGGAATTCTATCGGGGAATCAAAGCAGTGGAGATAGTCATTATGGAAGAGTACAGCTCAATTATAGTTATAGTGGGCATAGTGGGAAAAGTGGGCTTTTTCAGCCGCTGCACCAATTGGATGCCTTGGCTGGGGCAGAAGTCAGACAAGACCGCTCTCAATCTGGCCCTGGATACTTGCTATATGGTTATGATGACCAACTACTCACCAGTGCTCCTTATCTCAATTATGAGACGAGTTATCAATTACGCCCTATTTCCTCGGGGAGAATCCCCTCTCCTATCAACGATATTGGATATTTGACTGACCGTTATCTCTCTTACTTTGCTAATCTGGCTTACACTTACGATAAGAAGTATACGCTTTCTCTCAGTGGTCGCTGGGATGCTTCTAATATTTTTGGGGTAGCCACTAACCAAAAGGGTGTTCCTCTCTGGTCGGTGGGTTTGCTTTGGAATATCAAAGAGGAATGGTTGCCAGACATTGAATCTGTTGACTTGCTTAAATTAAGGGCTACGTATGGGGTTAATGGAAATATCAACAAGCAAGTAAGTGCGCTTCCCAATATTTCTCTTTCTTCTGGTGTCATTACCAATTATCCTTATGCACGTATAACCACTACAGGTAATCCTAATTTACGCTGGGAAAAAGTAGTAGTCTGGAACATGGCTACTGACTTTTCTTTCTTTCATAACAGAATTCGAGGAAGTTTGGAGTATTATGAGAAAGCTGGGATAGACCTCATCGGCTATGATTTTCTGGATCCTACGACGGGTATTTTCCAATCTTCTTCTGGTTTATATACCATTGACAACCGAATCAATTATGCCAATCTGCTTACCAAAGGAGCAGATTTGGAAATCAATGGGGCTATTACCAATGGTAAGTTTAAATGGTCAGCAGTGCTGCTTGCCTCTTGGACACAGAACAAGGTAACCAAGTACAATGCGGCGGAAGCGCCTACCTTGCTTTCCTTTCTTCCTGCCTCAAACGCTGGGCGTGCGCCTGCAACCCAAGGTAAGTCTGTGGATATACTCTATGCTTTGCCTTGGTATGGGCTAAATCCTACCACTGGTGCTATGCAGGTGTATGATAGCAAAGCTGGTAGTGGTGGACTAGGCGAAAATTATGCGGCTTACTGGGCTTCATTACAGCAAAGTAATCTCAAGGAAATGGGGGTTACTGTACCAGTATTTTTTGGTAGTTTTCGAAATACCTTTACATGGAAAGGATTGACTGCTAGTGTTAATCTGGTTTATAAAACTGGCTATCAGTTCAGAAGAACTAGTATCAATTATTCCAATCTGATTAATTATGGTGGGGGTCATCGGGATTATGAAGCAAGATGGAGGTCTCCTGGGGATGAATTACAGACTTCCGTTCCAGCAGTTACGCTTACTGCTAATACTACTCGGGATAATATTTATTTAAGCAATGAAAGACTCATTGAAAACGGAGCGCATCTTAGGTTAAAAGACATCAATCTTAGTTATAAGTTGTCTGCTCCTAAACTAGGACTCAGCAATGTTTCTGTTTTCATGTATGTCAATAATGTTGGGATACTGTGGCGTGCCAATAAACAAGGTTTAGACCCAGATTTCCCGACCTCAGACTTCCCTCCTATCAGAACTTATTCTTTGGGATTTAAAATGGACATGTAACACTTGAAAAATTTAAACGTAAAATTTATCAACATGAAAAAGATATATTCGATTCTATATTGGGTTGGCTACTGTGTACTCAGTCTCTTGATGAATGCCTGCTATGGGGATTTTTTGGAAATTGAACCCAATCGTAAGCTGGCGGTACCGAGTACTTTAAAAGACTTAGATGCTTTAATGGACAATACTACTTTGCTCAATGCTAATGCTCTATTAATCATGGGTGAGCTTGGCACGGATGATTATTATTTGAATGAAACAGATTGGAATTCACTGACTAACCCTTATCAAAAAAATGGCTATGTCTGGGCTAAAGACATCTA
>NZ_JAYGIL010000038.1:0-59796 GCF_034931025.1 Arcicella gelida | reverse complement strand
GTCAAATAAAATTGTATTTTTTTAATAAATCACCGTAAGTGAAATGAAAAATCCACCCAGAATATGAGTGGATTTTATTCTAAATCAATATCGAAAAACAATTTTCAAGGGAAGCCTAATTAAGATATCTAATTAATCAAAAAAGCCTCAATCTTTCAAGATTTGAGGCTTTTTTATTGACTTTTTTTGAGAAAAATCTATTGAAAAAAAACCTCCGTTCAATTCTGATGATTAGTCATGAATCGAACGGAGGTTTTGAATAAGTATTTATTTAGGCAATTACTACAGCAATGCCTTTTTCAACATCTTGCTCAACTGTTTTATACTTGATGTTTTCTTTGATAGAACCATCACGGTACTGAACAGTTACTCTTTGATTACGGTCAGCAATTTTGATTGCTTGGCGTGGAGCAACTTTTTCAACTATTTGTGTACTTGGGTCGTGATAATCATTTTCGTCACCTCTTCCACCTGCTAAACCGCCTAAAAGAGATGAAATTGCTTCATCTTTTTGTACTTGTAATTTAGGTTGTTGAGCTTGGCGAACTGGAGCTGCCGGAGCAGATGCTTCTTGAATTTCTGGCATATCAGCTTTCATCAAGAAACTTACTGTATCTAAATTGATTCTGCTCAAGAAACGTTCAAACAATTTAACAGCTTCAAATTTATAAACTAACAATGGATCTTTTTGCTCATAACTTGCGTTCTGAACCGATTGCTTTAAGTCATCCATGTCTCGTAAATGCTCTTTCCATTCTTGGTCAATCAAACTCAAAGCGATTGATTTTTCCATTTCCTGAATTAACTTACGGCCGTTAGTATCAAGTGTTTCTTGTGCATCAGCAAATAATTGTGAAACCATTGAACCACTTACTAATGGTACTTGCATACCCGCATAGCCATGAGTGATTGCTTCTTTAGCAAAAGCTACTACTTTCTCTGCTAAACCTTTGTTTTTAACATGGTAATGTTTTTCAGCAGCATCATATAAACGAGTGGTACGTTGTTGTGTATTAAGCTTTCCGATTTCTTCACGAGTAAACGGAGGTTCGATTCCCAAAATATCAATACAACGTAATTCTAATTCATCATAACTTACATTGTTCTGAACAATTTCAGAACAAACATCATACGTATTATTGGCAATATCCAAAGCTAAACGCTCGCCGAAAAGTGCATTTTGGCGACGCTTATAAATGGCATTACGTTGGTAGTTCATAACGTCATCATATTCCAAAAGACGTTTACGAATACCAAAGTTATTTTCTTCTACTTTTTTCTGAGCTCTTTCTACCGAAGAAGTAATCATAGAATGTTGAATTACTTCGCCTTCTTCCATACCCATTCTGTCCATTACTTTTGCGATACGGTCTGAACCGAATTTACGCATCAAGTCATCTTCCAATGAAAGGAAAAATTGAGAAGAACCAACGTCACCTTGACGACCCGCACGACCTCTCAACTGTCTATCAACTCTTCGTGATTCGTGTCTTTCAGTACCAACAATTGCCAAACCACCTGCTGCACGTGCTTCTGGCGATAATTTAATATCCGTACCACGACCAGCCATGTTCGTTGCAATTGTTACTTTACCTGCTTGACCAGCTTCAGCAACGATGTCAGCTTCACGAGCGTGTTGTTTGGCGTTCAATACATTGTGTTGAATTTTACGAATCGTAAGCATACGGCTTAATAATTCAGAGTTATCAACCGATGTAGTACCCACCAACACTGGGCGACCAGCATTCACTAATTCTTGAATTTCGTCTGCTACGGCATTGTATTTTTCACGAACAGTTTTGTAAACTTTATCTTCGTGGTCGAAACGAGAAATTTTACGGTTTGTTGGAATCGTAACAACGTCTAATTTATAAATTGTCCAGAATTCACCTGCTTCTGTTTCTGCTGTACCCGTCATACCACAAAGCTTGTGATACATTCTGAAGAAGTTTTGTAAAGTAATTGTTGCATAAGTTTGCGTAGCATCTTCGATATTTACGCCTTCTTTTGCTTCAATCGCTTGGTGCAAACCGTCTGAGTAACGGCGACCTTCCATGATACGACCTGTTGATTCATCAACGATTTTTACTTTACCATCTGTTTCGTCAACGATATATTCAACGTTTTTCTCGAATAAAGTAAAAGCTTTCAATAACTGACTAACCGTATGAATACGTTGGGTTTTGGCAGAATAATCACGGATTAAGGCTTCTTTCTTAATCAAACGCTCTTGTTCGGTGATGCCAACTGCATTTTCAATTTGATTTAAATCAACAGAAAGGTCAGGAATAACGAAGAAATCAGGATTTTCAACCATGCGAGTCATAAAGGTTAAACCTTTTTCCGTCATCTCTACTTGGTTGTTTTTCTCTTCAATCGTAAACATCAACGGTGCATCTGCTTCTGGCATTAATTTTTGATTATCAGCCAAATAGATATTTTCCGTTTCTTGTAAAATCTGTTTGATACCCGTTTCAGATAAGTATTTAATTACTGGTCTTGCTTTTGGCAAACCTCTAAAAGCACGGAAAAGCGCTAAACCACCGTCTTTTTTATTACCTGCAGCAATTAATTTCTTAGCTTCTACCAGAAAATCTTGTACCAATTTCTTTTGTTGTTCTACCATTCTAGCAACCAAAGGATTGAAAGCGTCGTATTCTTGTTCGTCGCCACGAGCCATTGGTCCACTGATGATTAACGGAGTACGAGCATCATCAATTAACACAGAATCGACCTCATCGACCATTGCAAAATGGTGCTTACGCTGTACTTGTTCTTCTGGTGTACGTGACATATTATCACGTAAATAATCGAAACCAAATTCGTTATTTGTTCCGTAAGTAATATCTGCCAAGTAAGCCTGACGGCGTTCTTCTGTATTTGGTTCGTGCTTGTCGATACAGTCAACAATTAAACCGTGGAATTCAAAAAGAGGAGCATTCCATTCAGAGTCACGTTTTGCTAAGTAATCGTTTACGGTTACTAAGTGTACGCCTTGTCCTGCTAAAGCATTCAAATAAGATGGCAAAGTCGAAACCAACGTTTTACCTTCACCCGTTGCCATTTCGGCAATTTTACCTTGATGAAGTACAACACCACCAATTAGTTGAACATCGTAGTGAATCATATTCCACTCGATTTCATTACCTGCTGCAAGCCATTTATTATGCCAGATGGCAGTTTCACCGACGATTTCAACGTTTTTCTTTTTAGCAGCGATAAATTTATCATGAACTGTTGCCGGTACTTCTAATTTTTTATTTTCGGTAAATCTTCGGGCAGTTTCCTTCACAACGGCAAAAGCCCTAGGAAGTATTTCAAGAAGTACTACTTCCAATTGTTTGTCACGATCGAGCTGTAATTTGTCAATTTGATTGAAAATCGTTTCTTTCGCATCTACAGACATTTCTTGATTTGCTTCTACTTCTAATTTTAAATCAGAAATGTCAGCATCAATTTTAGCAAGGTTTTTCTGTATAATAGCCTTTAGGTCAGCGGTTTGCTGGCGAAGTTGTTCGTCAGAAAGATTTCGAAGTGAAGCAAACTCAGCATTGGTTTTAATCACATAAGGCATCAGTTCTTTGATGTCTCTTTCTGATTTTGTACCAAACAGCTTTGTAACTGCTTTAGTGATTGAATTTATCATTGTGTTGGGTTTTAATCATTTAGAAGTAATGATTGAATTAATTTCATCAATCATTTGTATTACAAACTAAAAATAGAATACTTACAAATTTAGTTCATTCAATGCTTTTAAAAACAATTTCCTTGTAATAATATTGCAGATTGCTACTTTATAAAGTTGGAAAAACATTTGTAATAAAAATAATGTCTTTATAATCAGGAGTTTAGATGATTTCTCTTTTGTTTCTAATTCATTATGCTAAAATGAGCTTTATTCAATTTTTTTAAGAGTAGCAAATATTAACTAAAAGTATAGTTTTAAAAAGGATTTTATCTATATTTAACCTTTGATATAAAACAACAACAAGTAATGGAACAATTAACTCCACGTCGTCGCCCACCTCGCCCGAAATTAAAAATGCCTTTAATTGGTAATATGCTCGGTGGTTCAGGAAATTCTTCAAGTAAAGATTCGAATATTTTATCGGGTAAGTTAACACCATTAATCATTGCGGCTGTCGTGATTATATATGGAATTGATTACGTCAGAACAAAAAATGATACCAAAAGAGTGTATCAAGGTGTTTCTGATATCCAAGAGATGGCTTGGGAAGGGAAAGTTGCCAAAAAATGGGTGAATATTATTCCACCCAATAATGAAATTCACTATGTTGTTCAATTAATTGATGCCAAAGGAGAAGTACAAACAATAGATTTGGGAAATGACAAGGCGAATCTAGGTGATTTTGTCATGCCTAAAAATACTTTAATCAAAAAAGAAGGTAGTTTTGATGTAACTGTTAAAAGGTATTTTAAAAACGATACAACAATTACGTTGAAATATTAGCTTTGAGTTTCAAGCAATGAGCTACGAGCCTTGTTTTTAGCGATTTACTGTGAGCCTTGAGTTTCAAAAAAAGCTCACAGCTCAAGGCTAACAGCTTACAGCTAATCAAAATAAACTTCTTTGTTAGGATTATCTTTGTATTCAAACATCAATTTAATTTGAGATTCAAGGTTTCTTGGTTCTGACAAGGGAGGAAGTTTGTCTGATGGGAAGTATTGGATGTCAGAAGTTTCCATGGTGTTTTGCGAAATCTCTCCGCCAATTTTCTCGCAAAGAATAAAGAGTTTATAAACATACCAAGCTTCTGCTGGATGTGGATGATTTTTCTTATCCATCACTGCTAATAGTCGAATCGTTTTTACATCAATTCCTGTTTCTTCTTTTACTTCTTTCACAGCAACTTCTGAAGGAGTGTAACCAACATCAGCCCAGCCACCTGGTAAGGACCAACGGTCATCTACTCTTTCCTTGACCATTAGAATTTCATTCTGATCGTTAAATACAACGACACGAACATCCACTTTGGGAGTTTGGTAGCCATCTCTTTCTTGAGTGAACAAAGCACCAATTTTTTCAATAGGTTCGTCAGAGAGTTTACTTAGAATTTGAACACTAAGGTCAGATAATTCCTGATAACGGTCTTTATCATAAGGACTTTCGGTATAAAATAATCCAGCCTGAGCAATTGCCTGAATTCTTTTTGCCATTGCTAGCCATTCTGTGTTTTGCATGTGGGAGTAAGGGTTTGTTTTAGGCTATTTAAATAAATATTTGTTTTTGATAATAAGCCGTTGTTTAATTATTGCTATTAATTAAACATACTACAACTTTTACCATCATTTCTTTTTCTTCTGGTTTACTTTCAGCAATCATCAAAGTAAGTGCTACTAAAGCATTATCTGCAATACGCTTAGTACCATTTGAATGATATAATAGTTTATTCCTATCTAGAAACCAAACAAATAGAAAGGCTGCTATTCGTTTATTTCCATCACTAAATGAATGATTCTTTACAACAAAATACAATAGATTTGCGGCTTTTTCTTCTACGCTTGGGTATAACTCAATTCCACCAAATGATTGATAAATGGTAGCAACTGAACCTTTAAATGAATTGTCTTTTTCATTGCCAAACAAGGAACTACTTCCGAACTTACTTCCTAAACTTCTGATGGCAATTATTGCTTCTTCATAGGTAATTGTAAAATGTTGTTCTGTGGATATATTTTCAACAGTAAGTATTTGATGGTCGTATTTATCAAGAATATCTAAAGCATAAGCAAAATCTGTGATAACTTTAAGTAAGCCAGTAGCTTCATCAGCAGATAATTCTTTGTTTTGTAAAACATTTGCTAATAAACTAACCGTATGCCGAAGATTCTCATACTGTTCAATTTTGATTTTATCCTTAATGGCATAGCCTTTAACTAAGTATTGTTTTAAAACTTTATTAGCCCAAATTCTAAAGTCTGTACCTTGTTTTGATTTTACTCTATAACCTACTGATATTATTACATCAAGGCTGTAAAATGATACTGGTTTATCAGAAAAAGCAATGTGCATTTTTTGCACATTGCTTTTTTCATCAAGTTCATTCTCTGAAAAAATATTCTTAATATGTTTGGCAACGACAGAACGTTCTTTATTGAAGAGTTCTGACATTTGAGCTTGAGTAAGCCAAACGTTTTCATTTTCTAATTGAACGTCCAAAGATGTTTGTCCATCCTCAGTTTCGTAAAGTATGATTTCTCCTACATTTTTCATGGTGTAAAGATGATTTGTTGAAAGCTACAATTTACAAGATTTTAAATGATAACACATTTTAAGAAGGTGTAAAATCAATAAGGATTAGCCAATCGACTAATCCTTATTGATTTTAATCTTTAATTCGGCTTAGGAGCTTTATAGTTTAAAGGCTTCCAAGTATTATTTTTTGAATTGAAGTCTGGGAAAACGTGGTCTGGATCTATCGTTACAGATTTTAACGGTAAGTTAGTTGACGTTTTGAAAGTCCAAGTGCCACCTCTTTGCCAAATTTCTACAGGTAATGTTACTCTTTCTTTTGTCCCGCCTACCATTTCCATTTCTACAACGGCTGGCATGGCTAATTTTTCTAAATTTTCAATGATGATGATTGCACCATTCTTAGGATCTTGTTCTATGTACTGCACATCTTTTACAGATTGGTCAAGTTTCCAAGTTTCATAAAACCAACCTCTCCAGAACCAAGATAAATCTTCGCCAGCAGCATCTTCAATTGTTTTAAAGAAATCGTAAGGTGTTGGATGTTTGAAAGCCCAGCGTTTGATGTATTCACGGAAGGCGTAATCAAAACGGTCTTGACCAAGTACTTGTTCACGTAAAAGTTTTAAGCCAATAGCTGGTTTATAATAAGCTTCATAACCCAAGCCATTTGGTTGGATTACATCAGGGATATTCATGATTGGCTCGGCAGATTCTCTGAAAAGTTGCTTCGACATTTGGTGCATGTCCATTTTATTGCCTTTGTATTCTCCGCTGTTAAAATTATCGGTAGAATAAAAGTTGATAAAAGTATTGAAACCTTCATCCATCCAAGCAAATTTACGTTCGTTAGTGCCAACTATCATTGGGAACCAGTTATGTCCAAATTCATGATCTGTTACACCCCAAAGACTTTCGGTTTGGTCACGCATTCCACAGAAAATAATCCCAGGATACTCCATTCCACTAATTGAACCTGCCACATTTGTTGCTACTGGATAAGTATATTCGTAAAGCCATTTAGAGTAATATTCAATAGAGCCTTTTACATATTCAGTTGAACGAGACCAAGCTTTATCTCCAGCTGATTCTGCGGGATATGCCGACATCGCCAAACACTTTTTGCCACTTGGTAAATTAATTTTTGCGGCATCTATAATAAATGACTTTGAACTAGCAAAGGCTACATCACGAGCATTATTACAACGGAATTTCCAAGTAATTTTTCCTTCTTTTTTAGGGCGAGAATTAGGGTTTCCTACTTCATCTTTCCCTAAAATAATAACTGTTTTATCACTATTCGAGGCTTCTGCAAAACGCTTAATTTGCTCTGATGTCCAGCATTCATTCGGATTTGTTAGTTCACCAGAACCTACAACAATATGAGAAGCAGGAACTGTGATGGCATATTCAAAATTTCCATATTCTAAATAAAACTCGCCAGCACCCAAGTATGGAAGTACATTCCAGCCTTCGATATCATCATAAACTGACATTCTTGGATACCACTGTGCCATTTCATAAATCGTACCTTGATTTACTTCTTGCGTTCCCATTCTATCTGAACCATATTTTGGAATTTTGAAAGAATATGAGATTTTTATTTTCGTAATTCCTGTACGTTCAATAATTGGTGAAGCCAATTTGATTTGCATACGAGTATCATTCACATAAAAATCAGCAGGTTTTCCGTCAATTGTTACTGATTTTATTTGATAACCACCTTCAAAACTTGTGTTTCCGAAACGTCCGCCGTTGATAGGAGTAGTGAGTCCACCACGAGATTTTGTATTGAATTGATTTTGGTCTAATTGTAACCACAAGAAATTCAGCTTGTCAGGAGAAGCATTTTTATAAGTAATTTCTACATCGCCTTCTACCGTATTTTTTTCATCATCTAATGCGATGTTGATTTTATAATCAGCTGAGTTTTGCCAGTAAGTACTTCCTGGAGAACCTGTTCCACTTCTGGTTGGAGTAGAAAGCGTATAATTGAACAATGGATTGAATAAATCGTATTGACTGTAATTTGATTTTTGTTGTGAAAACAGATTGCCTGAACTCAAGAGTAAGCAAACTGCAAGGAGTGTTTTTTTCATTTTTGATGAATTGTGGGAAATTTATTGAATAGTTTATAGCTTAAATATAATTTGAAAATCAGCTGAAAGAATTTAGCTTTTCTTTCATTTTCTTACTTAATGGAATATCAACATAGTTTGTAATGAGCGTCGCTATGAGTATCGTAATTGGTAAAGTTATCAATAGGGCTGCAAGCCAAAAATTGAGATGAAGTTTATTTACTAATATTGGTAACAAAAATTGTAACGAAATGTATTGATGTGTAAGGTATAAAGCAAAGGATATTTTTCCCAAAAATAAAGTCAATTTAGAAACGATAAAATTTAATTTATGATTGACGAAAAGTATAAATAGTGTAAAGTAAAGACAAATCATTATAGCATATTCTTGATGATTGATGAAATGATGAGATCTGCCAGAATGCTCAAAAAGTAGAAATTGAGCAATCAAGCATAATATTATGATGCCATAATTGCTAATCATCTGTTGATTGTTAGTATAAATTTTATAAAATACAGTTCCAGCTAAAAAGAGAGGAATGTAAGGTAATAATGGAATCGAATACAAGATTGCTTTTACAATGCTATGATTTTCCCAGAAAGAAGTGAGGATTACGATTGATATTGAAGTGATTAACCCTAAAATATTAAGCAATTTCAGCAAGTTGAATTGATATAAAATAAGTATCGAAATATAAAAAATCATTTCAATAATCATTGTCCAATAAGGCCCGTCAAGGTCTGGAATACCTAAATAATATTGAAACATTGTAAGATTTCCTGCATAATTCAGAAATTCTTTGATGAGACTGAAATCATGTTTGAGTAATAAGGTTTTGCAGAGAATCAGCAAGAAAGTAAAAGTAACAGCACACCAATAAGTTGGATATAATCGACTTACTCTGTTAATGATAAAATCTTTACTTTTTGAAACTCTGTTCAAGCTCATGAAAATTACAAAGCCGCTGATGATAAAAAACAAATCAACACCAGTTGTACCTAATTTGAACCCCCATTTAGACTCTTCTCGTCCCATTGTAAAGTGAAATAGAACAACAGAGAGTGCTGCGATGCCTCTCAATGCATCAAGTTCAAGAAATCTATTATTAGTGTTTTTTGTAATTATACTTGAATCCTTACTATTATTAACAATCATTATTTAATTTATAAATGGGTTATATACTGATTTGCTTTTATTACTATTTACCTTTTGTAAGCAAGGTATTTATTATTCT
Source organism: Arcicella gelida (assembly GCF_034931025.1). Lineage (NCBI taxonomy): Bacteria > Pseudomonadati > Bacteroidota > Cytophagia > Cytophagales > Flectobacillaceae > Arcicella > Arcicella gelida. The sequence continues at coordinate 50,269 of NZ_JAYGIL010000038.1, read as the reverse complement.
TGCTTGAAGCAATTTTCATAATTTCTTTTTTTCTTTTAATATCTTAATCGTAATATTGCGATTAAAACAAATGATTCATAATGGGAGCAACTAAAACAGACCATTTTACCGAACGCCAAAATCAGTTGGCAATACTTGCCAAAGCGATTGCACATCCTGCTAGAATCGCTATTTTGGATTATTTAATTAAAGTTGATTCTTGTATTTGTGGTGATATTGTAAATGAATTGCCACTTGCACAACCAACTGTTTCTCAGCATTTAAAAGAGTTGAAAAATGCTGGATTGATAAAAGGAGATATTGAAGGAAACGCCATTTGCTACTGTATCGACGAAAATACTTGGAAGCAGTTTCAAGATGTTTTAAATGCTTTTTTCGATGGATATACGCCAAAAACTAAATCTTGTTGCTAAAATTTTAACCTTAATTCTTATTAAAATGTATTCTTCAATCAAGCAAATATGCGATGAATTAATCAATTCATTTGATGCTATTCCAGAACAAAGAAAATCTTTACTTTTAAAAATTAGTAAATACATTCAATCAAAAAAAGAGGCAAATTTACCGATTTCGTTGGTATATGTTTGTACGCATAATTCAAGAAGAAGTCATTTAGGACAAGTTTGGGCAGCAGTTGCAGCATCTTATTATGGAATTGATAATGTAAAAACGTACTCTGGTGGTACAGAGGCAACGGCTTTTAATATCAATGCAATTAATGCTTTAAAAAGAATGGGTTTTGTTATCGAAAGTGATGATAAAGAAACTAATCCAGTTTACACTGTTCTGTTTGGTGTAAACGAAAGTACTAAGTGTTTTTCTAAAGTGTATAATAGCGAAGCGAATCCTAAAGAACATTTTGCTGCTATCATGACTTGCTCGGATGCAGAAGAAAACTGTCCTTTTATTCCTGGAGTAGAATTGAGAATTGGTACTACGTACGACGACCCTAAAGCTTTCGATAATACACCTTTGCAAGATGCAAAGTATGAAGAACGCTCTCGTCAGATTGCCCAAGAAACTCTTTTTGTTTTTTCAAACATTCAATAAATAACGCCTGCTTAATTCAATTTAGCTTTTTTCGGATTAAAAATTGGGTAATTTATCGTGTTTTTCAGCATTAAGTATTCATTTTCTTCTTTCAGTTTTTGTGATAAATCTCATTTTCTTGAAAAGAATAATTAAATAAAGAATTTTTGTAAATTTGATTTTGGGCTTCATTAGAATTTGTGATTTAACTGATATTTGGAGATGATTTTTAATTGGATTGGCTTTGGGAGTGTTTTCTTTTTGCTTGGTTTAGCTATTTTCTTTCTCAAAAATCGGCATAATAATGCAGGAAGTAATCTATATTTAGGCTTACTTTTTTTACTTCAAGCACTCAGCAATTTTCATTTCTTTATTTTTCGTCTTTCAGATTTTATCAATCATTTTCCATATCTCATCCATTTAAGCGCTGGTTTTCGGTTTCTTTGGGGTGTTTTATTGTATTTTTTTGTCCAAACCTTTACAGGCAAAACAATAAAATATCAAGGTAAAACGCTCTTACATTTTATTCCTGCCATTGTTGCTACAATTTTCTTTTACGGAAAATTGTTTTTTATTCCTATGTCCGAAATTCAAAATTATGTTGATTTAATTAAAGCGGATAAACATCCTATTAACAGACCATACCATATCCTTTTATATCTTTCAAATGTTGCTTACTTGATTGCTAGTTTGGTCGAATTGCTAAAATACCGCTTGGCTTTAACGACTTATTTCTCGAATATCGAAAAACTAAGATTAGTTTGGCTCTTTAATATTTTACTTTTCTTGGTGATTTTCCATTTTGTTTTACCGCTTGGTTATGGATTATTAACGATAAAATTCTTTCCTTATGTGCCTTTGATGCAATTGCCTATTTTGAGCTTCGTAGCTTGGAAAGCCTACAGTCAGCCTGAATTGTTTAATACTTTGGAAACATTTTCGGAAGAAATGACGGATAAAGAAAACCGTAAGTTAGACGAGCAAAAAGTGCTTGTATCATTACCTGCTTTGGATGATAATTTTGCCAATACTTTACTTCATTTTATGCAAGAAAATAAGCCTTATCTGAATGCTGAACTTACGATTAAAATGCTTTCTGATGATTTAGGAATTCCGAGTTATCAATTGTCAAAAATCCTGAATCAACATTTTCAGAAGAACTTTTTTGATTTTGTGAATACTTATCGAGTAGAAGAAGCAAAGCTAAAATTAGTTGCCAGCGAATACGAACACCTTACTTTAGAAGGAATCGGCTACGAATGTGGCTTTAATTCAAAATCCTCTTTTTACGCAGTCTTTAAAAAATACGTAAATCAAACCCCAGCCGAATATCGCAAAGAAGTACTTTTAGCAGTTTGATAAACAAACTCACTCAAAAAAATAAAAAGTAAGAAATATTGATTTTAGGGAACTAACCATCGCAAAACCGCACTTCCATTCACTCATTCACTCATTCACTCATTCACTCATTCACTCATTCACTCATTCACTCATTCACTCATTCACTCATTCACTCATTCACTCATTCACTCATTCACTCATTCACTCATTCACTCGAATAAGTGCAGATTTATAAGTCTGGACTCCTTTATTTTTTAGTTTCTGTACCCTATTTCTACATTTGCCACAGTTAAATCAAAATCTAAATAGCGATTTTACTGAAAGCCCAAATCAGAAAATTGCTTTTCCTAAATTTATCTTCTTATGAAAAAACTAGTACTTTTCATTGGTCTATGCTTAATGATTTTAAGCTTTGGTATTCATCAGACTAATGCTACTCTTCTGACAAAAGCCGAAACGCCGTCTTTCTGGAAGACCAGTTTCCCACGTGGTATTAACTGGCAACGAATGACTGACGTTGGTATTTTGGTGGTGTCAACCGATGATGCTTTGTATGGTTTGAATCCTGAAAATGGACAAAAATTATGGCAACATGAATTCCTGAAAAAACTGAAAGAAGAGCGTTATGACCCAATTGAAAATACGCCTTTAGTTGCTTTGATTGACAAGAGAGGCTTGATGTCGATGGATCATGTTCTTTTGGATGTAGTTTCTGGAAAAGTGTTGTGCAATACAGGAGAAATGGGTTTTAGAACTGTAGAAATGCGTACAGAATTACCGCCATTGGGAGGAGTGCTTTTTCTAGGGTTGAATAAATACGGAAAGAAAATCATGACTTTAGTAGATGCTGGTGACGGTCATGCAAAATTTACACAAGAATTGAAAGATTTTGGCGGAACAGAGATGTTTGCAGGTCGCCCTTTTGTGATGGAAGGAGATATTTTAGTGGTAAGTAATAAAGCAATCTTTCGTTTCAATGGACAAACTGGTGAAAAGGTTTGGGAGATTGAACAAAAAAGTCCAAATGCTGAAGTCATCGTAGATAAAAATGCTGGCTTGGGTGCAAGTATGTCAAATTCTTTAAATCCTAAGTATCGTTACTTTACACAAATTCGCCCCGGTAGAGACAAAAATAGCTTTTTCTATACCAGTAAAAAGTATGTTAACAGTTTTGACTTTGCTACAGGAAAAGCCCTTTGGGCTGATCCTGTAAAAGTTGGGGGAGAAATTGTTGAAACGATTTATGACAATGGCGGATTTATTGTTGCCACCGACGACCCTGAAATCATTATGTTAGATTATCAGAATGGTACTCGTTTATGGGGAAAAGGACCGAATTTAAAAGGTACAATGTCATTTTATAATTACTGTGATAAGGGGCTTTTAATTTCGATGGAAAGTTCAAGAGGGAAAAACTCGCTCAGTATTTTAGATTTAAAAACGGGTCAACACGTATTTGATAAACCCAATAAAGTGGATGGACAAATTGTTGATTTACAACTAACACCCAAAGGTATTTTTTATCGCACTACAGAAGAAGTAAACTTCCAAAGTTTGGAAACAGGCAAAGATTTATGGGATAAATCGCTGAAGTTGAAAGAAGGAAATGTGGCTTGCCAGAAAGATTATTTACAATGGATTTATTCTGACAAGAAACTTTTTGAAGTAAATCTTCAAAGTGCAAGTATGAAAGAATTTGTTGCTGATAAAGTAAAACTGAATGAAAAAGAAGCTCCTTCAGGATTCCAAGTACGTAACGATGGTATTTTATTGACCTCTAGTCAGAATTTAGTGAAGTTTGGTTTTGCAGGAAATGTGATGTACAGCCAATATTTTCACTCCCCAACGGCCAGCACTGCTGGAAAGATTTTCGGTGGTATCATGGCCGTTGGTGGAACTATGTTAGCGGTTGCTGCTGCTGCAAATGCAGGTTATGCCAAAGGAGCAACGGCTGGTGGAGGTAGAACTTATGAGGTTGATAGCTATATTCGTCAACAAGAGCAAGCACAGCAAATGTGGTCTGCAGTAGCTTCTGCGGGTTTTGCCATGATGAACAAACGTTTCAAAGCTTCGGCACAAACAGAAAATTATCAAGCTATTTTAACGGATGATGCTAATGATGGTTCACAAAAAGGAGTCGGCTTAGTGAAAGTAAATAAAGACAATGGGAAAGTAGAAGCAGTCGTGATTTTAGGAGATAAAAAACCAGTTTATGATTTAGATGAAATTGGTGGATTGATGTATTATCGTTCAAAAGATAATGAGATTACGGCTTTCAAATTCTAAAAGAAATCAAAGATTAAATATTTAGTGGTTAGGTTTCTAAAACTCTCGCTCAATGGGCGGGAGTTTTTTATTGTGTAAAGTTAAAATTAGAAGAGTAGCGGCAATCCTTTATGGTTGCCGACGGGGTGATTTATTGGAAATGAGAACGGTAACTGCAAGAGTTCCGCTATGTGTTTTTTGTTTCTTTATTTCATTTCTTCAACAAATGTTTCTCAAAGAAAGAATCATTTTTCAAAGAGTATTCTAAGACGGCAGAGCTGTCGCCATACATTACTTGTTGGAAAGAAAGCATATTATGAAATTGCTTATAGTCCGCTTTCACGATGGTAGTTTGGGGTTTTGAAGGTAAAATACTTTTATAAACTTGATGTAAAGTTGGTAGAGTATTTATCAAGAAAAATGCTAATCCAATCCAATAGTAAAGCTTTTTTTGGGGAGCCTCTACAAAAACATAAGCAATGGCAACAGTCAAAATAAACATAGCAGGAACAGAAGCCCTAATGTTTAAATCATTAGCAATGCCGATTTGATATAAAGGTACAATCGTCAGAAAAAGTAAAGCAACGTTTACCATTTTCGTGAAGGGATGTTTGAACTGTTTGAGGAAAAAATACCAAATCAGGAAGTTGAAAACAATGTAAAACAGATAAGTCCAATACCATTTTTCTACGCCAGCTTGCCACATAAACTGAGTATTATCGCTGTTGACGCCTTGTGTACTTAGGAAATAAATAATCAGTGGAGTAAAACCAATGACCAAGGCTATTTTTTCAACAATACTTTTCAAAGTAAATAAATTCGACCAATTGTTGAGATAATAATACAGTACAAAAGGGAAAATCCCGATACTTGCCAATGGACTCCAATACATCGTTGCCAATAACATCAGTAACATTTCATCCAAATTTATTTTTTTCAGAAAGTTTGCTTCTAACATAAAACAAGCACCAAAGCAAGCAGGCAAAACATGTTGCGGAGCAAGGGCGAAGCCTTCCCAAAAAGGTGGTCTCATCAACCAAAAATCATTCAATTTTACATGATAAGGTGGATAAATATAAGTTTGGAAGTCTAGCCAAAGCATCACTTTGTACACAAGCCAAGCATTTGAAAATAAGATGATTACGCCAATGACAGATAGGCGATGTTTATCAAGAAAAGTAATAGCCCAAAGGAAAACCAAGAATGCACCTGTGGTACTCCAAGCCAAAGAAATATAGCGACAATATTCAATACCAATGACTTTGCCGAGTGCAGCAGTGGGAAGATAATAACCCAAATAATAGCACATATAGACCTTGAAATCAGGATAATACAGTGGCCATTTATTTTGGACAAGGTCACGATACTTTAGGTTATTCGCCATAAAATCAACAGTTTGCTCTCGGAATTCACCGATACCAACTAGTAGATTTAGTACTAAAGCCAAGAAAAAAACTAAGAAAACCGTAAGCCAAGAGAGAGGAGTTTTTAAGCGAAGAACATCGTCAGCCTGACTATTTTTCAGATAGTTAAATACAAAAATACTAATAATCATGCAGGCACTTATTCCAATTTCAGCCCTCAACCAAGTAAGTAAAAACAGGTAGTTTGGAATCAATAAATAGACCAGCGAACTAATTTTTAGGATTTTGATAATTTTCATGACGATAGGAAACAAGGATTATACCTTAAAATTAATCGTCAAGAATGTCTTTTCAGCATTTCGAGTACTTTTTTTATGAATTGGTGGAATGAGATTTCACTGAGGCTGCCTGTGGAGATGTGTAAAATAGCAAGGATAATTATTATCTTATACTGTTAATTTACACTATCTCTCGGAGGAAATGGGTCATTCCCATAACTATCTTTAGCTTGAATTTTGCCATCCTTTCCATGAATAATCAGTTCCGACTTATTATTTTTCGCAATATCACGAGCAATAGTCGTAGCATCTCTTTTAGTTTCAGTGATTGCGGTAAATCTATTATTTCCTTCACCTTTAACAGCCCATCCATTTCCTAATGGTACAACATGTTGATTTCTTTTTGCCATTGCAGTATCTATTTAAAAATTAAATTTAGAATTTTTTCAACTGATATGATAATTGTTTCATTGAATTCTTTATCTCCAAGATTTAGTTTATATCTTAGTTCAGGGCTCCAATAAGATATATTTGTCCACTCTTCTAAGAGTTCTAACTTAACGATGTAATCTTGTCCAGAATAAAAAAGTAATTTTTGAAGGTTATGATTTCTGATTTCTTTAATATTGACAATTTCCTTGCCTAAGGTGCTATCACTCACTGAAATATACATTTCAAATTCATTTTTAGTTTCTGGAAATCCTTCTTCAAATTGAAAAATTTTACAGATTTTGTATTTGAGTGCCAACTCTATTGAATAACCTATCAAATACAAGGACGCATCATACTTTGCTGATTCGCAAAGTAATTTAGAAGCATCTAATTTTTTAAGAGCAATTTCCTTTAAATGTAGTTTTGGAATCATTGATAAGTGTAATTACAGGCTTAATTTTATCAGTTATTACTTTCAAAAGCATCTGGATTTACTTTAGCTAAATTAGCAAAAAAATAGATTATCTAAAGAGCTAAAGCTCATTAAAGATTTAGGACTGTAACTAAATTGGAAATGTAAAATTGGTCTCAAGTAGAAACCAAATCCCATCAAAATCACGACCCAACCCATCAAAAAGACAGGACAAGCTATCTAAAAGAGTAGTCGTTCTATCTCTTTTGCGGTATTTTGCGTGAATTAGATGGGATGATGTATCTTTTTTGCGGGAAATTGCGTGAAAAAGGTAGGTTTTCCTATCTTCGAGATAGCTTTTTCTATCTTTTTGATAGATTTGAGGATTGAAAACCGAAGAAAACCGCAAATGGTAAATAGAAGCCTCTTTACTTTAAAAGATATTTTAATTCTACAAAAACTTTGAGTAGGGTTATTTATACTTTATTCTAAATGTCTTTTAGTATGTCACTTGTTAGTTTTGAAAAAGGTTTTTTATAATATTGCTCGTGATTAAATTCAACACCCCATAATAATGACTTGATTTCTTCATTATTAAATTCATGAAAATCTAAGCCATTGAACTGTTTATCTAATGATGTCAAAAAAAGGTCATTATATATTCGTTTTTTCCTTAAAATATCCCTTATGATATTTTTGTGTTGAGTAATTCTTTCTCTTAGATGTATTGCTTTAAATGTATCTTGAAACTCTTGTCTTTTGTTATTATTTCTACTAAACAATAACAAAAATTGAATAGACCTTATATTTGTAATGAAATCAGGACTATCAATGTTGATATGGTATTCATAAACATCATCTACATTAATATCAATGTGAGGATTAAAAAAATGACTATTATTATTAGACTTTAAGGAATTGCACACTTTGCAAGATGGTACTAAATTAAAGAAAGAGATAGCAAGGAAAGGATATTTTTCTTTAGGATAAACATGATCCCAATCAAAAGTTCTTGAAAGCTTTCCTTTACTATTTTGATAATGATAAGTATAATTTTCATTACAGTAAGGGCAAGTAAAAATGTCACTCTCTTTCGCTAAAACATCAGAGTTATAGTTGCTATTTAGGGTGTCATCTTTTTTTATGAAATAATTGTACAGGGTTATTAAGTTAAGTTTCCCACGTACACGTACTTTCTTCTTTTTAATATTCGTAGATTTTCCAACTATTGTTTCTTTTTCTTGAGCAGTTAAGTTATCATAATGGTTTTTAAGTTCTCGTAGTTTTTGAGGGGAGGCTTTGACAAGACTTTCAAGGGTATATATACCAACACTTGAAAAGTATTTTTTAATCTCTTTTTCAAGCTCTAAAATATTGTACTTTTTCCCTCTTGCTTTACAATAATTTACAATCGTAGCAGTATGTGTATCACAAAGTTGTGTTTTTCCTCTATAATCAGAATATGCTATTGATACCATGTCTAATAAATTTTAACCTAATTCAACTGTTTCAAAATCACGACTATTATTTTCATACCTTTCCAACATTTTTTCTAATTGATTACGAATAAGAGACTCTCCAATATTTGGTATAAATGCTTTGACATCTTCAATTGTAAAGCTTGATTCTTTTCCTTGTAGGAAAAGGATAGCTTGTTTTATCTTTTCAAATGCAAAAGCACTTATAAACTCATTTACGTAGAAATCATCTTCGAATAGCTCAAAAATATTTCCTCCTAATGTTGCTTTCTTAGATTGGACTACCTCACAGTTTCCTTTTTCATCTTTATTTAATTTAATAATATTATAATGAGGTATATCTGAAACAATAAATGGAGAATGAGAAGTAATTATTAATTGGAAAGATTTATTTAAACGTAGTTCTTTACTAATTAAATCAAAGAAAGTATAAAGATGATGAATATATTTTCTTTGCCATTCAGGATGGAAATAGGATTCTCCTTCATCAATTGATATAATTACATTTGATTTATTTGGGCTTTTAATAAGATGGGTAATTGCTGTATAAAATTCAGAAAACTGAGTAATAAAGGCTTCTTCTCCTGTACTTTTGGGATTAAGTGAATAGTTTAGTTCAAGAGGTATGTATCGAAAAATATCAAAGAGGAAAGATAAAAAAGCCCAAGCATTATAATTGATAGTTATGTTAATTGTTTGCTGGTCAGAAGTCTTATTTTGCGTTATTTGTATAGGTGTAATTAAACTCTTTAGCCTTTCCTTTTTTCCGTCAAAAGTTGAGAAATCACCTCTATCAGTGTTGTTCAGATAAGCATTAAAGAAATCTAATAAACTTTTTCTTTCTTTAGCTTTCGGATGGTTATAACTTACCATATCTAAATAGAAAAAAATTCTATCTAAAAGCCTTTTTTTTAAATCGAGTATTTTATGATTTTTTTGAATACAATCAGAATATGATTTGATTAAGTCATTCTTGTTATCTGTGATAGAATTCAAAATCATATCTAATGACTGCTCGTCTTCTTCAAACCAAATTGTAATTTGAGAAGGTATGGTAATATCCCCGATAATAGAGTATAAATTGTTTTTTGTTAATATATTTGCCCAATTTAAAAATTTAATTTGTCTTTCAAGCTTGTCTTTTTCATATAGTTTTAAAGGGTTAAAAACCTTGTAAGAAATTATACGGTTTTCATTATATTGTTTCTTGTGACTTCTTATATAGTTTTCAAGTTTATGTATATTCAGTGACTGCATGAATTGATATGATGCTGAACGATTAAGCATATTTGGCTTATCTTCATTATCTAAGTATTTATCATTTTGGCTTGAGAGCGTAGAACTGTAAAATATTAAATCAAAATACTTAAATGGATTCTCATATTTAATACCTCCCCAAATTACGTTTATAAAATCTAAAGATAAAGTGACTTTTTTTGAAGGAATATAGAAGTTATAGGATGTATTTTCTTCAAAGATTAATACAACACTTGGTTGATGACTAGAATATTTACCTGCTGATAGGTTATTTAGTAACTTCAAAAGCGAAGTTTTTCCAGAGCCATTAATTCCAACAATTCCAGTTATATTAGTAATAAAGGAATCATTTTTGAATAAATCAAAGTAGTTTTCTACTTTTTCTGTAGTGATAGTAAGAGAGCGTTTTTCTTCATTAAAAGAAAAATTAAATGTGTTGTTACTGCCAAAATTAAAGCCTTGCTTTTGAATTTGCATGTAGTTTTCAACCCAAATTGCAACTAATTTCTTTTTCATTTAATTGAGTAATAGATAAGTGTCACACGTATTTAATAAATCTACAAAAAGTGGTTTGATATTCCAAATTAGCTACCTTAACTAGATTGTCTCAATCCCATCAAAATCACGACCCAACCCATCAAAAAGACAGGACAAGCTATCAAAAAGAATCGTCGTTCTATCTCTTTTGCGGTATTTTGCGTGAATTAGATGGGGTAATTTGTCTTTTTTGCGGGAAATTGCGTGAAAAAGATAGGTTGTCCTATCTCGGAGATAGCTTTTTCTATCTTTTTGATAGGTTTGAGGATTGAAAACCGAAGAAAACCGCAAAGTATAATAGGGTTTATTTGGAATTGTCGGCAATCCCTTGCGGTTGCCGAATGAAAAGGTTTTGTTTTAAACAGCAAACGGTAACCGCATGGGTTACCGTTTTATTATGAGTCTTGGACAGGTTGGAAACCTGTGTTACTTATATTATTTGTCCCATTGCAGGGTCGGTGAAGCTTTCTTTGCCTGTTTCGATGTGTCCTGCGTAGCGTTGTTCAAAAGTATTATTACCTTCTATTTTTACGGCAAAATCGTACCAAGCGTGACTTTTACTGAAATCTAAAGCTACTGTTAGGCTTTTACCTTTGGCTAATGCTACTATTTTTTTGCCTGTTTTATAACTCAAATCTTCAATAATAAAACGTAGGTTTTGGGCTTCATTATTTTTCAAAATCAACAGACCATTACCTGTGAAAGTATTTTTAGTAAGCTGATTATTTTGGTAAGTCAAAGCCGTTTCAACATTTATTTGTGCATTGTTCAGTTTGAAAGACCTAAAGAAACCATTCGGCCCATACACTTCTATTTGGGCATTTTTGTCTGCCAATTCTGCTAATGACCAAGTATCTTTCAAGGTATCACCTGCCTTTACGGCATAGTTTCTGGTGCTGATTTCGTCTAAACCATTTTGTGTATAACGAGTATAAACCACAAATGCCGCTCCTGCTGATTTTGTGCCAAATACCTTATTTCCAGCCGAAAGTGTAAGTTCAAACGTTTTTTTATCGTTACTAAAATCAGCTTCTGCGTACAATTCATAAGGCAAAGCACAGGCTTTGCGAATGCCTTTTTCTTGCTTAGGCATCAAAGCTGAGGCATTACCCAAAGTATTGGCTTCTTTGATTTCTTCGGCAGTCAGAGCCTTGAAATTAGAAGGTACATTTTTGAATTTTGCTTTATGGACACTTTCTAAAAATGGCTCTTTTGCTACAAAAGTCGGAAGAACGATTTTTTCACCATTATAAGGTTTAAACACCGAAGTCAAATCACCACAAACGGTTCTTCTCCACTCCGAAATGTTTTCTTCTTTAATATTTTTCTTCGTTTTGTGGCTGAGGAATTTCTCTAAAAACTGCAAAATAGAAGTATGGTCAAAAATCTCAGAACAAACATTTCCACCTCTGCTCCACGGCGAAGCAATCAAAAGAGGTACTCTAAAACCCAAACCAATCGCTCCGTCACGAGTATCTTTTTCTGGGTTTTTGTAATAATCTCTTTTCTTTTCGTGAGCCAAATTTACTTGTTCTACCGACACATCAATGCCCGCAGAAACTTTTCCAGTATCAGGTTTTTGGTGATGTGGCGGAAGGAAAGGAGGGATGTGGTCGAAGTAACCGTCGTTTTCATCATAAGCCAAAATAAAAATGGTCTTCTTCCAAATCTCTGGATTTTGCGTAAGAATATCCATCGTTTCTGATAAATACCAAGCCCCATACCACGGTGCGCCGGGGTGGTCTGAAAAGTTTTCGGGGGCAACCAACCAAGTAACCGCAGGTAACTGATTATTAGCAACATCTTGGCGGAATTGATGCAAAACGTCACCTTTGGGTACTTCTAATTTTCGGGCGGTTCCGTTATCAGTGTATTCCAATGAAGTAAGTTCATGGAAATGTGGGTCGTTGCGGTTGTTGGTAAAGGCTTTTTGATGAATATTTTTCTGGAAAGTAGAAAGCTTTTCAAAGTTTTTAGGCGTGTAATTCACAAGGTCTTCCTGAGCGATTTTTAAATAGCTTTTCTTTTGTGCCAAAGCTCTTTCTGCTTTTTTCAAGGCTTCACTTCCTGCTTCCATTGTTGGGATTTCTGCCGAAAGCTTCTCAATTTCTTTCGGTAAAAATTTTACAACTTCTTGAATATAGCGATAATACTCTGGCGAGAATTTTACTTGATATTGCTCAAACCATTCAATCGGGTTGTCGGTGAAATTCGCCAACCAAGCATCGCCTTCGCCTTCTAAACCAGTAGGCAAACTGATTTCATTTTGGTAGATTTTCCAAGAAATACCGTTTTCTTCTAAACGTTCTGGAAAGGTTTTCCATTTTGCCCATTTGCCATAGTCAACGTCTTCGTTTTTCACATTCGCCTTTGAATCAAAACCTTGCTTTTCACGAATTGTCCCCGTCCATAAGTATAAACGGTTGGGAGTTGTTCCCGTTAAAGACGAACAAAAATTTTGGTCACAAACGGTAAAAGCATCTGCTAAGGCGTAGTAAAAAGGAATATCTTCACGGTTATAATAGCCCAAAGTTAAGGGCATATCTTTGTACTCTTTATGTCCAGATTGTTTTACATGAAGCCATTTATCATTTTTTCCGCCGTTCAAAGCATCCACTTGGTTTTCCCAAGAATGTGGCAAAGAACTCATCCAAGTAGCGTTTGAGTCACGTAGATTTAGGCGAAAAGGAGCAAAGGTTTGTCCTTTTTCATTTTGTTGCAACCACACTTTATTTCTACTCGGAAGTGTAATTGCACGAGGGTCGTTGAAGCCACGCACCCCTTGCAAAGTACCAAAACAATGGTCGAAAGAGCGGTTTTCTTGCATCAAAATGACAATGTGTTCGGCATCCCAGAAAGTACTTCCTTTGGCAGGATTAATTGCCATTGCTTTTTGAATTGAAGCAGGTAACATTCCCAGAAAACCAGCCCCAGAGGCTAATACAGGCGCTTTTTTGATAAACTCTCTCCTTGATTCCATGTGTTGATTTTGTAATTAGTTATCAGAATTCGGTCGTCGCTAATCGGAACAAATTCACAAAACCGATTCAAATAATTAGTAAGTTGATATGGACGCAAAGATAAAGTAGTGAGGAGGATTAAACTGTACTGGTATATTATTGCTTTGTTAAGGAAATGTGATAACTAACAAAATAACAATAGATGTAGCGGCAATCCCTTGCGGTTGCCGAAAAATCGAATGCTATAAAATGAAAACGGTAACCGTGAAGGTTACCGCTACATCTTTTTTATTGATATGAATTGCTATTTCAACCAATTCATAATTCATATCTCATATCTAAACTAACGCTTCATACAAAATCTCAACAGCGTGTTTAGCTGTGCGACCTGTTCCGTCATGAATTTGGTGACGGCAACTTGTTCCTGAAGCTGCAATGATTACATCTTCGCCTTGTTTACGAATGGTTGGGAAAAGTACCAATTCACCAACTTGATTCGATAATTCAAAATGTTCTTTTTCATAACCAAAAGAACCTGCCATGCCACAACATCCAGAAGGAATAATTTGTACTTCGTAGTTTTCGGGCAATGAAAGTGTTTTTTTGGCAGGCACTAAACTTGATAAAGCTTTTTGCTGGCAATGTCCATGTAATTTTACTAAGCGTTTTTCGGTAGTGAATACTTTTTTAGAAATGCGTTTTGCATCAATTTCTTTGGCTAAAAATTCTTCTACCATGAAAGTATTTTTGGCTAAAGCTTTCGCTGCATCTACCAAATCATCATTTACTAAATCTGGATATTCGTCACGGAAAGTAAGAATTGCCGAAGGTTCAATTCCAATTAATGGCGTTTCTGAGTTAATAACATCCTTTAAAAGAGTAACATTTTGATTCGCCAATTTCTTAGCATCATCCAAAAGTCCTTTTGATAATTGCGGACGACCAGATTCTGCATGATTTGGAATAAGTACTTCATAACCCAAACGATTCAATAATTTCACGGTTGTGATACCAATTTCTACATCGTTATAATTCGTAAATTCGTCGATGAATAAGAATACTTGTTTTTTAGTTTCAGCAGGTTTTAATGTTACTTGATTCTTGTCAAACCACTTTTTAAAAGTAGTATTACTCAACAAAGGCATTGTTCTGTCTGGGTGAAAACCTACAACAGTATTAGCAATTTTACGTAAAGCAGGCGTTTCAAAAATAAAGTTATAAGCCCATGGCACATAAGAAGCTACTTTTGAAAGTGAAGAAAAATTCCCAACCATTCTGCTACGCAATGGGACACCATTTTCTTTGTAGTATTGGTGTAAAAACTCCATTTTCAATTTCGCCACATCTACGTTTGACGGACATTCTCCTTTACAGCCTTTACAAGCCAAACATAAATCAAATACTTCTTTGATTTCCTCATGGTTGAAACGATTTGCTTTATCAGAATGCGTTAAAAATTCACGAAGAATATTGGCTCTTGCACGTGTCGTTTCTTTTTCGTTGCGAGTTGCCATATAAGACGGACACATCGTTCCGCCCGAAGCAGGCGTTTTTCTACAATCGCCTGAGCCATTACATTGTTCTGCGTGCTGTAAAATATCTTGATCGTGGAAACGGAAAGTCGTTTTAAATTCAGGCGTTTGTTGTCCTGGAGTATAACGCAAAAACGTATCCATTGGCGGAGTATCTACAATTTTGTTCGGATTGAATAGATTGTAAGGGTCCCAAGTACGTTTTACTTCTTTCATCAATTCGTAGTTGTGGTCGCCTACCATTTGTTTGATGAATTCACCACGCAAACGTCCGTCGCCATGTTCTCCCGAAAGCGAACCTTTGTATTTTTTTACCAAAGTAGCAATCTGTTCGGCAATCAAACGGAATTGTTTATTTCCTTCAACTGTCTTTAAGTTGATAATTGGACGCAAGTGAATTTCTCCAGAACCAGCATGAGCATAATGTACTGAGTACATATTATTTGCCGAAAGAATCTCATTGAATTCACGAATAAAATCTGGTAAATCGTTTACATCAACGGCAGTATCTTCAATTACCGCTACTGCTTTTTCATCGCCTGGAAGGTTTGAAAGTAAACCTAAACCTGCTTTTCTCAGATTCCAAACTTTTTTGGTGTCTTCCCCAAATACCACAGGAAAATGATAACCCAAATCAGCCGCACGCATTTCGGCTTCCATCGCTTTGGCTTGTTTTTCAATGTCTTCTTTATTATCCGAACGTAACTCAACAACCAATAAAGCACCTGGGTCACCTTCTACAAAGAATCTGTTTTGGCTATGTTCAACACTGGCTTTAGTACATTCTAAGATGTAATGATCAATTAATTCAGAAGCCGAAGGTTTATATTTTAAAGCAATTAAGTTTGCCTTGAGTGATTCTTGAACATCATTGAAGTGGATGCAAACCAAACCAATCTCTTTGGGAGGTAAATCATTTACGTGCAATTTAATTTCTGTCAAGAAACAAAGTGTTCCTTCTGAACCTGCAATTAATTCACAAAAATTGAAAGGTTTTCCTCCTTCGGTATAAGGCTCACAATTCAAAAGCATATCCAAAGCATAACCTGTATTTCTTCTTTCAATACTTGGTTTCGGAAATTCATTTTTGATTTCAACCTGATTTGTTTCATTTGATAATACTTCATTGGTTTTTAAATAAATTTTATCCAACAAAGTAGCTGAACCATTTTTACGTTGTGCTGACTGAACAAGATTTTTAAAAGTATTCAAATCATCATTTTTGAAAACTACATCTGTTCCGTCTGCTAAAATGGCTTTTACTTCCATCAAGTGGTCACGAGTAGAACCATAAACCACCGAGTTTGAACCACAAGAATTATTACCAACCATTCCTCCAATCATCGCACGGTTGGCAGTAGAAGTTTCTGGTCCAAAAAATAACCCATGTTTTTTGAGTTCAATATTTAATACATCACGCACTACGCCCGGTTGTACTCTTACCCAATGCTCTTCTTTATTTACTTCAAGAATTTTCGTGAAGTTTTTAGAAACATCCACTACAATACCATTGCCAACTACCTGACCCGCAAGAGAAGTACCAGCAGTTCGAGGGATGATAGAAGTCTTATTTTCACGAGCAAAATTTATTAATTTTCTAATATCCTCTATGGTCTTCGGAAGGGCTACAGCCTGAGGCATTTCTCTGTATGCAGAGGCATCAGTGGCGTATAGCGTTCGCATAACGGTATCATAATGGAGTTCACCCTCTAATTGACTGGCAAGCTGAGAAAGTATCGTTGGATTGGTCATTTTTGGATTCTACAAAGAATAATATAGTTTTTCTAAGTTCTTATTTCAGACTTCAAATTTACCAATAAAATCAATTTGAAGCTTATAAAAATATTTTATTAAGGGATTTGTATTGAAAAAGTACAAAAATACATAGGCATAATGTTGCTGGCAAATTTAACATTTTTTAACAAAAAATGCTTTGAGGACATTATTTGAATGGTTCTGCGTTAAGCAATGCTTTATTTTAAGTTTTTAAAATAAGTAGAAGTACAATTTTTTAGTAACAAGTATTGGAAAGCAGAATTAAATTTTTCCCTAAAAAAATTGAATTATAGAAACTTTTTCCTCTACTTTGCATTGATTTATTAGAGCAATTTTACATTTTTTATTGCGAAAATACCAAAGTTTCATACTTTACATCCTTTCCCTTTGAAACTTTAAAGTCGGTGATTTCCTTTCTTTCGCATAAAATTTTGCAAAGTTTCTCTTGATTTCATTAACCATTTTCAAATCTTAACAAAACCTTATGAATAATCATTTTTACAGATGGTTCTGTCGCTCTATGCGACAAGGTGCAGCATCGAACTCGCTAGTTAAAGTAGTTATGATGGCTGTTACAATGTTTGTATCTATGAGCATGAATGCTCAAGATAGAACTGTTACGGGTAAAGTAACTGAATCAGGCGATGCTTCAGGATTACCAGGTGTATCAGTTGCAGTAAAGGGTACTAACAGAGGTACTCAAACTGATGTTAACGGTACTTATAAAATTAGTGTGCCAGAAAACTCTACATTAATCTTTACTTTTATTGGCTTTGCCAAACAAGAGGTTTCAGTAGGTAGTCGCTCAGTTATCAACGTTGCGTTGATTTCTGAAACAAAAGCACTTGATGAGGTAGTTGTTGTAGGTTATGGTACTGTCAAAAAGAAAGATGTTACTGGTTCAGTAAGTGCAATTGGTGCTAAAGATTTCAACAAAGGTGTTGTGTCTTCTCCAGAGCAGTTAATGCAAGGTCGTGTGGCAGGTGTTCAAATTACTCAAGCTAGTGGTGAACCTGGCGGTGGTATAAATGTACGTATCAGAGGTACATCTTCCGTTCGTGGTGGAAACAATCCTTTATTTGTAATTGATGGTGTACCTCTTAGTGGAGATAATACTTCAGGTGATGGAGAATCAAGTGGTGTTGGTCGTCAACCAGCCAAAAACCCTCTTAATTTTATGAATCCAGATGATATTGCCAGCATAGACATTCTTAAAGATGCTTCTGCTACAGCAATTTATGGATCTCGTGGAGCTAATGGTGTTGTGTTGATTACTACCAAAAAAGGAAAAGGAAAAGGAACTTTAGATTATAGTTACTCTCATGGTATCAGTAAAATCACTAAAAGATACGACCTTTTAAGTGCTTCTGAATATATTGCTGCTGGTGGACAAAATCAAAAAGGAACTACTGATTGGCAAAATGAAATTTTTAGAACGGCTAAGACTGACCAACACAATTTTTCTTATGGAGGTGGTGATCAATCTGGAAGTTATCGTTTTTCTTTAGGATATATGAGCCAAGAAGGTATCATTCAGAAATCTAAAATGGATAGATACAGTGTAGGTTTTAATGGAGCAAAGAAGTTTATCAACGATAAATTGACAATTGGTTCAAACTTAAACTTTGCAAGCACTCAAGATGTTGGTGTACCAGTTTCTGAAAACTCAGGTTTTACAGGAGATTTGTTAGCAGGTGTTTTGAAATCAAACCCTACTTTAGCAGTATATGGTGCAGATGGCAAATATAATCAACCAGGTATCACTGAACCCAACCCTGTAGCTTTTTTGAATTTATCAAAAGATAATACTAATACTTTACGTGCTTTAGGTAACATCAATGCTGAATTACAACTATTTAAAGGGTTGAAATTTAAAACGGTTTTAGGTTTTGATAAGTCATTTTCTAGTAGAAAATCTGCTTATTCTAAAGACTTAATAATTGAAGGTGTAGGTGGTTTAGGTCGTGCTTATGTAAGAGATATTGAAACAGATAATAAACTATGGGAAAACTACTTCACGTATGAGAAAGAATTTAAAAATCTTTCATTTACAGGTTTACTAGGTTATTCTTATCAGAGTTTTGATAGATATAGCAAGCAAATTACAGCAAGTAATTTCCGTACATCTGATTTAGATTTGATGATTAATAACCTAGGTTCTGCAGATAACTCTGCTGGAAAAGGGTCTTTAATTCAAAACTCAAATTCTGCTAAAGATGAGTTACAATCATATTTTGGACGTGTAAACTTAGCATTTGCTAACAAGTATTTATTTACTGGAACACTTCGTGTTGATGGTTCTTCTAAATTTGGAGGGAACAATAAGTATGGATATTTCCCTTCATTTGCTTTCAAGTGGAAGTTGTTTGAAGAATCGTTTGTTCCAAGAGAAGTGTTTTCTGATTTAGCTCTCAGAGTAGGCTATGGTGTAACTGGTAACCAAGAAATTCCTCATAATCTTTATGATCGTAGAGATAGATACGACGGATGGTCTATTAACCAGAGTGCTACTAATATAGAAGGTGGTGGTCTAAATGCTGTAGCATTTAACAACCCTAACTTGAAATGGGAAACAACTACTTCTGTAAATATTGGTTTAGACTTCGCTATTTTGAAAAGCAGACTATCTGGTAGTATAGATGTATATCAAAAAAACACAAAGGATTTGTTATTTAATGTGGTATCTGCTCAGCCAGCACCAACTCCATTTGTTTGGAAAAATTTAGATACTGATATTCAAAATCAAGGTATTGAGTTAGCCTTAAACGGAACTGCAGTTGATGCAAAAGATTTCAGTTGGGAAGTTTTATTCAATGTTGCTTACAATAACAACCTAGTGAAAAACTTAAAAGGTACTTACGATACAGGTGAAATCAACGGACAAGGTTTATCTGGAGCATTTGCTCAACGTATTGCAGAAGGACAACCTTTATTTGCGTTCTTCCTTCGTCAGTTTGGTGGATTTGATGCAGCTGGAAATTCAATCTATCCTGATGGTGATGTTCAAAAGTTCTTAGATGGAAAGAGTCCACTTCCTAAAGTAACTGGAGGTTTGACAAACAATTTCAAATATAAAAACTTTGATTTGAGTGTATTCTTCAATGGTGTTTTTGGAAATTATATTTATTCGAATACTGCTAATGCTTTCTTTACTCAGGGTTCTTTTGCCAATGGTCGTAATGTTGTTAAGAACGTAATTGGTAATGGCGAAGGTGCTTTAAATGCTCCTGACGTTTCAACTCGTTTCTTAGAAAAAGGTGACTTTGTTCGTTTACAAAACCTTAGTTTAGGCTACAAAGTTAAAACTGAAAGTAAAGTTATTTCAAATTTGAGAATTTTCGTAACTGGACAAAACTTGTTAACTTTTACGAATTACAGTGGACAAGATCCAGAAGTTAGTACAAATAAATCATTGAATGGTATTCCATCATTCGGGATTGATTACACAGCTTATCCAAGAGCTAGAACTTGGACAATCGGTGCAAATATTTCATTCTAATTTCAAAAAATAATCTAGTATTCAAAGATGAAAAGAAATCATATATTCAAAATATTAATGACAGGGGCGAGTATTATCTCACTTTCGTCATGTACTGACTTAGTTGTTACAGAAAAGGATTCAATAGTCCGTGTTTCAACAGGTGGAAGTGTTTTTACGCCAGGTGATCCAACAGAAATGTTGGCATCTGCTTATAAAGATTTAGGAACTTACACTGATCAAGCTGGAATTTACGCATTAGGTCAGCATACATCAGCTGAGATGATTCCTCCAACTCGTGGTGTTGACTGGGGTGATAATGGTGTTTGGCGTACATTGGATGCTCATACTTGGGATGCTTCTCATACTTATGTGAGAGATGCTTGGAATAATTTGAATCAACGTGTTTATAAAGCTACTGAGATTATTGCTTCAAATCCATCTGCTTCACAAATGGCTCAAGCTAAGTTTTTACGTGCATTTAATATGTTTCATGTAATGGACTTGTTTGGTCAAGTACCTTTTCGTGAAGTAACCCAAGGTGTTGATGATAATCCAAAAGTAATGACTCGTTCTGAAGCTTTTGACTTTATTGTCAAAGATTTACAAGAAGCTCTACCTGCCTTAGCTGAAATTAAACCTTCGGCTACTAATGGAGTAGCATCAAAAGCTTCAGCGAACGCTCTTTTGGCAAAATTATTCTTGAACAAAGCGGTTTATAAGTCTGCAAAACCTGAAGGTCCTTATACTTTTGATAAAGCAGATATGGATTTGGTAGTAAAATACAGTGATGCTGTAACAGCTTCTGGTTTTTCTCTTGAGAGTAGTTATTTCAAAAACTTTTCTACTGCTGCTTCTACTGAAGTTATTTTTGTGAGTTTAGAGGGTACTCCACAAAACCGATGGTTTATGACACTTCATTATGGTCAAAATCCATCTGGTTGGAATGGCTTTACTACTTTAGCTGATTTTTATGATAAATTTGATAAAAATGACCAACGTATTGGTGAGCCTGCAAAAGGTAATGGTAAAGAATTCTCAGGTATTGGTCGTGGTTTCTTGATTGGTACTCAAATTGATGACAATGGAAAACCTTTGATTGATACTAGAACACAAAAGGTACTTTCATTTACAAGAGATGTACCTTTAGCAGGTGCAGCAACTGACAAAGGAATTCGTGTTATTAAATACCACCCATCTGATGCAGGTAAATATATTTTGATGCGTTATGCAGAGGTATTTTTAGCGAAAGCAGAAGCCCTTTATAGAAGTGGAAATGCTGCTGGTGCTTTATTACTTATTAATCAATTAAGAGTTGCTCGTGGTGCAAGTGCTATTGCTTCATTAACAGATCAATCTTTGTTTGACGAAATCGGTCGTGAAACTTATTGGGAAGGTGGAGCAAGAACTTATGAAGTTCGTTTTGGTAAATTCTTAACTGGAAATGGAGCAGATAAAAAAGATGCAAATCTTGTTTTGTTCCCGATTCCTTCTTCTGCAATCGTATCAAATCCGAACTTGAAACAAAATACAGGATATTAATCAATAAGTTTTGTCATAAATCAAAAATGCTCGAATTTTCGAGCATTTTTGATTTATGACAAAACTAAAATATTGACAATTATGAATTTGAAGAATTTTTATACTACATCTCTTTTTTTAGCATTTAGTTTTAGCATCTGGCTGCTAAGTTCTTGTTCAAACTCTTCTGAGGATACAGAAATGATATTAAGTAAGTTGGAAGATGGTCATGCCAAAGCTCTTATAACTATTCAGGATACTTTATTTTATCAATCTGAAAGTATTTTTACTGGTGATATAGAAATATATCCAACATCGTTTCGGCTGAATGTTACTGATCAATATGAAGGAAACTTAGTGGTTTCTTTTATTACAGAAAAATGGACGAAAGATATGCCCATTGTTAAACAAGTTTTCGCAGAAAATCCGATTGTATCTAGTGTAATGATAGGCAAAATTAAAGATAAAAAATTAAGATTGGGGATAGGTTATTTGATGACTGGTGGAGAAATTACTGTGACAGATTTGAACAAAGAAAAGTGTATAATAAGTCTTAGAGGAACTATTGCTAAATACCATGAACAGCAGGATAGTAGCAAATGGAAAGAATTTAAAGGTACCATCATCTATAAAAAACCTAAATTATTAATTCAGAACTTTGTTGATGGAAAGTCTATTTTATAAAATACATTTGTATTAACCATTTTTATCAATCAAAAATTTAATTCAATGAAGTATTTAGGAACATTTCTGATGATGTTTTATGCCTCTTTTGTAGGCTTTGCACAAACATTAATCGAGGTAAAATCACCTGACAATCGCCTCAAATTGGATGTTTCTCTTTCTCAAAAAGGAGAAGTATTTTATAATATTCATCTCAAAAATACCACAATTATCAAGCCTTCTTCGCTCGGTTTCAAATTGAGTAAACCGGCTTTAATGCTCAATCATTTCAGTCTGGTTTCGGCAGATACTTCCACACATTTTGATACTTGGAATCCTGTTTGGGGTGAAGTGAAAACCATTGCGAATCATTACAAAGAAGTAAAATTAAACTTGAAAGCTACTCCTTCTAACGTGTTGATACAGGTAGTTTTCAGGGTATTTAACGATGGCGTTGGTTTTCGTTATGAATTTCCAGAACAAGCTAATTTCAAACACTTTATTGTTGCAGATGAACTAACGCAGTTTAATTTGGCAGGAAACAACAAAACTTTCTGGATTCCGGGTGATTACGATACCAATGAGTATTTGTACAATACCACAAAATTTAGTGAAATTCACGCTCTGCCAGCTTCAAATAAAGAAAAAGATATTGCGTTGAAGTCTGTTATTGGCGATAATTTCGTTCAAACGCCTTTAATGATGAAAACGCCTGAAGGTGTTTATATGAACATTCACGAAGCGGCTTTGGTGAATTATCCTGTGATGCACTTGCAAGCGGATAGACAAAATTTTAAACTCCTTTCGCACCTTACTCCCGATGCCGTTGGTAATAAAGCCTATTTACAAACACCAGCCAAAACGCCGTGGAGAACGATTATCATTAGCGATAAAGCAACTGATATTTTGGCTTCAAAAACCATTTTGAATTTGAACGAACCTTCCAAAATTGAAAATACTTCTTGGATAAAACCTCAGAAATTTATCGGGATGTGGTGGGAAATGCACGTAGGCAAAGCTACTTGGGAGAAAGACAGTGGAAAACACGGAGCAAACACGGAAAATGTGAAAAAATACATTGATTTCGCTGCCGATAATGGCTTTGATGGCGTATTGGTGGAAGGCTGGAATGAAGGTTGGGAAGATTGGTTTGGTAATTGGAAAGAAGATGTTTTTGATTTTGTAACGCCTTATTCGGATTATAACCTTGATGAATTATTGGCTTATGCTAAGCAAAGAGGCGTGAAAATTATCATGCACCACGAAACCTCTGGTTCTGCCATTAATTATGAACGTAGAATCGACAAAGCGTATCAGTTTTTGAACGAAAAAGGAATCAATACGGTAAAAACGGGTTATGTTGGAAGAATCATTCCAAGAGGAGAACACCACGATAGTCAATGGATGGTGAATCATTATAATCGTGTGGCTGATAAGGCGGTGGAGTATAAAATTATGTTAGAAGCACACGAGTCTTCTCGCCCGACGGGCTTGCATCGTACTTATCCAAACTGGCTCGCCAATGAAGCTGCTCGTGGTAATGAATTCAACAATGCCCCAACTTTAGGTTTAGTTCCAGAACATGAAACCATTTTGCCATTTACCAGATTGATGGGTGGTCCGATGGATTATACGCCAGGTTTTTTCAGAATGCACTTAAATCAATTTGTGCCTGAACGAAAAACAAGAGTAAGAACTACTTTGGCTAAACAATTGGCTTTGTACGTTACAATGTACAGTCCTTTACAAATGGTGGGAGATTTACCTGAAAACCTAAACGCTCATCCAGATGCTTTACAATTTATTAAAGATGTTCCCGTAGATTGGGATGATACCAAGATTTTGGAAGCTGAACCGGGCGATTATATCACGACTGCCCGTAAACAAAAAGGGAAAGATAATTGGTTTGTAGGAGCGATTTCTGACGAAAATGCACGTAAATCAACCATCCATTTTGATTTTCTTGAGCAAGGAGTAAAATATCAAGCCCTCATTTATCGTGATGCCGACAATGCTGATTGGGAGAAAAATCCAGAAGTATATACAATTGAGAAAGTAACGATAAACAGTAATTCAAAACTGACGATTAATTTAGCTAAAGGTGGTGGTTTTGCCATTAGTTTGTTCAAATTATAGTTTTTAAGTTCTTTCTAAAAAAGACTTTTTCAAATATTTTAATCAATGAAAATATTAAAGAATATAGCTTTCTTCGCTGCCGTAGCATTGTGTTTTGGCTGTTCTGACAAAGGAAAAAATCCTTTGTTTGAATTGATGAAGGAAGAAGATACGAGGATTTCGTTCAATAATAAAATTGAAAATACTGAAGAGTTCAATATTTTCAATTACCGAAACTTTTATAATGGCGGTGGAGTTGCCGTGGGCGACATTAACAACGATGGTTTGCCTGATGTGTTTTTTACTTCAAACATGGGAAGTAACAAACTTTATTTGAATAAAGGTAATTTCAAATTTGAAGATATTTCTGTTAAAGCAGGTATTCAAGAAGCTGACAAATGGAATACTGGGGTTGTGATGGTGGACATCAATAACGATGGTTTATTGGATATTTATGTGTGTAATGCTGGTCTTCGCAAATTTACGAAAAAGCAAAAAAATGCACTTTTTATCAATAATGGAAATCTTACTTTTACCGAATCGGCGGCAAAGTATGGCTTGGACGAAGGCGGTTACACAACGCACGCAGCTTTTTTTGACTATGATTTAGATGGTGATTTGGATTGCTACATTCTTAATAATAGCTTCATACCTGTCAATACTTTGAACTATGCCAACAACCGTGATATGCGTGCGGAAGATTGGCCAGTGAAAGATTTCTTGAAAGGTGGCGGTGATAAATTGATGCGAAATGACGACGGACATTTCCATGATGTTTCCAAAGATACTGGTATTTATAGTAGTTTAATTGGCTTTGGTTTGGGTGTTACCATTGGGGATGCCAACAACGATAGTTATCCAGATATTTATGTTTCAAACGATTTCTATGAGAAAGATTACCTTTATATCAATCAGAAAAACGGTACTTTCAAAGAAGAAATTGAGCAAAGAATGAAACACATCAGCTTGGCTTCGATGGGTGCAGATATGGCTGATGTGAATAACGACGGTTTCCAAGAAATCATCACAACCGATATGCTTCCTCGTGATGAGTACCGATTAAAAACTACTTCGTCCTTCGATAATCATTATGTTTTCAAACTGAAAAAAGACCGTGGTTTTTATAATCAGTTTCAACAAAACAGCCTTCAACTCAATAATCAAGATGGTACTTTTAGTGAAATTGCTAATTATTCGGGCGTGGCGGGAAGTGATTGGAGTTGGGGTGCATTGATGTTTGATGCCGATAATGACGGCTACAACGATATTTATGTTTGCAACGGCATTTACAATGATGTAATCGACCAAGATTTTATTGATTTCTTCGCCAATGAATTGATTCAAGGAATGCAAGCGAGTGGTGTGAAAGAAAATATCAATAATATTATCCAGAAAATGCCTTCTGTCCCAATTTCCAATAATTTTTTCCATAATATCAAAACCTTAAAGTTTGAAGAGAAAGGAGAAGAATTTGGTTTGGCAACTCCTTCGTTTTCAAATGGTGCAATGTATGCTGACTTGGATAATGACGGGGACTTAGACTTGATTGTAAATAATGTAAATATGCCATGTTTTGTCTATAAAAATAATGCTGACAAAAAAGAAGAGAAAAACCATTTTATCAAATTGAGTTTGAAAGGAGAAGGTAAAAACTTATTTGCCGTAGGAGCAAAAGCCGACCTTTATGCCAATGGTGAAATACAAACTCGTTCAGTAATTCCGTCAAGAGGTTTTCAGTCGAGTACAGAATATAATTTAACTTTTGGTTTAGGAAAAGTTTCAAAAATTGATTCTATCAAAATCACTTGGGCTGATTTACGAGAAAGTACTATCAAAAATCCCAAGGCTGATCAATTGCTTACTTGTTCAATCAAAGATGCACAAGTGGTAAAAACTAAAGCAAAAAGTATTTTTTCAAAAAGTTATTTTGAAGCAGTTAATACCAATTTTGATAAACATCAAGAAGATGAGTATGTTGATTTTTATCAAGAAAAAAACCTTCCAGCTTTGTTGTCAAAAGAGGGTCCAAAAGCGGCTATTGGCGATGTAAATGGCGATGGTTTGGAAGATGTTTATATCGCAGGAGCGAAAGACCAAGCTGGACAATTGTACTTGCAAACGACTGCTGGTTTTAAAAAATCAATTCAAAAAGTATTTAATGATTTTACTTATTTTGAAGAAACAGCAGTACTCTTGTTTGATGCCGACAAAGATGGAGACTTGGATTTGTACGTTGGAAGTGGCGGAAATGAAGTACATTTTGGAGAAATAGAATTGATTGACAAATTATACTTGAATGATGGGAAAGGCAATTTTACCTTTAATTCGAAAGCCATTCCCAGAAATGCTACCAATACTGCTGTGATTGCTCCTTATGATTTTGATAATGATGGTGACCTTGATTTGTTTGTAGGAAGTAGAAGTTATGCGATGGAGTACGGAAAGAATCCGCCAAGTTATTTCTATGAAAATAATGGGAAAGGAGAATTTAAAGACGTTGCTAAAGAAGTAAATCCAGAACTGACCGAATTAGGAATGATTCGTGATGCTTATTGGGAAGATGTAAATGGCGATAAAAAGAAAGAATTAATCGTTGTTGGAGATTGGATGTCGCCTGTGATTTTTACTTTAAAAGGAAAAAAAATAGAAAAACTAAAAACTGGTTTAGAAGAATTTACAGGTTTCTGGGGAGCATTGAAAGTAACCGACATTGATAACGATGGCGACAATGATTTGATTTTAGGAAATATGGGCGAAAACTTTACGCTTAAAGCTTCAATGGACGCTCCGTTGAAAATTTGGGTGAAAGATTTTGATAACAATGGTTCAATTGATAAAATCATGACCAAAAGTATTGAAGGAAAAGACAAACCTGTTTTCTTGAAAAGAGAAATGGCAGAACAATTTCCAGCATTAAAGAAACAAATTCTAAGACATGCTGAATACGCTGATAAAACAATTGAAGATTTATTCCCCAGTAATGTTTTGGAAGGCACTTTGGTAAAAACAGTGAAGACTTGTAAATCTTCAGTGGCTATTAACGATGGAAAGGGAAATTTCACTTTGATGGATTTGCCAGAAGTAATTCAACTTTCGTGCATCAATGCCATTGAATGCTTTGACATCAATCAGGACGGTTTGAAAGATATTATTTTGGGAGGAAATTATACAGGTTTTATTCCACAATTGGGCATGATTGATGCCAGCAGAGGAAATGTTTTGGTGAATAAAGGAAAAGCAAAATTCAAAGTACTGACCAATCAAGCAAGCGGTTTTGTAACGAATGGAGAAGTAAAGCAAATCAGCCCAATTAAGATTCAAGGTAAAGTAAACTTCCTGACTTTGTTGAATAACGAAGTGCCTAAATTGTTTCAATTCAAATAGTTGCTATGCTGGTCAAAAAAATAGAAATGATGAAAAAAAATAATAATCGAATTAACCTCACCCCGCCCCTGTTGAGAGGGGGAGCTTTGAATACTCTAATAGCCTCTCAACAGGAGAGGGGGTTGGGGGTGAGGTATGTAATTTTCATTTTCCTGTTCTTTGTTTCCTGCAAAAACAAAGAACCATACACTTTTGAATTATTAGATGCTGAAAAAACTGGCATTGAATTTTCAAACGACCTAACGCCAACCAAAGATTTAAACATCTTTACTTATATGTACTTCTACAATGGCGGAGGTGTTGGTGTTGGTGATTTTAACAATGATGGACTGGTTGATTTATGTTTTACTGCTAATCTGAAAGATAATAAAATCTACCTCAACCGTGGAGGAATGAAGTTTGAGGACATCACTGAAAAAGCAAATTTCAAAGGAGAAAAAGGCTGGTCGAATGGCGTTTCGGTAGTGGATATTAATCAAGATGGAAAATTAGATATTTACGTCAGCCAGGTAGGTGGGTTTGAAAGTTTAAAGGGACATAATTTACTCTTCGTTTGTAAAGAAATTACCAAAGAAGGCATTCCTGTTTATGAAGAAAAATCGAAAGAGTACGGCTTAGATTTAGTGGGTTTTGGCACACAAGCGACTTTTTTTGATTATGATTTGGATGGCGATTTGGATATGTTTCAACTCAATCATTCCGTGCATCAAAATGGTACTTTTGGTGTAAGAAGTACTTTTCAAGGTACTTTTCATCCTTTGGCAGGGGATAAACTTTTTAGAAATGACGATGGAAAATTCATTGAAGTAGCCGAACAAACAGGTATTAAAAGAGATGCTTTAGGCTATGGTTTGGGTGTTGGCGTCGGCGATGTCAATTTTGATGGTTATCCAGATATGTATATTGGTAACGATTTTCACGAAAATGACTATTTGTATATTAATCAAAAGAACGGTACTTTCTTGGAAAGTATCGAAAGTTCGATGATGCACACCAGCCAGTTCTCGATGGGAATTGACGTTGCTGATATCAATAATGATATATATCCAGAAATTATTTCGTTGGATATGTTGCCGTTTGACCGTGAGATTTTGAAGCGTTCGGAAGGCGAAGATTCTTATAATATTTTTCAATATAAATTAAGCTACGGTTACAATTACCAATTTGCTAGAAACAATTTGCAGTTAAATAATGGCGACGGTACTTTCTCGGAAATGGCGATGTTTGCGGGCGTACATGCAACAGATTGGTCGTGGTCGCCTTTGTTTTTTGATTTTGAAAATGACGGTCGCAAAGATTTATTCATTTCAAATGGAATTCCGAAACGAATGAACGATATTGATTATATCAGTTTTGTTTCTTCGGAAGATATTCAGATGAAATTGGAAAGAAAGGAAATGGATGAAAGTGATATTTCATTGGTGGATAAATTGCCAGAAATAAAAATTCCCAATAAATTCTTTCAAAATAAATCAGAGCTGCGTTTTGAAGACAAAGAGAAAAGTATTGCAAATAATCAAGATTCGTATTCAAATGGAGCAGTTTATGCAGATTTAGATAACGATGGTGATTTGGATATTGTTACGAATAATATCAATCAAAAGGCATTTATTTATGAAAACAAAGCCAATGTGTACGCTCCCGAAAATGCTCATATTCGTTTGTATTTGAAAGGTTCTGAGAAAAATTTGAATGCCATCGGAGCAAAAGTATTGGTTTTCAAGAAAGGCGGAGAAACGATTTCTTATGAAAAATTTCCAGTAAAAGCTTTTCAAGCAAGTATGGAAATTCCGTTGACAATTGGTTTAGGAAATAAAGCCGAAGTAGATTCCATTTATTTGATTTGGTCAGATAGAACATTTCAAAAAATAAAACTAAAAACGGATAAAGATTCTCTTTTTATTGCTTACCAGCAGCATTTACCTCTATTTGATTATGAACAATTTAAACACAGAAGTAAACCATTTCACCAATTCACAGATGTTGCAGAATCGCTTAATTTAGCGGTTTTACATCAAGAAAATGACTTTAACGAATTTGAAAGAGAAGCATTGATTCCTCATAAAATGTCGTCTGAAGGTCCAGCTTTAGCAGTTGCTGATATAAATCATGATGGATTAGAAGATGTGTTTTTAGGTTCTTCCAAAACTTCAATGCCACATTTATTTTTACAAAATGCAAACGGGAAATTTAGAGAAAGTAAACAAGCGGTTTTCCCAAAAGATAGTATTTATGAAGAAATTGACGCAAAATGGATTGATGTAAACAATGATACTCATCTTGATTTGGTTGTAGCCGAAGGTGGAAATGAGTATTTTGGTAAATCGAATTATCTTACGCCAAGAATTTATTTGAACGATGGTAAAGGAAATTTGTCTGTCAAAGAAAATGCCTTTCAAAATATATTCATATCAGCGTCGGCTGTTGAACCGATTGATTTTAACAAAGATGGAAGAATGGATTTGTTCATTACGAGCCGTTCTGTACCTTATTCTTACGGAAAAATTCCTAATTCATACCTTTTACAAAATGATGGAACGGGAAAATTTACTGACGTAACCGATAAGTATGCCAAAGATTTGAAAAATATTGGTTTGGTGAAAAATGCTATTTTACAAGATTTAGACAAAGATGGCGACCAAGATTTACTCTTAGCTTTGGAATGGGATGGAATTTGTGAGATGGAAAATCAAGGAGGAAAATTTGTCAAAAAAATGCTAACGAAAGAAAAAGGTTGGTGGAATTTTACGATGCCTCATGATTTTGATGGCGATGGTGATTTAGATATTTTGGCAGGAAATCTTGGACAAAATAGCCGAATCAAGGCTTCTGAAAACGAACCTGTAAAAATGTATGTGAGTGATTTTGATAAGAACGGCACAACCGACCAAGTATTGAGTTATTATTTGGGAGGAACAGAAGTAATGTTTGCCAATAAAGCAGAAACCCAAAAACAGTTTCCATTTACTAAAAAGAAATTCCTTTTGGCGAAGGATTTTGCCAATGCACGTATAGTGGACATCGTGGGAGAAAACGAGTTAGCAAATGCCAATATTTTTGAAGCAAATTACTTTGACAATGCCATTTTAGTAAACGACGGCAAGGGTAATTTCTCATTACAATCGCTTCCAGCAAAAGCACAATTATCGCCATTCTACACTGCTCAAATCATTGATGCCAATGGAGATAAATTACCAGATGTATTGATGTTGGGGAATTTCTATGACTGCAATATTCAAATGGGGAGATACGATGCCGATTACGGAACAGTACTGATAAACAAAGGTAAATGTCAGTTTGAAGTAACGAAATTGAACGGAATTAATATTAAAGGGCAAGTAAAACGCATTAAAAATATTAAAGTAGGCAAAGAAACCCTAATAATTATCGCCAGAAATAACGATAAATTGATGGTGTTGAGAAGGAAGTAAAATGAAAAATCCTGAGTGATGAAATGAAATCATAACTCAGGATTAAAAAGCTGATAGCTCAAGGCTGAAACCTCAATGCTATTATTCAAACATCAAATACAACGTAACGCTGTGTGCATTCAATCTTTGTATATCCCTAGCGTAGTTATTCACACTTGGGGCAATGAACAAATTCGTTAATCCATGCGAAAATCTAAGTTCAGGCGTGAATTTAAAATACTTAAAGAATTGCTCAAAACCAATTCCGTATTCTAAAGAAAGATCACTTGTTCTGGTATCTAATTTTCGGGTATTATTGGCATTTTTACGTACATTGGTTTCTAATCCAATTTTAACACCAGCATCTACATACATTCTTGAATTCCCTCTTCTCATTGATTTATACTTCAATAAAATGGGTATTTCAAGCCAAGTAGATTCACGAAGTTCAGGTGGAAAATCAGGTGAATTCGTAAAACGATAATTCAACTGACGACCATATAAGGCAATATTTATTCCTGATTTTAAGTCAAAACGGTCGTTTAATTTAAGATTGACCAAACCTCCAACTTGAAATGAAAAATTGCCGGGCGAAACAATCGTAATGGCAGTATCGCCTGGTGCTTGGAAACTACTGCTATGATAAACATTGAATCTTGATGAACCAAAACCAAACAAAAAGCCAAAATGAACTGGCTTATCATCATAATACTCATCATAAATTCGCTTGTAATCATAGTTTTGAGCATTGGCATCTATCGAAGTTCCGACAGAACAAATGCCAAAAAATAAACAAGAAAGAATTACTTTCTGCCGATGTAAATAGTACTTATTCCGAAAGTGAGTGGTAAGCATTGGGTTCTGTTAAAACCTGCACGTTCGAATACTTGGATAAAATCGTTCCCATCTGGAAATGCTTGTACAGAATCATGTAAATATGTATAAGCAGAAGTATCTTTTGAAATGATTTTACCAACTACGGGCAAGATATATTTAAAGTAAAAATTATATAGCTGTTTAAATGGAAATGCTGATGGCTTTGAGAATTCTAGGACAATACAAGTGCCATCTTTTTTCATTACACGGCACATATCGGTTAATCCTTTTTCCAGATGCTCAAAGTTTCGTACTCCAAAACTAACGATAACAGCGTCAAAAGTATTGTCTTCAAAGTTCAATCTTTCAGAATCACCTTTTTGTAATTCTATGATAGTATCAAGACCCAATTTCTTGATTTTTTCACGACCAACACTCAGCATTCCTTCTGAAATATCTACTCCAACGATTTTTTCTGGTTTCAAAGCCAAAGCTTCAATGGCAAAATCTCCCGTTCCTGTGGCAATATCCAAAATCGTTTTTGGTTGGGCTTTTTTCAACAATTTCACAGCCTTTTTACGCCATAAAATATCAATACCACCGCTCAATAAATGATTTAGAAAATCATATTTCGGTGAAACATTATCAAACATCTGAGCAACTTGCTCTTTTTTGCTTGCACTTTGCTCTTTGTAAGGAACTACGCTCATTATGTTGTTGTACGGACAACCTTGTCCGTCGGAATAATTCTATCTTAATAATTTTACAAAATTACCATACTCTTACGAAATAACATCTTGTTTGAAAATATTGTTTCTATCATAAAGCAAAGCTTTTCAGAATAATCAGTATTATTACTAAACAAAAAACAACGATGATACAGCAAATAGGACTTTACTTGATGGCTTTTCTTTATACCATTGCAGGTATAAATCATTTTATAAAACCTAAATTTTACTTGGCAATTATGCCTCCATATATTCCAGCACATGGATTAATGGTTTTTTTAAGCGGACTGGCAGAAGTGATTTTAGGAATAGGCTTACTTTTTCCACAAACTCGTACTTATGCCGCTTGGGGAATAATGCTGTTATTGGTAGCAGTTTTGCCAGCCAATATTTTTATGATTACATCTGGAAAATTCACCAAAATCTCAGAATGGATTTTATGGTTGAGAATTCCTTTACAGTTTTTGTTGATTTGGTGGGCGTATTTGTACACTAAGGGTTGAAGAATGCTTCATATCATCTTCCCAGAAAAATGATTCAGAATATTTTCTCGATAAGTAACGCCAATTGGTACAGAAAGGTCGCCTAAGATTACAGTGTTGCCATCTAAGCCCGAGATGGCTTTAAATGCTACAATGTATGATTTATGGGTTCGGATAAACTGTGTTTGGGGCAAGTGGTCTTCCAAGTATTTGAAAGTCAGTAAAACAATAATTTTTTCTTGTTGAAGTGTATAAATCGTAACATAATTTCCCGAACCTTCAATCATTAAAATATCTTCAAATTTTATTTTGATGTACTTCCCTTTGTGTTCTGTTTTTACGAAAATGAAATCTTCGTTATTGGTATTGCTACTTTTTCCTGTTACTTTATTGCCGATTTGGTTTCGTTCTAACTCAATTAATTTCTCTGCTTTTTGTGCCGCTTTCAAGAATTTTTCGAAAGAAATTGGTTTCATTAAGTAATCTATCACATCGTTTTGATAACCATCAAGGGCGTAATCTGAATAGGCAGTCGCAAAAATGACTTTACTTTTCCCTTGAATCAGCTTCACCAGTTCTAAGCCAGATAATTCAGGCATGTGGATGTCTGAAAATACTAAAACAATATTTTGTTTTTGAATTAAAATTGCAGCTTCTACGGCAGAAGTGGTAGCCAAAACTACTTCTAAAAACGGAATGCGAAGGGCATAACTTTTAAGGGCTTCAACGCTAAAGGGTTCATCATCAACAATCAGGCAGGTTATCATAGAGTTTGTGTATTATTTTGTGGAAAACTTATTTCATTTGAATGTATAACTCTGTTTGGTAATATTGGTTATCGTTTTCAATCTTTAAAGTATGAAGATTATCATAAGTACTTTTTAAACGTCTTTTTACATTTTCAAGACCAATTCCGCTAGAACGCTCTTTTCCTAATAAGGAAATTTTGTTATTTACTTTAAAGTGAATGTATTGATTTTTTTCAACTTTTAAATATATTGTAAGTGGATGCTCAATATCGTCAATTTTACCATGTTTAAAAGCATTTTCTACGAAAGAAATCAGTACTAGCGGTAAAATTTTGATAGATTCAACATCTCCTTCCACCCGAAAATCTAGTTTCATAGCTGGATTTCTCAGTTTTTGTAATTCGATATAATTATTCACATAATTCAATTCATTTTCTAGCGGAACGAGTTCTCCGACCTCATGATTTTGCATAGAGTATCGCATCATATCCGAAAGTAATTCAACGGCTTTGGTTGCTTTTTGATTTTCACCTTGAACCAAAGTATAAATGTACCACAAAGAATTAAACAGAAAATGTGGATTGAATTGTGCTTTTAGGTTTTCTAGTTGAGAGTTTTTTAGCTCAATTTCTACTTTTTGGAGGTTGCTTTCTATGAGAAGTTTTTGCTGCTTTTGTTTGATAGATTCTCCGTAATAACGATAGCCAAGAGCAATTAATACAAAGTTTGCAAACCAAAATGAAGCAAATCTATAGAAACGAGATGATGGTATTGCAAAAGGCTTATTTCTGAGAAGTAAGATTATATTTTCTTCAAAGGTATAAACCGTTAAAAATAAGAGAAGGAAAAATATGGAAATTAGGATTAGTGTTAACCACTTTCGTTTGTCCAGAAGTTTTGGGAATAAAACTAAATGGTAGCTATAAAAAACAGTTGTCCAAAGTATAACAGTTAAGAATAAGTCGAAGAACTCGACAAAGCTTACTTCTTTGGCATTCCAAAAAACAGTAAGTATATAATAAACTAGCCAAACTTTAGCATGTACTTGTATCTCTTTTTTATTGATTGTATTTTTCATTCGTCAGTGTTTAACCAAAATTGACCCTTAGAATCTTTTCGTTGGTGTAATGTTTTTGTGTGCTTGAAGATGTTTTTTCAAATCTACAAAATCAAGGCAATTAATTACTGATTAACTGAATGTTAAAGCTCAAGAACTAAGATTTTAAATGGTATCGGTCTGATAAATAGCAATTTTATGTCATTAATAAATCAAATACGTACTAAAGAATGTAGTCAAGCAGATCAGATTTACCAATATTATTTGCCAGAAGGAAGAACAGGTTTCCTGTTAAAAAAACTTGAAGATGAGAATGAAATTAAACAAAAGGATGAACTGAAGTCTTTATTCAAAGAACAAATTAAAATACTGACTAGTAGTATTCAAGAAGTAGAGTTCTCATATCAATCTAATCAGTCACATTTCCCGATTCAAGTGAATCTAGTTACGGGCGAACGCATTTATACAAATGAATTTTGTTGGGCTCGTGGAGATTTACCAGTTTTATTACTTCTTTACAAGGCTGACGAGTTTTTTGGGGAAGTTCACAATAAGTTTATTGCAGATACGGTTGGGCAGGTAATTGCCAAACGGAAAAATGTGGAGGAGGTTAATCGAAATCCATTTATTAGACATGGAACATCTGGAATTGCGTTGAGTTTTTTGAAGCTTTTTGAATTATCGGGTAAATTTTTCTATAAAAATGCTTACGAGTATTGGATTGAGAAAACACAATTACTGGGTTCAGAAAACTTCAAAGAGGAGAATCCTGATAGTTTGTTAGATAATTATCAAGGAGTAAACGCTGTACTAAACAAGGGAAAAATGGATTGGCGAAGTTTTTTCTATTAAGAATGGTTACACCTTTTATTATCGATAGCTTCGAGGTAGAGTTTTCTACCTCGATATTTTAACGAAAAAATATTCAATCATAGGGGAATTTCCGATTAATAGTGTCTTGCGTTTAAATTTCTTTATTTACACTTTTAAAAAAGCTTACATCATGAAAAACTTTCCATATTCACTTATGTTTTTGTTTTTTTTTATGTCATCTTGTCAAAAAGATGAAACTCCAGTTATCAACAGTTTGGTTGGTAAATGGAATGTCTCTGAATTACAGTTTAGTGGCTATACTCAGAAAGATTCAACGGTAAAGTAAGTAATCTTTCCATAGAATTCGATGCTTGTGATGCTGATAAGAACAACACAACAACATCTGGCTGTAATGTTTTCATAACAGAAAATGGAGTAAGAACTCAATTGGTCTATCAAGTTCAAGCAAATAAGGATGCTATAAACACAGTTTATTTGAATGGAATAGGCAATTCTAGTATTACTAGTACTTCAGCTTATCAACAAGTATTACAAAAATGGAGTAACGGTTATGATATATTAGAGTCTGGTGGGAATCAACTGATTATCAAACGTAAATACAATTGTTCGCAGTCTAATGGGGTTAATCAATGCGACTACATGAAAGTAACAGTAAATCGTTAATTTTCTGTGGTTTCACATCATGTTAAGGTACTTTCACATAATAAATTTTATGGGAATAGCGATTATTAATACTTTAGCATTATTTTTATTAGGGAAATAAAACATAAAACTCAAACGTAGAGAAATAGCTATTACAAACCTATATTATCTTTTCAAGAAATCTAACATCACCCTCAAATACCAATATTATGAAAAAGTTATTCATTTTATCAATCACCTTGTTCTTATGCTCATGCAAAGATGAAACCCAAGAATTAATCAACGATTTATCGGGTACTTGGAAAGTCGATGAAATCATCTATTCAAAAACTGGACAAACTGCTCCTGATTCTGTAGTAAAATATCCAAACAGTATTTTTCAGTTAGATCAATGTGAGCTAACAGGAAGTATTCGTTCTTGTTCAGGTTTTTATGACCTCACGGGAACTCAAAATATTAAAATAGTTTACAATGCTGTTCCTGATGAAAACACTACATTTATTGCTATTATGGATGAGGAAATCCCTAAAATTAGTTTATTAGGTTCATACAGAATAAGCCAATCTGGTAATTCAATGACGCTAAAAGGGCCACGAGCTTCTAGTCCAACTTATCAAGGAAATACCATCGAACTACGTCTTAAAAAATAGCGAATGAAACAATTAATACTTTTTACTTACTTCATCATCTTTACCTATACTGCTAATGCTCAGAAAATCACGATTAGTGGTTATGTCCGTGAGCAAGGAAGTAAAGAATCTTTAGCCAACGTTGCTGTAGCAATTCCCAACCTAAAAATTGGAACGCAAACCAATAATTACGGTTTTTACTCTCTAACGATTTCTAATGCTGAAACCCTTGAATTGGTATTCTCAATGCTAGGTTATCAGTCTGAAAAAAGAAATATTACGACGAATGCTAGTCAGCAAATTGATATAGAACTAAAGATTAAATCAACTGATTTAAAAGAAGTAATCGTCAATGCCGAACGCCAAAATTTTGTGAGTGAAAGCGAGCAAATGAGTGTAGTTTCTGTACCTATCAAACAGATTAAAGATATTCCTGCTTTATTGGGTGAAAAAGATGTATTAAAAGTACTTCAACTCATGCCTGGCGTTCAGAAAGGGCGTGAAGGTTCGGCGGGATTGTATGTGCGTGGTGGTGGTCCCGACCAAAATTTATTGATTCTCGACGATGCCGTTGTCTATAATGCCAATCACTTGTTTGGCTTTTTTTCGGTGTTTAATGGCGATGCACTTAAAAGTGTCGAAATGACTAAAGGTGGTTTTCCTGCTCGTTTTGGTGGGCGACTTTCATCTGTGATAGAAATGCAGATGAAGGAAGGAAATAAAGAAAAAATTCACGGTGAAGCGGGTATCGGTTTATTGTCTAGCAGACTAACTTTAGAAGGTCCTTTGAAAAAGAATGTTTCTTCGTTTTTATTCTCTGCTCGTCGTTCTTATGCCGATGCAATCTTAAAACCAATTGCTGGTAACGACTTTCCGACGATGTACTTTTATGATTTAAACATGAAAGTAAATTATGATTTTGGTCAGAAAAATAAACTTTATTTAAGTGGTTACTTTGGGCGTGATGTTTTTGATTTTCAGGAAAATAGCCAAACACGTGATTCTCAAGAAAGTAATGGTTTTAATTGGGGAAACGCTACTACTACTTTACGCTGGAATCATCTTTTCAACCAAAAACTATTCAGTAATACTTCGCTTATTTTTACTAATTATAATTTCAAAGTTTATAATGAAGAAACCACCGACAAAGGTTTTTATTCTTTAGCTTACTCGTCTGGTATCAGAGATTTTACGCTGAAATCTGACATTGATTTTTTGCCTTCTTCACAACATGCCATCCGAACAGGAATATTACTTACTGCCCATCGTTTTACACCAAGTGCGTTAATATTAGTAGATGCTAGAACGGATACATCGGGTATCAAAAAAAATGCCACTGACGCTGTAGAAACGGCTTTATATGCAGAGGATGTTTGGCACGTTAATGAAAAAATTACAGTTAATGCAGGACTTCGCCTCAGTAATTTTAATGTTAATTCAAAGAAATACTTCAATTTTGAACCTCGTTTTTCAGGAGCATACCGCTTGCCAAATCATTTGGCTATCAAAGCTTCTTATGCCCGAATGAATCAATATATTCACTTACTATCAAATTCTGGTTTGGGTTTACCCACAGATTTGTGGGTGTCTGCGACTGATAAAATTCCCCCGCAAACTTCTCAGCAAATTGCTTTAGGTTTAGCCAAAGATTTTCCTGATAAAAACCTGTCTTTAACTGTCGAGACTTATTATAAAAAAATGGATAATATCATCGGTTACAAAGAAGGAGCAAGTTTTTTATTGTTAGAATTTGGTCCTGATGCCCAAAAAACAAGCGAAGTTGATTGGCAAGAAAATGTTACTTCTGGCAAAGGGAAAGCCTATGGAATGGAAATACTCTTACAAAGAAAAGTAGGTCGATTAAAAGGCTGGGTTGGTTATACGCTCTCGTGGATAAAACATCAATTTGCTGAAATAAACGATGGTAAGGAATTCGCTCCACGTTACGACCGTCGCCATGATTTATCAATTGTAGGTACTTATCAACTCAAACCCAAAATTACACTTTCGGCTACTTGGGTGTATGGTACTGGAAATCGTCTAACGATTCCAATTGCTAGTTCTCGTTTGGGAGGTCACACAAACATAAGTAACCCTGTTGATACAAAAGTAAATTATTACGATGAAAGAAATTCCTTTCAAGCGGCCGCATATCATCGCTTAGATTTAGGGATTCAATTTCATAAACAGAAGAAAAGAGGTGAGCGAACCTGGGAAATAAGTCTTTATAATGCTTATAATCGCATAAACCCTTTTTATTATGAGAGTGCTCAAGCATATAACACTACTACTGGGGCTTATGAAAATAAACTTTATAGAAAAGGTTTATTCCCAATTGTTCCATCTGTCAGCTACAGCTTTAAATTCTAAATCATGAAAATACCATATTTAATCTTTGTTGTTACTTTACTTTTGTTCACAAGTTGCGAAGATGATTTTCTTTCTGTCGAAGAAAATGTAAATAATATTCCTTCAAGTACAGCACCTACTATTGAGGCATTTATTTGTCCGCAAGACACTCTTATTAAAGTAAAACTGAATTATACAAGACCAATTGTCGGAACAAGTATTTATCAGGTATGGCTTGCCAATGTAAGTAAAGCTATTGTAACGATTACAGATGGAACTAAAACCGCTACTTTTGATAAACCAGAAGGAAATGTAAGTAGCACTTTTACACTCAATGTAAAATTCTTTAAGATAGAAGCAGGAAAGACTTATACGCTAAAAGTAATTAATTATGATGGGCAACAAGCTGAAGCTACTTGTACAATTCCATTGAACAGTGTTGATCTAAAAAAGGTAACTGTGCAAGAAATAGGGATTGGTGAATTAGGAGGTAAAAAGTATATTATTAACT
The DNA here is from genome assembly GCF_034931025.1 of Arcicella gelida. Taxonomy (NCBI): domain Bacteria; kingdom Pseudomonadati; phylum Bacteroidota; class Cytophagia; order Cytophagales; family Flectobacillaceae; genus Arcicella; species Arcicella gelida. The sequence goes on along the minus strand of NZ_JAYGIL010000038.1, from coordinate 10,240 downwards.
GGGATGATATTCCAAATGAAGAAAACTACTACAGTATTTATGTACTTGATAAAACTTACAGTCCAGGTGTAGGAGGAGAATTCTATGTTTATGTAGGTTCTGAATATTCTGAACACTCAATTACCGACCTAAACAATGATGGTAAAAGACTTAGTTCTACTAAAAGCTTTTATCTACAAAAACGTCGAGATGAATATTATGGAGGTTACAGTTTCAATGAAATACAAGTATTGAATACCGATATTCATTATTATCGTTATCATAAAGATTTAGCTGAGAATGCTTTTACTCAAGATAATCCTTTTGCTGAACCCATTAAAATCTATTCGAACATAAAAGGGGGCTTTGGCATTTTTGCGGGTTATAATCGTACAAGTGGAATTTATTAAAAGTTTTATTTGTCAATGATTTATCTTAATTTTATTGAATAATAGTTTATAAATAAAAAAATACTTAAAATCATGATAAACAATATTTTAACTTCAAACCTAAGCCTAATTTTATGGCAACTCTTTAATGTAATTTTATTAGGTCTTTTCCTTTTCTTTATTGGTAAGTACTTTTTGAAATCTGTAAAAAAGTAATATTCTTTTAGCCTCTTACTGCAATGCTAAAATTTGCTGCAAACATGAACAAGAAAATATATTTTGTACTCAGCGGATATGCAATCTGTGTTTTATTAAGGATTGCTGTTGGTCTTTATTTCAATGATAGGGAAATAGATGTATTGCTCAATCAATTTAGTTGGGGTACAAGTATTTTGTTTGTAGTAACCATTATTTCTTTCAGAATATATGAGTATTATTTTCCTAAAGAGTAAAATTTTAAATAATAATTTTCTGGTAGAAAAAATCCTATAAATACGAAAAACGCTAAGTAATGAGCTTTTTTTGCAAAATTTTAAGTTGTCAGGCTAAATGACAACTTTTTTTATGTCTTTATTTTAAAACGTATGCTTGCAGAATAATATTAATGTTATTACTTTTACGCTTTATTGTATGCAAGCATAACAAGAAACAAAGCCATTAACCATGAATAAGCAATATTCTCGTCGCAATCTTGATTTTATGTTGAAAGAAGTACTGCAAGTGGCAGAACTTACTAAGTTTTCATACTTTCAGGATTATACACCTGATATGTTCGACATGGTTTTGGATACTACTGAAGAAATTGCCGATAAAATCCTCAGAAATGCTTATGTCTCGTCTGACAGAAACCAACCTCAATTAATTAATGGTCAAGTAAAGGTACATTCTGCTGTAAAAGATTATGTAAAAGCCATGGGCGATGCAGGAATGATTGCTGCAACTTTCGCTTATGAAAATGGTGGACAACAATTACCAACTGTAGTCAACGCTGCAAGTGAAATGATTAGAGGTTCTGCCAATAATGCTTTCGTAATGTTTACTGGCTTAACAGCAGGTTCTGCAAATTTGATTTTTTCTTTTGGTTCGGATGAATTAAAAGAAAAATATGCCCAAAGATTAGTCACTGGGGAATGGACTGGCTCGATGTGTTTAACTGAACCGCAAGCTGGTAGCTCGCTTTCAGATGTTATCACGACTGCTTTTCCACAAAGTGATGGTACTTTTAAGATTAAAGGTCAGAAAGTATTCATTTCTGCTGGCGATCATGACATTGCCGATAACATAATTCACTTAGTACTGGCAAGAATTGAAGGTGCGCCATTGGGTACTAAAGGTATTTCTTTATTTGTTGTTCCTAAATTCAGAGCAAATGCTGATGGCACTGAATTTAATGTGGATAATGACGTGATTTCTACGGGAATCTATCATAAAATGGGGCAAAAAGCTACGCCCGCTATGCACTTAACCTTTGGTGATAAAGATAATTCAGTTGGATATTTAGTTGGAGAAGCCAACAAAGGACTTAGCTACATGTTTCAGATGATGAACGAAGCACGTTTAGGCGTTGGCATGGGCGGAACTTACATTGCTTCTGCCGCATATTATGCTTCATTAGAGTATGCGAAGGAACGTCCGCAAGGAAGGAAGCTTAACAATAAAAATTTAGAAGAAGAACAGACGTACATCATTAACCATCCCGACGTAAAAAGGATGTTATTGTTTCAAAAAGCCGTTGTTGAAGGCTCTTTGGGACTTTTATTAGAATGTTATCACTGGCAAGACATGATTCATGGGCTTGGGAAAGCTTCAGAGGAGGCTAAACCTTACCAATTAATGCTTGATTTGATGACAACCGTTGCTAAAACTTACCCAGCCGAAATGGGTATCAAAGCAGTAAATGAAGGTTTGCAAGTTTTTGGCGGTTATGGCTACACAGAAGACTTCCCATTAGAACAAATGGCACGTGATGTTAGAATTATGTCTATCTACGAAGGTACAACAGGCATCCATTCTTTGAATTTGTTAGGTAGGGGAGTAACATTGAACAATGGCAAAGCACCACAGTTACTTTTCAATGAAATAATGAAGAGTATTGAGCTGGCAAATACTTTTGATGAACTAAAACCTTATGCAGAAAAGCTTGAAAAGGAGCTAGGACGTTTACAAAAAGTAACGATGCACTTATTAAGTATTGCTGCCAAAGGAGATAATGAGGCTTTTTTAGCAGATGCGAACCTTTACATGGAGTTTTTTGGGATTACTAGCGTAGCATGGATATGGCTTAAACAAGCAATTGTAGCTAAGCAAGCATTAATTACCCAAAATCTTGAAGAAAGTGAATCATCATTTTATGAATCTAAAATTCACACGATGAAATTCTTTTACCATTATGAATTAATCAAAAATTATGCTTTAGCAACCCGATTAACAGATACTACTTTACTAACTGTCGATTCGGAAAAGCATATTGTTTTTCAATAATATTAAATTACACATACATCAAAACAAACGCATATCCCTGCTTATTTAAGTGGGGATTTTTTTATGCCTTCTTCTAATGAAGCAATTGGTCTTATCATCAAAACAAAGACAAACTACAGCTTAACAATAATTAATTATAGAAAATCTATGATATGGTACAGTAAAACAAAGCTTAATTTTAAGTAAACAATAATAAGGTATATTTAAGCAATACTTAATTACAGTTAAGTATTAATAAGGTCAGATAAAACAATATATAATTATACATAAACAATTGATAAGTGTAATTAGGCAATGAATAATAACATAAAAACAACGTTAAGGTGTTGGTAATCAATGATTAATTTTGTTAAAGCAACAATCAAGTTTATCAAAGCATAATATAATTACATTAAAACAATCTATAGGTGTTTAAAAGCAAAAAGTAATTATATTAAAGCAAAAATAAAGTAACAATCCAGAAAGGATGATAGGATTGTAGCAATAATAAGAACAATGTTTACAAAACCCTGAAAGGGTGACACAAATGCTTTCTGATGCTATAAAAATTGATTTTGCACGAGAAAAAATTTGGCTAAAGAATTCATAAATCATTATTGTATCACCCCTATGGGGTTTTGTTTTTGCTGAAATTGTTTCTCTATAATCCTATCATCCCTTCGGGATTTGTATTTTCATTTAACAATCCCGAAGGGATGTCAGGATTGTAGCCAATAATAAGAACGATGCTTACAAAACCCTGAAAGGGTGACACAAACGCATTTCAATGATATGAAAATTTATTTTGAACGTGAAAAATTTGTTTCTCTATAATCCCATCATCCCTTCGTGATTTTATTTGAAAATGATTAAATTTAATTTCAAATATAAATGCTTGAAAAAATGGCTGGAACGTTCTCACAACTATATGTTCAAATTGTGTTTGCTGTAAAAGGTAGGGAGAATTTGATTAACAAAACTTGGAAAGATGAATTGTATAAATACATTTCCGGTATTATCAAAGGCAAAAACCAAAAGCCTATTATTATTAATGGAATGCCCGACCACATCCATATTTTTATTGGATTAAAGCCTTCGGTTGCTATCGCAGATTTAGTACGTGACATTAAAAATAATTCTTCCAATTATATTAATGACCGAAAATTGGTAAAAGGGAGATTCTCTTGGCAAGAAGGTTATGGAGCATTTTCTTATTCTCATTCACATATTGCTGATGTGTATAATTATATCTTGAATCAAGAAGAACATCATCAAAAGCGGACTTTTAAAGAGGAGTATTATAATTTCTTGAAAAAATTTGAAGTCGAATTTGATGAAAAATACTTGTTCGACTGGATAGAATAGGCAATGCAAAGAGGAAATAACTCCTCTTTGGTTAATTAATTTAGTTAAAAACTACATTTTCTCCCCAACCTTCAAAGCAACATTTAAAAAATTCTCTGCTGGTGGCACTGGGCAAGTAAAACTAGGATTGTAGGCACAATAAGGCTGATAACAAAGATTAAAATCAATCTCAATGCTTTGGTCTTTAATATCTTCCATTTTTAAATCAAGATAACGACCAGCACCATAAGTTTCTTTATTACTTGTTAAGTCACGGAAAGGTAAAAATAGGTTTCCTTCTGGAGTTTTAAATACTTTTAATGCACATTTCTTCCCATCAATTTCAAATTTTAGGTTTGCAAAAGCTTCATATTCCTCAGTTTCACCGCCAGTCATAGCAATTTTTATACTTTGTCCACTTGTTAATTTATCTAAAGTAGCAACTACTTTATAAACAGGGTTTACTTCAAAATAATGTAAGCCTTTGAAGTTTGTTTTATCCTCAATAGGCGAATCTTTTTCGGTTTTCAATGCCTCATCTTTGGCTTGTCTTGAAGCTAGAATCGTTTTAGCATAATCATTTGAAAGAGCCTGAGTAACAGGTTTTTCTTGAGAACCCACAAAAGAGTAAATGATGATAGTAACAATAATAACACTGATAAAAACAAGGAAGAATTTATTTTTGAACATTTTCTGAGGAATTTTAAAAGGAACATACCTGTTCTTGATAGATAAGCAAAATTAGTAAATTAACTTGCGAAAGCGATAGTTGTTATAAATTATATAGTTAACGGTTATCAGTTAATCGTTATCAGTTATCAGTTATGAGTCTGTTAATCGTTAACAATCTGACACGGTTTTATTAAATAAAATCAAGATTATTGGAACTACCTTTCAAAAACAACACTCTTTTAACAGATAACAGATAACAGATAACAGATAACAGATAACAGATAACAGATAACAGATAACAGATAACAGATAACAGATAACAGATAACAGATAACAGATAACAGATAACAGATAACAGATAACAAAATGTTCACAGGAATCATCGAAGCATTAGGCAAAGTAAGCAATCTTAGCAAAGAAGGAACAAACATTACATTTACACTTACTTGTCCTTTTACCAACGAATTAAAAATAGACCAAAGTCTTGCCCACAATGGCGTGTGTTTAACAGTAATTGATATTAAAGGAGAAGAATATTCGGTAACAGCCATCGACGAAACCCTTAAAAAAACCAATTTAGGAGCTTTAACGGTAGGTTCGAAAGTGAATCTTGAAAGATGTATGCCAGCAAATGGACGTTTCGACGGACACATTGTACAAGGACACGTTGACCAAACAGGAGTAGTTACCAATGTTATCGAACAAGATGGCTCTTGGCTTTATGATTTTGAATATAGTAACGACGGACAAAACGTTACCGTTGAAAAAGGCTCAATCTGTATCAATGGCACAAGTCTTACTGTATTTAATTCAGGCATAAATACTTTCAGAGTAGCCATTATTCCTTATACTTACGAACACACCGTTTTTCATACCTTAAAAATCGGTGACATTGTAAACCTAGAATTTGACATTGTAGGAAAATACATCAAAAAGATGATTACGTTGTAAAGTGCGATAGCGTATAAATACCTGTTTTATCTGTATTTCTACGCTATTTTTAATTGAATACTTTGTAATTATATACATTTTAGTAGTTTTGAATATTATTAACCACCCCAATCATTCAACAAATATGGCAGGTAAGCTTATTAAGAGAGAATCAGAAAAAGAATCTAAAGGATTAGAAGATTACAAGAAAAAGCATGAAGTACATTCTCATTATGTAAGTGCATCTTTATTAGTAGCAATGCTAGAAGAAAATCCAGAAATCGTAGGTTTTAAAATTGAACATACTTATGACGAAGATAAGGTACACCAATTAATTATTAGCGGAGTTAATAATGATTGTGAAATTGTTTCAACTTCTTGTATTGTTGGACCTCCTCCTTGCCCACCTAGATGTAAGCCTAAATTCGTTTAAACCTTTCAGAAGTGATAGACCTAATACTTTCATATATATCCTCTACCGTAGTATTACTTCCTTTGATAATTGCTATTTATAGGAATAAGTACTTAACTATCGAGTTTAGAATACTTTTTCTTTATATAATAGGTGCAATTATTTATGAAGCTTTGGGAAATTATTGGTCTATAGTACTACACAGACCCAATCATTTTATGATAAATACATTTACTGTTTTTGAATGTATTATGATTGGGTTTATGTACAACCAAGTTTTTAGGGGGAGAAAAATAAAAAAACTGACCTATGCCACTATAGGCATCTATGCAGTATTTTCTGTTATTGTTTTTACAGAGCGATTGAGTTTTGAAAGATATAATGGTGTGATAAGTGCAATTTCTTGTTTACTTGTTATCACTTGGGTTTTTATCTATTTTTATCAGCTTCTACAAACTCTTCAAGTAAAGAAATTGTCAATACTACCGATGTTTTGGATAAGCGTAGCATGTTTGTTATACTTTTCTGGAACTTTGTTTTTGTTTCTTTATGGGGAATTGATTCTTTTTAATAAGAATATGGACTTGTATTTGGAGTTATGGAATATTTACTATGTATTATCATTCATCTTTAGAATCTTTTTAGCAATAGGATTATGGTTCAGCAAGACGCCTCTACAATTAAAGTCATCATCGAATTAGGTACTATCATGATGATTACTTTTGCAACATCTATTATTCTTTTAGTGTATATTTTGCACGGAAGACTAATAAAGCAGAAATTTGGAGCCTATAAATGATTTAATTGAATGAATGAGGTCAAAATCGTTATTCTAGGCACCATTGCAATGCTTTTGCCAGTTTCGGCAATTATACTTTTTGTGATTGTATATTATCGTCGTCAAAGATTACAAAGAGCGGCTCACGAAGAAGCACTTCATCAAGCCATGCTCGAGGCAAGTGTTGGCTCTCAAGAAGTAGTTCGCCGACAAATTGGTGGAGATTTGCACGATGAAATCGGGGCATTACTTTCTGCTACAAGAATGAGCCTCTCACAATTAAATAAGTATTCAGAAAACGAATCTAAAAGAACAATACTGCTCGGTAGAACTGAGGAATTGTTAAATGAAGCCCTTCATAATGTCAGGAGAATTTCCAAAGATTTAATGCCAAGTACTTTAGATGAATTTGGTTTGATAGAAGCTTTGAAAGATTTCTCTCAGAAAATGACACTCCATACCAATCTCCCAATTCATTTTATTTGTGATGCCAATGCAAGATATGATGCTAAAATAGAATTAGCACTTTATCGCTCTACGCAAGAATTAGTCAACAATGCCTTAAAACATGCGGAGGCAAAGGAAATCAAAATCACTTTAACAGAAATCAAAAATACACTTAGACTAGAAGTTTCAGACAATGGGAAAGGCTTTGATTTAGAAGGAGTAAATCAACCAAGTAGAGGCATCGGAATAAAAAATATCGAAAGTCGTATGAGTCTTATCAAAGGACAACTTAAATTTGATGTTGAAATAGGAAGAGGCTCTACTTTTATCATTACGGTAGCTCTTTCTGAATCCTAAGTATTGTAAAATAGCATTGTGCTATAAACAATTTTCTCTGAAAACTAACCATTAATGAGTAACCTAACTAAGATTAGAATCGCCGTTACCGACGATCACGCCCTTTTTCGTCGTGGACTTGTTTCATTATTAAGTCTCAATGATGATTTTGAAGTAGTGCTTGAAGCATCTAATGGACAAGAATTGATAGACAATATCGCTGAAACACATCCCAATATTGTTTTGATGGATTTGAATATGCCTATATTAGACGGTATCAGAGCTACAGAACGAATCAAGAAGCAATTTCCCAAAGTAAAGATAATCGTGATTTCGATGCACGATGAAGACAAATTTGTGACACATTTGATGTCTTTAGGGGCAAATGGCTACTTACTAAAAGATGCTCATCCCGACGAAGTAGAAAATGCCATTTATACAGTTTTCAAAGAAGACTATTATTATGGACCATTTTTGGTAAAAGTCATGCACAATCGGATGATTAATAAGCCAGAGAAAAAAACGGAAAATCAATTAAGTATTCAAATTGGAATTTCAGATAGAGAATTAGAAGTACTTGAACATATTTGTCAGGGTACAACTACCCAAAACATTGCCGAAATGTTATGCCTAAGTGCCAGAACCGTAGAAGGACATCGGAATCGCATTATGGAAAAAACAGGTACAAAAAACGTAGCAGGTTTAGTAGCATGGGCAGTACGAAATGGAATTTGCTAAGAGATTATTGCTCCACATTTCAAGAATACCATTCAGGCAAGTAAAATATCAATAGACAATCTCTAACTTTGTGAAAAGTTAAACAGAGAGCATATTTATCATTAATTTGAAATGAAAAGCAATTTTATAGAGGAACTGCGTTGGCGTGGAATGCTTCAGGACATGATGCCTGGCACAGAAGAACAATTACAAAAAGAAATGACAGCCGCTTATATCGGCTTTGACCCTACCGCTTCATCTTTACATATCGGAAATTTAGCAACGATTATGTTGTTAAAACACTTTCAATTGTGTGGACATAAACCTATTGCATTAGTAGGTGGTGCCACAGGAATGATTGGCGACCCATCAGGAAAAGCAGCAGAACGTGAATTCCTTTCAGAAGATACACTTCGCCATAATCAAGAATGTATCAAGAAGCAATTAGAAAAGTTTTTAGACTTTACTGATATTGATAATTCAGCTGAGGTTGTTAATAACTATGATTGGTTCAAAGAATTTAGCTTTTTAGGTTTTTTACGTGAAGCAGGAAAATATCTTTCTGTCAATTATATGATGTCGAAAGATTCTGTAAAGAAACGCTTAGAAACAGGCATTTCATTTACCGAATTCTCTTACCAATTATTACAAGGCTACGATTTTTACTGGTTATACAAAAATAAAAATGTTCGTTTACAAATGGGAGGTTCTGACCAATGGGGAAATATCACCACTGGAACAGAAATCATCAGACGTAAAGAAGGTGGCGCCGATGAAATTGAACACAAAGCCTATGCGCTGACAACGCCATTAGTAACCAAAGCAGACGGAACAAAATTTGGAAAATCAGAATCTGGAAACGTTTGGTTGGATCCAACAATGACAACGCCATACCAGTTCTATCAGTTTTGGTTGAATGCCACAGATGCTGATTGTAGCCGCTTGTTAAGAGTATTCACTTTACTTTCAAAAGAAGAAATTGAAAAACTAGAGGCTGACCATGCAGAAGCACCTCATCTTCGTATCATGCAAAAAGCATTAGCAAAAGATGTAACGATAAGAGTACATTCTGAAAAAGATTACGATATAGCAGTAAAAGCGTCTGAAATTCTTTTTGGAAAAGGAACGCTAGAAGTATTACAAGGAATGAGCGATGCCGATATATTAGCAGTTTTTGATGGAGTTCCACAAACAGTGATTACGTTAGCAGCTTTTGAAGCTAGTGCTACAGTGACAGACCTAGTATCTGTAGTAACCAATGCTGAAATCTATCCTTCTAAAGGAGAAGCAAGAAGAGCTATCCAAGGAAATGCACTAAGTATTAACAAAACGAAGATTGCTGACCCAAACCACCCAGCAACCTTTGATTTACTCAACGGGAAATACTTATTAGTAGGAAAAGGAAAGAAAAACCACCTGATTATTGTAGGCTAAGACATATTTCGAGTAAAATTAACGAGCACTAGATTCAAAATTTAGTGCTCGTTTTGTTTTTAGGCACTCTGATTTTTGTGTGTTACTTGAATGGTTCAAGAAATATTTAATTTTTTTTGAAAAAATCAGTATTTATTATTGTCGATAAGTACTTGATTTTCATTGCAATTATGTTTTTTAAACTTTTTTTTGCAAAAAAAGTTTAAAAAACTTTGTAAAAGTATTTGGTGGTTAAAAATAAACCTTGCATCTTTGCACTCCCAAACGACGCCAACGGGCTGAGATAGGGGGAAATAGTTAGAGTAATTAAGAAGATAATTACTAGCAAGATTTGGTAAGATT
>NZ_JAYGIL010000037.1:0-63027 GCF_034931025.1 Arcicella gelida | reverse complement strand
TAAACCCATTCATAACTGGGGAATTATTATCAACCAATTTTACCTTATTTTTGACCAAAGAATCAAAAACAAATAATCAATACAAAAAACAACTTACACAAAATTAGGGATAGTGTCGCCTACGACTAGTTTGAGTTCTCTTAAATTTTTTAACTACCAATAACTATTGTATGGACAAATTTAATATAGATATCTTTACTTCAAAGCTCGCAATTGGCTCGTTGTGGATTGTTTCAATATTTCTTTTTACATGTGGTTTTTACAATATTTATCCCTTTGTTGAAAATCTTTCAAATACTAAAACTTGGACAGCCATTGTAACAATCCCAGTTTTAATTTTTTCTTATGTAATTGGTAGTATTGTTATTCATTTGAGTAAAACTTACATTTTCCCAATAAGCAAAACTTCAAGTGACGAGATTTTTAATTTTATTAAAATATCTCAAGAAAATAACCAGTACTTGATTAAGCGTTATGAGGAAACGCAATACCAATATGATTTTTTTTCAGCTACCATACCGACATGTATTTTTCTTGGTGTATCTGTTGTCTGGGGTGCGATAAGAGTGCTTAGTTCAAATATAGTTTTAGAATATACTTTGGTGATTTTAGGTTTGCTTACAGTTTCAAGCTCTTTTATTCTAAAATTTGTTATAAGAGACTTAAAAAATAGTTTAAATATTTTGGTGAAATCTATTGACACAACAGTGTAAAACAATAGCCATTACTATTTATTTGTAAAGTTATTAGTTAATTTTCCTTTGTTATTAGAATTTGTTTACCTACTGTAGCTCGTGTGTGTTAAGCCTAAAAGCTTGACCTTTGTAATTGAGAATAAAGAATAGCCTCACAAGATATAAATTGTAAAAACAATAATTAATATAAAAATTCAATATATAGATATTATTAGATATTTGTAAATAACAAGACCACTTAGAACAAATGAAAATATTCATCTCTCATTCATCTAAAAACAAAAATTACGGAGAAAAATTAGTTGAATTACTAAGAAGCTTGGGGATAAAAGAAAATGAAATAATTTTCACCAGTAACATCGCTTATGGCATACCTGTTGGACAGAATATTTTCAATTGGTTGAAGTCTCAAATTAGTGAAAAGCCTTTTGTGATTTATTTACTTTCAGAAGAATATTATGAAAGTGTTGCTTGCTTGAATGAAATGGGAGCAGCTTGGATTATAGAAAATCAGCACGCTTCTGTTTTTACACCCAATTTTAATTTATCGAGTAAAGAATTTCAAAGTGGCGCTTTGGATCCACGAGAAATAGGTTTCTACATAAACGAAAATGATAGGATTTTATCTTTTGTACAAGTACTTTCAGAATATTTTGAATTAACAAAGAATTCAATACTAATTTCACAAAGCGTAGAAAAATTCATTAAGGAAGTCAAAAATATAGAAAATTCTACAAAAAAAATTCATGAAGTACTCCAAGTTCCTCCTATAGAAAAAGGCTTAATGATTCAAACGCCAGAAGCTAATTCAGAATCTGAAGCTACAAATCGTAATTTACAAATAAGTAAAATAGGTTTATATAGTAAATTTTTGGACTTCATAAATTCAAAGAAAGTGAAAGATGATGAACTTATATTGTTGCACTATATTATTGAAACTGGAAGATTCAAATTGATGACTGGATGGAAAGAAAGTGATGAAATAGCCAGTATTAAAGAATGGGAAAAAATAAATGATATTAGCAGAGTTCTATCAATAAATTATTCAAGTGTTTTAAAAAGATATGAAATAAGAGGATTTATTGAAGTTTCTGCATTTACCTATTCAAATTATCCCAAAGAAGTAAAAATTAAAGATGATATACAAGAAAATTTATTAGACCTGCCTTCAGAAATATCAGAAATCATTTATAATGCTGTTCAAAGAAACTATTTTGAGCATAAAGAAGAAATGAATATAAATAATTTTGATGTTCCATTTTAGATAAATATTTAATTACGCCCGCTACTCTAAGTATTTTTCACGCAGCCTCTTAATACAAAAATTTGATTCAAATTTAACATTACCGAATTGATAAACTTTTTTAACGTAGCAATGTAAAATGAATGCAAAAAAGAAATTATCAGAAATGACTGTGGATGAGCTTTATGCTGAAAAAAGAAGGTTGGATGACACAATTCCTTCTACCAAAAACACTAAATACACGTTAATCAGCATTGGCTTACTGGTTACCATCATTCTGTTACTCATTTATGCCATGAAAGATAGTTTTAGCTACATCTTAACAGGAATAATTATTTGGTTGGTTTATTCATTTGTAAAAAGAATTAATGCTGGTAATGAAATTATTAAAGAAATAAAATCACGTCGCTGAGGAGGATAGAATTCCCTATAGACACTTTAACATTTAGACAATTACACAAATGGAAACTAAAAAAGGTTTAAATTTTTTTTTCGTAATTATTGCCATCATTTCTGGGAAAAAATTATTCGAAAAATTTGATGTCGCAATTTTAAATTTTGATGAACCCTTTCAGTCAATTATTTACATTATTTACATTCTCGGCTTTGTCTCTTCAATTTGTGGACTAATAATGAACAACAAAAATCTATTTAAAAAATAGAATGCTTCTCAGACTGCACTGTAAAGCAAGATTATGGACATTTTTAATACGAATCAAATTAACTTTTTTGGGTTTTAAACAAAAGATATAATCATGAAGAATTTTAAATACGTTTTTTTGATACTCGGTTTATTTTATTTGCTTGAAGTAATTTACGCTTTTATCAAGCCAAAAGCATCGTATGAAGTTCTATCATTTGATGTTCCTTTTTACGCATTTATTATTTATCGATTATTTTTTGGCGTTGCATTTATCATGCTTTTTAGAAACATAGGGAATACCAAAGAATAACCATTATTCATTTTTGCCCTACCATTGTAAAGCATAGCGTTACTGCATAAAACAGAATACTTCTTTTGAAAAGAAGATGATTTAATACCGTTGGTGATAAGTATTAAAAACACAATCTAAAGACCAAGCCACAGGCTTGAACCATTAGAGCTTACACTATAAATGAAGAGAAAATCAAACCTTAAACATATATTACCATGAAAAGAACAATTTTAATTTTATTAACTACACTATCACTAACTTCTTGCTTAGCAAGAAGATATGAAGAAGTGAAAACAAATTCTGATGTAATCAATATTGAGTCTAATAATGACGAACATTACCCAACGCTTTCAACAGTTGCCTTAAACGATAGTGGGAGTAAAGAAAGTGAGATTGAAATAGAAGGGCTTTCAAATCAATCGACACTCTCTACAATAGCTTTAAACGACGAAGATGTTGAAGTAAGAAAGTTGGCTGTCAGTAAACTAACAATTCAATCAACGCTTTCAACGGTTGCCTTAAATGAGCAAGATATTGACGTGAGAAAATTAGCAGTAAAGAAACTAACAGAACAGCAGACACTTGCCACAGTGGCTTTAAACGACGAAGACGTTGAAATAAGAAAGTTGGCTGTCAGTAAACTAACAATTCAATCAACGCTCTCAACAGTTGCCTTAAATGAACAAGATATTGAAGTGAGAAAATTAGCCGTAGAGAAACTAACAGAACAGCAGACACTTGCTACTGTGGCTTTGAATGAGGATAACGTTGAAATAAGAAAGTTGGCTGTCAGTAAACTAACAATTCAATCAACGCTTTCAACGGTTGCTTTAAATGATAGCAACAGTGAAGTAAGAAAATTAGCGTTAAAGCAATTAAAATAGTTTTGGTAAAAATTTGCTATATCACGAAATATTTTTCCTTATAATTTCAAAATCAAAAACGTCACAAAGTTCTTTCTTTGTGGCGTTTTTGGGTTTAAATGCAGTTTACATCTCTATTGTGCAGTTTGCAAGAAACTTGTTTTTGTCAAACAACTATTATAGTTCTTTTGTGGCATAAACATTTAAATTTACAACCATGAAAAAATTACGCTACTTATTTGTCTTCCTCATTTGGGGAACGACTTGTTTTTCTCAAGACCATGAAAAGCTTCCTGCAAAACCTTGGGAAGAGATTGTAGAAATGAAATCTACGCTTAACAACACATTAGAAAAATGGGAAATTGATATTTGTGTTCGTTTAGAAGGAAACTATACTAAAAGTGATTCTATCGCTATCGGTAACATCTTAAAAAAGTTAGATGCTTTAACCGAAACTATATCAATCCAATTTTCAACATCAGACAACCCCAATTTTATCATTAAGTTTTCAGATACAAATGTATATGAAGAACCAGGGAAACATCATGTTTTAAATAGTCGTTTAAGCAGTATAAATGGCAATGGTTATAGCAATGGAGAACTTTACATTTATAAAATTGACAAAACGGATTTAGAAATTAGAAAATCTTTAGAGTCAAAAATTGCACGTTCATTAGTTGGGTCTGGGTTTACTTACGTTCGAGCAAGAGAAATAAGGAACAGTATTTTTAATCCATTAACTGATTTTTCAAATGAAAATATTCCTTTGACTGATGAAGATCAGGCAATTATTAAAGAAGTTTACAAAAAAGGCTTCGAAGAAAGACTGGTAAAAGCAGAAAGTCAATTTAAAGAAAGTGTATTAAAAAAGATAGAAGATGCTAAAATTTCAAGTAGAGATACTTCTTTATGGTGGGTAAAAAACCCAGTTGCTGTTATATTTTTACCTGCACTTATTTTAATATTATTAGGTCTGTTTTTTATTCATAAAATATATCAATCAGTAAGTATTAAAGTAAAGCAAGATTGGCTTCAGTTTGGTATTGTAGCTGTAATAGCATTGCTTTTTGTAGATATAATAATCGTATTCTGTATTTCTTTTTATGATTTTTTAACGATATCAGATGATTCTGACTATACTCACATATACAGAAGTAAGCCACTCTCATCAACCACATTATTGCTAGCAATTTTATTTCCTTTTCTCTATTTGTTTCGTTTTATTGAGTTGAAAATTCAAAAAACAGTAAAAAACTTATTGGCAAAGACTGGATTAATCTTTTTATCAACGGGATTTTTGCCTTTTGGATGTTTGTTTATTTTATTTTTTATCATGAAAAATAAACTTAATTACCAACAAGATTATTTAGCTTTATCACAAATATTTTTACTGTTGATGGCAATTGCATCGCTAAGAGCATTAATAGGTTACTTTATTTTTAAAGAACGAAATTTGATTATCGAAAATGAAACAAAGCTTGCCAATTTAAGAGAACTAAAAGCAAAAGCCGAATTAAAATCGTTACAATCCCAAATAAATCCTCATTTTTTGTATAATTCTTTAAATTCGATTGCCAGTTTAGCACCAGTAGATGCTCAGAAAACCCAAAAAATGGCTCATTCCTTATCGGATTTGTTTAAATATTCCATCAACCGAAAAGATAAAAAAACGAGTACCGTTCATGATGAAGTGGAAATGGTAAAAACCTATTTAGACATTGAGAAAATTCGTTTTGGTGAGCGTTTGCAATTTACTGTAACGGTAGATAAAGATTTAGAAAACCATAAAATCCCTTTATTTTTAATTCAGCCATTGGTTGAAAATGCCGTGAAACATGGGATTTCAAGAAACGAAGGCGTAGGCAAAATTGGTCTAAAAATTGCCAAAGAACACAATGAAATAACTATTGCAGTAAGCGACAATGGTCCTGACTTTCCTGAAGGTTTATTAAGTGGTCATGGTTTACAAACGGTTTTTGATTTGTTACGATTGACGTATGGAGACACAGCTACTTTAAATTGGACAAATACACCCGAAAAAATGATTGTTATTACTATTCCAGAAACTTTATAAAATGAACAAACGCTATTCCACCATCATTATCGACGATGAAGCACCAGCCAGACTAGGGTTGCTTAATTTACTAAAAGAATTTCCTGAGACTTTTGATGTTATTGACTCTGCACAAAACGGAACGGAAGCACAACAAAAAATTGAAGCATTAAATCCAGATATTATTTTTTTAGATATTGAAATGCCGGGTTGTACAGGTTTTGAATTATTGGCACGATTAAAAACTATTCCAATGGTTATTTTTTGCACGGCTTACGATCAATATTCTTTAGAAGCTTTTGAAACCAACAGTATTGATTATTTAATTAAACCAGTTAAATTAGAACGTATTGAAAAAACCGTTCAGAAATTAAAAAGCTTTCATATCAAAAGTTCTTCCGATGAAATCTTAAAAGTGTTAAAAGAGATTACCAATAGAAAAGAACATAAAAAAATGACTTCTATCACGGTTAAAAAAAACGATAAAATCATTTTTATAAAACTGGAAGATATATCCTTTTTTGAAGCTGATAGTAATTATACAAGCATCCATTCAGAAATGGGAACGTTTTTAAGTACAGAAACGATTGCAAGTTTAGAGAACAAGTTACCCGATAATTTTTTACGCATTCATAGAGGAATAATTCTGAACAAAGATTATATCAAAGAAGCACAAAAATATTTCAACAGTAAATATATCATTACGCTGAATGATACTAAAAATACAAATATTACTTCGGGAAGAAGTTATTCAGAAAGTATAAAAATTAATCTTGGATTTTATTAGAAATCAATAACACTTACTGCTGCATTGTTAAGCAAAGCGTCACTTGTGCTAAAATAGAATATTTCAGTTTCAAACTGAAATAATTTAAAAGTCCAAACCACAGGCTTGAACCAGTAGAGGAGTCGTGGGATAGCTTAGGGATAGTTTGAGGTTATGTTAAACGATTGCAAAGTATGATGGAAAATAGTAACTTGAAATATTAATTTAAACGATATTTAATAGTATGGAAAAGTTACAATTCAAAGTAAGCATCAATGCTCCTGCGACCAAGATATATGATTTTATGCTTGGTATTAACAATAAATCAACTTATGAAGAATGGACTTCTTTGTTTAACCCAACATCTACCTATGAAGGAAGTTGGGACAAGGGAAATAAAATGCTATTTGTTGGTGTAGATGAGAATGGAGAAAAAGGAGGGATGGTTTCTAAAATAGCAGAAAACATTCCCAACCAGTTTGTTTCGATTCAACATTATGGTCTTTTAAAAGCTGACCAAGAAATTACGGAAGGATCAGAAGTGGAAAAATGGGCAAACGGATTTGAAAATTATACTTTCGAAGAAAACAATGGGACTACAACCGTTATTGTTGACTTAGACACCGCAGAAGATTTTGTAGATTATATGAACGAGAGCTACCCCAAAGCACTCGATAAGTTGAAGGAAATTTGTGAAAAATAACAAATTCAAAAATACCTTAAAAATGCAAAAAAACAGCTACAGTCTAAAACATTGGTTTGGAGATACGTTGGCTGATTACTTCTATTAAAGATTTGCTAGTTAATGGTAACAAACAAGAACTCCTAATTTACAGATAAGAAAATATGAGTAGAATAATTTTCGACAGTGGAATATCTCTTGATGGTTTTTTTGCAGGAGATAACAGAAGTCCCCAAAATCCTATGGGTGGTGTTTCAGGACAAATTCATTCTTGGATGTTTAATCAAAAAGCATTTTGGGAATATTTAGGATTTGAAGGAGGCGAAGAAGATGGACCTGATGGGGAATTTATTAGGGGAACAATTGAACGAACTGGTGCATTCATTATGGGAAAACGTATGTTTGAAGAAGGCGAAGCCAGTTGGCCAAATAACCTATACAAAACTGACGTTTATGTACTAACACACGAAAAGAGAGAACCTTGGGTTCAAGAAGGAACGACAACTTTTTACTTCATAAATGATGGAATAGAAAGTGCCTTAGACAAAGCAAGACAATCAGCAAAAGGAAAGGACGTAAGAATACAAGGTGGTGCAAACACAATTCAGCAATTTCTAAACGCAGGACTTATTGACGAGTTTTTTATTCATATTGCACCTGTTTTTTTAGGAAGTGGTATCAGACTCTTTGAAGGTATTGACAAAGACAAATATGACATACAAATTGAAGAGGTAACACCGTCAGACTTGACAACCCATTTAAGATATAAACTGATAAAGAAATAGCAAAAAGACTAGCTAGCACCAGTTTGGCAAATAGTGGAGTTGAACTGCTAAATTTAAGTTTTAAGAAATTGTAAACTGTTATCAATGAGCAGTATCCTGAAATTTAACTGGAAGTATTTTATCATAGCAATTTTGTTATTTGTTGTTGAAGTACTTATTGCGATGTTCGTTCATGACCAATTCATTCGCCCTTATTTTGGTGACTTTTTAGTGGTCATACTGATTTATTGTTTTGTAAAGTCATTTGTAGATACTCCATTTCTTAAAATAGCTATAGCTGTTTTAGTTTTTTCTTTTACGTTAGAGGTTTTGCAATACTTTGATATTGTTACCAAAATTGGTTTAGGGCATTCAAAATTAGCTAGAACTGTTATAGGGACATCGTTTGAATGGATTGATTTAATTGCCTATACGTTTGGAATCGTTTTTGTGATTTATGTAGAGAATAGGCTTTATTCAACTAATGTGAGAAAGCATTAAGTACACGCACTTCTCTGAATCACAATATTATTACTGTTGTATAAAAATCTAATGTCTTTCTAAAAGAACTAATAACATGAATGCTACTAATACTTTTTTCGCTCCAGAACTTTATATCAATAATGGAGTAAAAGACATTTCCTTTTATGAAAATGCCTTTGGTGCAACAGAGAATCTATGTTTTAGAAATGAAGATGGTAGCATTCATGTAGCAGAGTTTTGTATTGACGGTGCTATTTTTCATGTTCATGAAATTACTTCTATTAAATTCTTCTCTCCTGATAAACACAATGGCTGTACTTGTTGCATTGGTTTATTTGTGCCAGATGTAGATGCTGTAATGAACCAAGCAATCATGGCGGGTGCAATAGAAATCAGTCCCGCAGAAGATTATGAATATGGCTATCGACAAGGAACAATTCAAGACCCTTTTGGGCATTATTGGCAAATACAAAAAAAGATATAATAATGGCTAAGAACGTCTTTCGATTAGTTTCAGGCTTCTCGAAGTTTACAAATCTTAGTATTTACAAAATGCTGAATCAGTATCATCACAACAACAAAATATAAATGAATTCATGAAACCATTTGCAATAATATTTTTACTCTTAATATTAACGAGCTGTTCGGATAACATTGTTACGACAAAATCAGGATTACAATATCGTATTGTAGAAAAAGGAACTGGCATTAAAGCCAAAGCTGGAGATGAAGTTTTTATTTATGAAACTACAAGCTATAGAAATGGCACTGTTCTATATTCAAATTATAATTCAAAATCGCCTGTAAAAGTGTTGATTGGCGGTAATCAAGCGACAGCCGCAGTGGACGAAGGATTAAGAGGTATGCGAGTTGGGGAAATTAGAGAACTAACCGCTCCTCATTTTCTAGTGAAAAGAAAAGGTTATCCACCCAATGTTTCTCCTGACTCAACTTTAGTTATTAAAATGAAATTGGATAGAATTAAAAGAAGGTAAAATTCCTATTGATGATAATATAACAGCTTGAAAATGTCGTAATTAGACCCTAGATTGACGCATCGAGGCCTTTATGAAAAGCCCTTTTAAGCTACATTTGTAAAAACAAAGCACAATGAGAAAGCTAAAATTACAAATGAGATTTTCAGTTGATGGATTCGTAGCAACGCCTGACGGTAACGAAGACTGGTCTTGGTATCCAGACGAAAAAGGCTGGCAATTAATCAATGAATTGGCAGATACTTCTGATACTTTATTGATTGGGAGAAAGATGTCTGAGGCTTTTATTCCACATTTTGAAGGATTTAAGCCCGAGGATAATAAGTATGATTTCGCCCAAAAGATGGTGAATATTCCAAAAGTGATTTTTACCAAAACTTTAGATTCTCCCTTTGGTAAAAACACTACTTTAGCCAAAGGAAATCTGGCGGAGGAAATTGTCAATTTGAAAAAGCAAGCAGGCAAAGATATTTTGGTATATGGCGGAGCAAGTTTTGTGGCATCACTCATCGCAGGAGGACATATTGACGAGTTTTATTTATTCGTTACGCCAGTACTCATTAATAAAGGGCTAAGGATTTTTGATTTGTTGGAGTATCATCAAAAACTAAGCTTAATCAGCGTTACTCCATTAAAATCTGGTGTAGTAGTTTTGTGTTATCAATTGAATAAGAAAAACTAAGAGTGTGATTTTCCCTTTTTTTGTCGTTGGAAGTAAGATGATGATAATGGCAAACCTATGCGGTTGCCATTTGTAGGTAAAACGGCAACCGCAAGGGTTTGCCGCTACACTAATAATATAAGATGTTATCGTCATTGGCTCGTTGCTCTCGCCCGCCTAATTGGTCTTGACGACCTCATGAAAATACCGACAATGGCTGAAATCTTTAAGTCCCAAACTCCAAAACTCTTGCTTCTTGTATCTTGTCTCTTTTATCTTAAAGTCCTCCAATCTTAAAGTCCTAAAGTCTCAAAAACAGTCATTTTGGCTTATAAAAATCAGCTATTCGCAGAAAAATCAGCCATTATTTCCGAAAAAACAACTTGGCTTGGCTTTTGTTAAACAAAGTCTATCAGTGATTGAAAATATAAAAATCATTTTACACAATGAATTTTAATAAATATACAACCAAGACTCAGGAGGTAATCCAACACGCTGCTTCGATTGCCTCAGCCAATGGACAACAAGCCATTGAAACGGGACATTTGCTAAAAGCCATTATCGACGAAGAGCCGAATACTTCGGAGTTTTTGATGAAAAAATTGAATGTAAATCAAGCACTTTTTTCTTCTAAACTTGAAAATATTGTAAACGCCTATCCAAAAGTTTCTGGCGGAGGTCAGCCTTATTTAGCCAACGACGCTGCCGCTGCCTTTACCAAAGCAGAAAGTTTATTAAAGGAGTTTTCGGATGAATTTGTATCCATAGAATTATTATTATTGGGCATCCTTTTAGGGAAAGATTCTGTGGCAAGTTTGATGAAAGATAGTGGATTCAGAGAGAAAGAATTAAAGAGTGCCATCAAAGAACTAAGAGGAAACACAACCGTGAAAGACCAAAACGCAGAAGCAACTTATCGTTCATTAGAACGTTATGCTCGAAACCTAAACGAATTAGCCAAAGCTGGAAAGATAGACCCAGTGATTGGTAGAGACGAAGAAATTCGTAGAGTATTACAAATTCTATCAAGACGTACCAAAAACAATCCAATGTTGGTAGGTGAACCGGGTGTAGGTAAAACCGCCATCGTAGAAGGTTTGGCACAAAGAATTGTGATGGGCGACGTACCCGAAAACCTAAAATCTAAACAGATTTATACGTTAGATATGGGTTTACTCATCGCTGGAGCAAAATATAAAGGTGAGTTTGAAGAAAGATTAAAAGCGGTTATCAAAGAAGTAACCGATGCCGAAGGGGAAATCATCATGTTTATTGATGAGATTCATACCTTGATTGGTGCAGGTGGTGGCGGAGATTCGGCGATGGATGCTGCCAACTTATTGAAACCAGCCTTGGCTCGTGGCGAACTTCATGCGATTGGTGCAACTACTTTGAAAGAGTACCAAAAGTATATCGAAAAAGACAAAGCTTTGGAACGTCGTTTCCAAATGGTAATTGTGGATGAACCAGATATTACCGATGCGATTTCTATCTTGAGAGGTATCAAAGAAAAGTATGAATTACACCACGGCGTAAGGATTCAGGATGATGCCGTCATTGCAGCCGTTGAGTTATCAAGTCGTTATATTTCAGACCGTTTCTTGCCAGATAAAGCCATTGATTTAATGGACGAAGCTGCTGCAAAAATGCGTATGGAAATAGATTCAGTGCCAGAAGAAATTGATGCTTTGAAACGTAAAATCATGCAATTGGAGATTGAACGTGAGGCAATCAGACGTGAAAATAACGTAGAGCGTGAAAATATTATCAGCAGAGAATTGGCAGAACTCACCGACAAGAAAAATAACTTGATGGCGAAATGGGAAGGTGAGAAATCTGTCTTAGACGAAGTACGCAAAGAAAAAGAAAATATCGACCGCCTAAAATTAGAAGCTGAACAAGCTGAACGTGCTGGCGATTATGGCAAAGTAGCCGAAATTCGTTATGGTAAATTAGTTGAAGCAGAAAACAAGCTCAAACAATTACAAAGCGGAAAATCAGTCGATAAAAATGGCGAAGCCCCGATGTTGCAAGAAGAAGTAACACCAGAAAACATTGCCGAAGTAGTGGCAAAATGGACGGGCGTTCCTGTTTCAAAAATGATGCGTGCCGAACAAGAAAAACTCTTGCATTTAGAAGTAGAATTGGGCAAAAGAGTAGCAGGACAAGAAGAAGCAATTGAAGCGATTTCGGATGCAGTTCGTCGTTCAAGAGCAGGAATGCAAGACCCCAAACGTCCGATTGGTTCGTTTATTTTCTTAGGAACTACGGGTGTTGGTAAAACCGAATTAGCGAAAGCTTTAGCAGATTACTTGTTCAACGATGAGAATGCGATGGTCAGAATTGATATGTCGGAGTACCAAGAACGTCATGCGGTAAGCCGCTTGGTGGGAGCTCCTCCGGGATACGTTGGTTATGACGAAGGCGGACAATTGACCGAAGCCGTTCGTAGAAAACCATACTCTGTTATTTTGTTGGATGAAATCGAAAAAGCTCATCCAGATGTTTGGAACATTTTGTTACAAGTATTAGACGACGGTCGTTTGACGGACAATAAAGGTAGAATTGCTAATTTCAAGAATACCATTATCATCATGACTTCTAACATTGGTAGCCATATTATCCAAGAAAAAATGGGCGAAATGGAAGGTTGGAACAACCATATCGTGATGGAAAAAGCCAAAGAAGAAGTAATGGTTTTATTGAAACAAGTAGTAAGACCAGAATTTTTGAACCGTGTGGATGAAATTGTGATGTTTGAACCTTTGACCAAAGAAAATTTGAGTCAGATTGTGAGAATTCAATTCAAACACATCCAAGACCGTTTGAAAGAACAAGGTATCACACTTGAAAGTACAGACGAAGCTTTGGTAAAACTTGCCGAAGAAGGTTATGAACCAACAATGGGTGCAAGACCTTTGAAAAGAGTAATGCAAAGAAGAATCTTGAACGAATTATCGAAACAAATCCTCGGAAATTACATCAACAAAGATGCCGTAGTAATGATGGAAGTAGATGACGAAGGAGCGATTAAGTTTGAAAATGTGGGGAAATTGGAAGTGGAGTAAAGCCTAATTGACCGAATAATAAAAATAAGATAAATATTTGTAAGCCAGCCTTTTAAAGGGCTGGCTTTTTTGTTATGTTTAAGCTATAATTAATCAACCAATTTAACTTGAGATAATATCATGAATATCATTTGCAATGTATTAGCGCTGCTGATAGTCTTTGGAGCAATTTATTTGTCCTACAGTACCAAAATTCTAAAAGACCCAGAAGTTGACCATCCACAGTATGGCAAAATTGAAATGTATAGCTTTGCCAGAACGCAAGGATTATGGTGGACAACGCTCATTGGAGCATGCTTTGTGATTGGTTTCGGAGCGAATGAAGAAGTAATCAATTTGAACGCAACTTGTTTGGTATTATTGAGTATTGGCGTAGGAACAAATGCTATCGGCGGAATTATAGATACACCAAAAGATGATGATGAAAAAACGGATGATGTTACTCCTCAGAATATTTTCAAAAAACGAATTCCTCATTTTTTGAGAGATATTCTTTCAGATTCTACTGGAATAACCGTTTATCGTTATCAAGCCTTGATTTTTAACCTAATTTTTAGTGTAGTTTTCTTAGTTGAATTCCTTGAAAATATATCAAATAATAAAATGCAATTTCCAGTATTTGAGAATGAAACTTTAGGATTGATGGGAATCAGTGCCGCTACTTATTTAGGCATGAAAGCTAATGAAAAATAGAAAATACTGT
The DNA here is from genome assembly GCF_034931025.1 of Arcicella gelida. NCBI lineage: Bacteria > Pseudomonadati > Bacteroidota > Cytophagia > Cytophagales > Flectobacillaceae > Arcicella > Arcicella gelida. Next base: position 49,116 of record NZ_JAYGIL010000037.1, on the reverse strand, counting down.
TCACATAGATATGATAAATTCAAAATAGTCGTCTGTTTTATGGGCGACTATTTTTGTTGGAGGTCTATCAAGGCTTATCATATTGATATTGTGTTATTTAGTGTTTTTGAAGGTTTGATAAAAGATAAATAAATCTTATCTTGACAAAAGATTTACCAATTAAATTATTCCAAGAACTCTCGAAATATGAAAATAATACTCAGCATAATTTTTATTGTTCATTCATTAATAGCTTTTTCTCAAAATACTTGTCATAATGATATTTTGAATGGAGAAAAGATTGATACTAATGATAAAACTACGCAATTGATTGAAAATGATTTTTCGGATTTATGGACTAAAACGGATAATTACAATGTATTGGGTGTTTTAGGAAATGATTTTCAGCGTATTAAAGTAAAAATTCTTACGATAGTTAAAAATAGGAATAAGCCAGACGAGTATTTAGTTTATGGGAAATCGAATGTAAAGAATAATGTTTGTGATTTTGTCGGGAGAATTATCGTAGAAAAAATTCAAGAAACAAAGCGAGAGCAATTTGGCGTAGATAATCAGGCGAAAGATGCCATCAAAACGCAAGGAATTCTTATTGCAAAGTATGAATTCTTTGAGAATAAAAATCAACCTCATACGGGTGTTTTTGCTGGACAAGTACAGACTAAATGGTACATCAATAAGGATAACCAACTGAAGTATGATGACGTCAATTTACTTTCGGATGGCTATTTTAATAACGCTTTTGTTGGTACTTGGACGATGTATAATTCTACTAAATCACGAATCTGTAATTGGGCAGATTATAGAGTGCCAAGTATTTTATGTGATTTTGATTTAGGGGTAGGAGAGTTTAATCCTAACGAAAAATATTTTGATAAAGGTTGGCAAAGTTATGCTAAAGCCTTTTTATCGAACGAAGAACAAGCAAAAAATGAAGAATTTGCTGAATGGTGGAGGTAAGTAATTTGTGATTTAATGAATGAGTGATTTAGTGATTAATAATATTCGTCATTGCAGGTATAATTACAAAAAATGGTCGAAAATATAAAGATGGTGGCGGGAGCTTACAAAGTAATTGATTAAAACGTACTTGTTAACCTTTTCATAATTTAAACCTTATTCTTATGATTGCCTCTCTATCACAACTCGGAATTTTCCACACAGTTATTTCCATCATTGCCCTTATTTTTGCGGGTATCGCATTATTTAGCGAAGGATTGATTAAACCATTTGGCAAATTGGGAAAGTATTACAGTGTACTTACTGCAATTGCTTGTATTTCATCTTTTTGGCTTTCCAAAACGGGGAAGTTCAATCCGGGACATGCCATTGGGATTTTAATTCTTCTTTTATTGATTTTGGCGTATTATTTAGGAGATAAAGTACTTGCAAAAAGTAAAGCACTTTATGTTCAAACTTTCAGTATGTCCACTACTGTTTTTCTTTCATTAATTCCTGCTGTAAATGAAACCCTTTCACGTTTACCAGTCAGTCAACCTTTGGCTAATGGACCAGATTCTCCTATCGTTCAAAATGTAGTGAAAGTATTATTGGTACTTTTAATCGCAGGATTAGCGGGACAGTATTTTAAGCTTAAAAAGGCTTGATTTCAAAAATAGTTGAATAACAATCCCGAAGTAATAATTGATATTTAGATATTTTCCAGATTTAACTTGAAGCCTAATTCTGTATTTTAAATCATCATTTTGTTACTTCTGGATTTGAAATGAATAGCTATCACACAATAAAATTTGAAATTCCTTCTCCATTATTAAAAGTAATCTATTTCCTTTTCTTGCATACTTTTAAATAAATCTTTGCAATAAATGCAAGTAATTGTAGTTTTTCAGATAAATTAGACTGTTTTTCTGCTTTTTATGCGGTTTTTTGTATGGAAATAAAAATCCTTAAACGATTTAATATTGATTTCTCATAAAAAAGGACATAAACTAAGTTTTAAAAGATTACTTTCAAGTTTCGATTCAATCATTCATTTCAACCTAAAAATCATTTATAAATGTTGGACTTTCAAATTAAAGAACAATCAACAGTTTATGATGTTGTCATCATTGGTTCGGGTGCGGGCGGTGGTATGGCAGCTTACGAGCTTACCAAAGCTGGTGCAAAAGTTTGTGTACTAGAGGCAGGTCAATATTACGACCCAGCCGACCCAAAATATATTACTCAATTAAAAAGTCCTTGGGAGTCTCCTCGTCGTGGTGCTTCAAGTACTCGTGCTTTCGGTGATTTTGACGCTGCTTATGGTGGTTGGGATATTGAGGGCGAACCTTACACACATAAAGACGGTACAAAATTCGACTGGTTTCGTTCAAGAATGCTAGGAGGAAGAACCAATCACTGGGGAAGAATTTCCTTACGTTTTGGCCCAGATGATTTTAAAAGAAAATCTATTGACGGTTTGGGCGAAGACTGGCCAATTGGTTATGATGACGTAAAACCATATTACGATTATGTAGATAAATTGATTGGTGTTTTTGGCACAAACGAAGGAAGAAGAAACGACCCAGATGGCTACTTTTTGCCTCCTCCAAAACCCCGTTTGCACGAATTAATGTTAAAGAAAAGTGCAACGAATATTGGTATTCCTGTGATTCCATCACGCCTTTCAATCCTTACCAAACCTATTAATAAAGACCGTGGACAGTGTTTTTATTGTAGCCAGTGTAATAGAGCTTGTCAGGCTTATGCCGATTTTTCTTCTTCATCAGTTTTGATGATTCCTGCGATTAAAACAGGAAATTGTACATTGATTACCTACGCAATGGCTCGTGAAGTATTAACAGACCCAACAACAGGTTTGGCAACGGGTGTTTCGTATGTGGATACTCGTACAATGACGGAGAAAGTCGTAAAAGGAAAAATTGTAATTTTAGCAGCGAGTGCTGGTGAAACGGCTCGTTTGTTATTAAACTCAAAATCTGCACGTTTCCCGAATGGTTTAGCTAATTCAAGCGGTATCGTTGGTCGTTATATTAATGACTCTACAGGTGCATCTCGTTCTGCAATTATTCCAGCTTTGTTTGATAGAAAACGTTATAACGAAGATGGAGTAGGAGGCATGCACGTTTACACGCCGTGGTGGGGCGATAATAAAAAATTAGATTTCCCAAGAGGTTATCACATCGAATATGGCGGAGGTATGGGTATGCCTGCTTATGGTTTTGGGTGGGGCATTGAAGGCATCAATGAAAAATTCCCTACTCGTGAAGGTATCAAAAAAGCGGCTGGTGGTTACGGTGCATCTTTGAAAGAAGATTATCGTCGTTTCTACGGAGCGTATATCGGTATGGCGGGACGTGGTGAACCTATACCAGATTACAATAATTATTGTGAAATTGACCCAACTGTGGTTGATAAATATGGTATTCCTGTATTGCGTTTCCATTATAATTGGTCAGATTACGAAATCAAGCAAGCAAAACACATGCAGGATACTTTTGAACAATTAATTACAGAAATGGGCGGAACTCCATTAGGTAAAAAACCTGATGCAAGTACGAATTACGGTTTGGCCGACCCAGGAAGAATTATCCATGAAGTAGGAACTGCCAGAATGGGCAAAGACCCGAAAACATCGGTCTTGAATTCAAATTGTCAGGCACATGATGTGAAGAATTTGTTTGTAGCGGATGCAGCACCTTTTGTTTCGCAAGGAGATAAAAATGCTACTTGGACAATCTTGGCTTTATCGGCTCGTACTTCAGAATTTATTATTAATGAAAAGAAGAAAGGAAATCTGTAGGTAAGAATTATGAGTTATTGATTATTAATTTAAAGTGCTGTTATTCAGAAATTTAATTTATAAAATGTAGCTTATCTCATAGATGCTAGTCAATGCTTGATTAGTAATTTTACTTGATTAATTGCTATTTTCAAATTTCCAAATCATCAAATTTTCAAATTATTATTATGAAAAGAAGAGATTATTTAAAAAATATAGGGCTTTCATCATTGGGTATGGCCGTGGTGAGCCAAGAATCAGTAGCCATGGAGCTATTGCAAGGACCAAAGCCTAAACCAAAAACTACCAAAGCAACTACTCCCGCTGTTCCAAAATATAATTATGGTAGAACAGAAGATGAAATAGCTCGTGATGCTAAATTATTGGCAGAAAAATTCTTCAATGACCATGAAATGAAAACCATCACGGTATTGGCAGATATTATTATTCCTGCAGATGAGCATTCAGGAAGTGCTTCCCAGTCGGGAGTACCAGCTTTTATAGAATTTATCGTAAAAGATCAACCAAATTTTAAAACGCCTATGCGTGGAGGATTACGTTGGTTAGATTCGGCTTCGATAAAGCGTTTTGGAAAGACTTTTATTCTTTGTACCCAAAAAGAGCAAATCAGTTTAGTAGATGAAATTGCTTATCCAAATCAGGCAAAACCAGAAGTATCGCAAGGGGTGAATTTCTTTTCTTTGATGAGAAACCTAACGGCTTCTGGTTTTTATTCTTCTGAAATGGGTCATCATGATATTGGCTATGTAGGTAATAGACCAAACAATTGGGAAGGAGTACCAGAAGAAGTTTTAAAACAATATGGTTTGAGTTACGACTCTTGATAAAAAAATGGACGGGATTTACATCTCGTCCATTTTTATTTTACGGGATGAAATCCCGTTTTACTTATACTTCTACACTCACAAGATTTCTTACAATATCATCAAAAGTTTCTCTTTTACGAATCAATTTTGCTTCACCATTAATTATCAGTACTTCGGCAGGAAGTAATCTTGAATTATATTGTGACGCCATCGAGAAACAATAAGCTCCCGCATTTTTCATCGCAATGATGTCTCCAGCCTTTACTTTATTTATCAAACGTTCGCCTTGTTTTCCTTCTGGAGTCCATGAGAAAGTATCTGTTTCACAGATATAACCCACCACTCTGTATTCGTCTTGTTCAGATTCATCTTCGTTAGAAGCATTAAAAATATCATGATAAGAACCATACATCATCGGACGCCCCAAGTGATTTAAACCAGAATTGACACATACAAAAGTTTTGATTGGGTCAACTTTTACAGTATTGGCAGTCGTCAAGAAAGTACCTGCTTCACTTACCAAAAATTTGCCCGGTTCAAACCAAAGTTGTAATTCACGACCATATTTTTTAGAGAAATCCAAGAAAGCATTGCTCAATACTTCGCCTACTTCTTGCATATCAGTTACGATGTCGCCGTCTTTGTAAGCCACTTTGAAACCTCCGCCCAAGTCGATAATTTCTAAATCTTTGAAACTAAAAGCCATTTCCAAAATCGCACTAGCAGCTTGAGTGAAAGCATCTGCATTTTTTACATCAGAACCCGTATGTTGGTGTAACCCGATAATTTTCATATCATATTTTTCAACAATTGCCAAAATTTCAGCTTTTTGGTGAATCGAAATACCAAATTTAGATTCTGGATGCGCAGTCATGATTTTTTCGTTTCCACCTCCAAAAACGTGTGGTTTCAAACGAATCAAAGCACCTTTGGTATTACCAAAACGTTGTCCGAATTTTTCCAATACGTCCAAATTATCCAAATTGATTCTTGTTCCCAATTCAGCCGCCAATTCGATTTCATCAAAAGAAACACCACTTGGCGTAAAAGTAATTTGCGAGCCTTCGTAGCCAGCCATCATCGCCAAACGTAATTCTTCAGGCGAAACCACATCAATTTCAACACCATGCTTTCGCATTAATTTCAAAATAGCCAAATTGGTGTTGGCTTTGCAGGCATATTTTATTTTGAGATTAACATTCTTGAAAGAATCACGAAGAATGGATATTTTTTCGATAATTTTGTCAGCGTCATAGACGTACAAAGGCGTTCCGAATTGATTAGCTAAATCAGTAAGTTTGATGTTTTGGATTTGGTAATAAGACATATTTTGAAATTGGGATTGCGAAATTCTTTCTTACTCTTTGAAAACAAATTTTAAGTCTATTAAATCAATAGATAGAACTGCAAAGATACTCCCAACGATTCAGCAACTGAAAACAAAATGTCCTAAAATTTGAATTTGTTGATGGAATTTGTGTCCAAATTCATTTCAATCTTCTCTTGAGTATTTGTAATCAGTAAAAAAGCCTAATTTTGAACTTTATATTTTTTCGAAAAGTTGTAGTTGTAAATCCTCTTAGCTAATACTTTAGTTAAGTATTTCATAAATCTCAAAAGCGATGCAAGTAGAATTAGTTAGAATAGACGATGCCTTTCATTTTCAGGCAAACGGTATGTCGGGAGTACCAGTAGATATTGATGCTGCTGAAAATATTGGTGGACATAATGCGGGTTCTCGTCCGATGGAATTATTATTGATGGGTTTAGGTGGCTGTACAGCTATCGACGTGATTTTAATCATGAAAAAACAACGCCAAATAATTGAAGATTTAAAGATTTCTGTTTCGGGCGAACGTGTGAAAATTGAAGGGACAGAAATGACACCTTTCCGCAAAATCAATATTCATTTCAAATTCAAAGGAAATATTGTAGAAGAAAAAGCGAAAAAAGCAATTGAATTATCTATGGAAAAGTATTGTTCAGCAACTGCACAATTTAGCGGTTCAGCTGAAATTACGCATACTTTCGAAATAGAACCAGTTTTAGTTTAGTAATTTAAAGAAGTAACAATGCAACAATATCATACGCTTTTAAAGCATATTCTTGAAAACGGAACAGAAAAAACTGACCGTACAGGTACTGGTACAACCAGTATTTTCGGTTATCAAATGCGTTTCAATTTACAAGAAGGTTTTCCATTAGTGACGACTAAAAAAGTACATTTAAAGTCGATTATCCATGAATTACTTTGGTTTATTAATGGCGATACCAATATCAAATATTTAAAAGATAATGGAGTAGGTATTTGGGACGAATGGGCAAATGAAAATGGCGATTTAGGTCCAGTTTATGGCAAACAATGGAGAAGTTGGACAGCACCAAATGGTAAAGTAATCGACCAGTTGAAAGAAGTAATTGATACTTTAAAGAAAAGTCCCGATTCAAGAAGAATCATTGTAAGTGCTTGGAATGTTGGAGAATTATCGGAGATGGCTTTGATGCCTTGTCATGCACTTTTTCAGTTTTATGTAGCCGATAATAAATTGTCTTGCCAATTGTATCAGCGATCGGCTGATGTGTTTTTGGGTGTACCTTTCAATATTGCTTCTTATGCGTTATTAACAATGATGATAGCACAAGTATGCGATTTGGAAGTAGGTGATTTCATTTGGACAGGTGGCGATACTCATATTTATTCAAACCATTATGAGCAAGTAGCCACACAGTTGGCTCGTGAACCACGTGAATTACCAACCATGAAAATCAATCCTGCCGTGAAAAGTATTTTTGATTTTAAATTTGAAGATTTCACGTTAGAAAACTATCATCCTTATCCGGGCATCAAAGCACCTGTAGCAGTTTAGCTATAAGATTTTAAAAGGTTAATCATAAAAAAGGAATTCTCTTGATTGAGAGTTCCTTTTTTATGATTAACCTTTTTTACTTATCCAATATTATCAATATCAAAAGGCAAAGTACGAATTCTTGTACCTGTTAAATTATAAATAGCATTGCAAAGTGCTGGAGCGAATGGTGGTAAGCCTGGTTCGCCTACGCCTCCTGGTGCTTCTTGATTATCAACAATATACACTTCGGTTTTTGGCATTTCGTTGATTCTCAAAACATTGTATTGATGGAAATTACTTTGCTCAGTTAATCCGTCTTTGATAGTAATACCATTTTTAATGGCAGCGGTCAAACCCATCACAATATTACCTTCTGTTTGGGCTTTGATATTGTCTGGATTCACCGTCATTCCACAGTCGATTACTGAAACTACTTTTTCGATTTTAACGCCTTTCCCACTTTTTGAAACCGTAACTGCATGAGCTACAATTGTTCCAAATGAACGAGCAACGGCTATCCCAATGGCTTGTCCTTCTGGTAATTTCTGATGATAATTAGCCTTTTTTGCTAAAGTTTGTAATACTCTACTAAATCTTGGAGCGTCCGCCAACATATCCAAACGGAAAGCTAATGGGTCGGTTTTTGCCGCATGAGCTAATTCATCAATAAAACTTTCTTGTCCAAAAGCCGTCGTTGAAGAATAAACCGAACGCCACCAAAGTATTGGAATATCTGTTTCTGCTAAATGGAAACTCGCTTTACGACTTGCAAAATCATAAGGACTATCTTCTGTATTAGCTGTTTCAATTGCCCAATCGTCTGGGGCATTTTTCAATGGATTCCCAAATACTTGATGCTGAATAGAGCTACCTACAATTTTATGATTGTGTGCTACTACATTTCCTTTTTCATCCAAACCTCCTTGCATTGCCGATAACATTCCCGGACGGAATGGCCCTTGCATCGTATCATCTTCACGTGTCCAAATTACTTTTACGGGAGCATTTACTTGTTTTGAAAGATTTGCCGCTTCCAAAACATAATCGAAATAAGCTTTTCTTCCGAAAGCACCGCCCATAAATGGTACGTTTACTTTTACATTTTCAGGTTTGATTTTCAAGTAGGCTGCTACTTGTGGAATCAATCCGTCTGGTCCTTGAATAGGTGCCCAAATTTCTACTTTATCACCTTGCACCCAAACGGTAGCATTTTCTGGTTCTAGTGGTGCATGTGCCAAGAAAGGTGTTTCGTACTGTGCTTCTACTTTTTTTGTTGCACTTCCAAAAGCTTTATTGAAATCACCTACTTTTTCATTTTTGTATTCTATTCCGTCAGTTTTGGCTAGATTCCTTAAATTTTCAAAATAAGCATCAGTTGAGATTTTATCAGAACCTTGTGCATCCCAATTGATTTTCAACGCTTTTCTTCCTTTCAAGGCTGCCCAATATGTATCAGCAATTACGGCTACGGCTTCAACTGCTTTATGAGGCATTTTACGTTCTGTTTTTACCACGTATTTTACGCCTTTTACTTTCATCGCTGCTGAACCATCGAAGCTAACAACTTTCCCATGAATGGTTGGTGAACGTTCGATACTTGCATATAACATTCCTGGAATATCTGAATCTATCCCGAAAACGGCTGTTCCATTTACTTTTGAAGGAATTTCTGGGCGTGGTACTGATTTTCCCAACAATTTAAAGTCCTTTTGGTCTTTTAATTTTGGTTCTTTCGGAATTTCTAATTTTGAAGCTTCTTCTACTAATTCACCATAAGTATAAGATTTACCCGATGGTTTATGAAATACTTTTGCTTCTAAAGCATAGCATTCAGAAACAGGTACTTGCCATTTTTTACTGGCTGCAGTAATCAACATTTCTTTTACTGCTGCACCTGCTTTACGCATCGGTAGCCAACGAGTACGTACGGACGACGAACCGCCAGAAAGCTGTGCTCCATATTTTCCTTGTCCGTCTGTATTGCGGATTTCTACTTGGTCTAAAGTAACCTCTAATTCTTCTGCAATTAAAAGCGGAAGCGATTGATAAGTACCTTGTCCCATATCTGGGCGTGCATTGAAAAGGATAATTTTACCATCGTCATTAATTAAAATGTAAGGATTTAATTCTATTCCTAAAGCACTTGCACTGCTTGTATCAATTTTGTGTAGGCTTTCTGCTTTACCGATTGATGGTAAAGAGAAACCTATCGCCAACATGGTGCTGGCTTTTATAAAGTCCCTGCGTGAGTTTTGCTGTGTCATTTTTTTGCGGTTTTAAAATTACTTGCCAGTAGAATTACCACTATCTTTCATTAATTCGGCTGCTCTATGAATTGCCTTACGAATACGTGGATAAGTACCACAACGACAAATATTTCCTGACATCGCTTCATCAATATCTGAATCTGTTGGATTACTCTTTTCCTTCAATAAAGCTACTGCCGACATGATTTGTCCTGACTGGCAATAACCACATTGTGGTACTTGTTCTTCAATCCAAGCTTTTTGAATAGCACTATCGGTATTCACTGAAATACCTTCAATCGTTGTGATTTTGTTTGTGGCTTTCAACGTAGAGATTGGCGTTGAACATGAACGAATCGGTTGACCGTCTAAATGAACAGTACAAGCACCGCAAAGTGCCATACCACAACCAAACTTTGTACCTTTTAAACCTACGTGGTCACGAATGACCCACAAAAGAGGAGTGTCGGCATCAGCATCTACATTATACTTTTTGCCATTTACATTGAGATTATACTTTGCCATGTTTTTAATTGATTTAGCTTTAAGCTGTAGGCTATAAGCTGTAAGCATGAAGAGTTAAGTCTGTTGGAGTATATTACATTTATTTAAGAACGATTCTATAAAAAGCTTACAGCCTATAGCATAAAGCCTATAGCATTCTATTCAACCGAATAAGCTAACACTTTGTTCTTTAGGAAAGTTGGAATTAACATTAGTTTTTTATTGGGGATATATTCAAAATCAGCCGTATTTACTTTTGCATCAGCTAAATCAAGAACCAATTGTGTTTTTCCTTCTGTGTTGATATACCAAACTTTTCCTCGCCATTCAGAAGCAAAATAACCTTTTTTGCCGTCTGATAAAATACCATCAATGCCGCCCATTCCTTCTGTAATGGTTGAAAATTGTTGTGATTGTAAATCATAAGCCAAAATTTTACCATCACCATTGCCAACAATCAATTTCCCATTTTCAAAGAATACTCCATTCGGATTTTTGAGCGGAGCACCTTCAACCACTTTTACAATTTGTCCTTTTTCTAATTTCCACAGTCTGTCCGAACGCATATCAGTGAAATAGACAATTTTATTTTTGCTATCCACACTAACATCATTCAAGAACTTAGCATCAGGCACTTCGTATTTATGCAATACTTTACCTGTTTTTGGGTCAATTTCTACTAATTTAAAGATTTCAGCAACATACAATTTTCCATCTAAAAAGCCCATTCCTTTTGTAGAATGCAGGTTTTCGCTAAGTTTTAATTGAGTGATTTTTCCTGTTAAATCAATTTTTGCAATAAAGCTTTTTTCATTCGTAGCCGCAGGACCACCATTGATGCAGGATACAAAAACAGTGTTTGATTTAGGTTCGAATAAGATAGATTCTGGCGTGGTTAGCGTGGTGTCTGTTTCCCATAACTTTTTTAAGGTTACTTGCGAGAAAGCGTAATTTGAAGAAAGTACTAAGCCAAAGAATGCTACGATTTTAAAAGATTTTTTCATTAGTTTTTAGATTTAAAAATATGAATGCTCAAACAATTTATTCATGAATAAAAGTAGTGTTTTATCATGATTTCATTGTCTTTTTTTAGATGTACTTGACGAAATTTCTGCTATAAAGTAGATTAAACCCTATTGGCTTTATGCAGGACTCTTTAAGAATTACACAATTCAGAAATAACTTTCCACATTGGCAATTTTATTTTCCGCAATTTGGTTTGAAAAGTGTACAATCCTAAAATAATTTTCCGCTGAGGCAATTTTGTTTTCCTCAATTGATAAATAATTTTCCGCTGAGGCTATTTCATTTTCCACAATTGATAAATAATTTTCCTCAGAAGTATTTTTATTTTCCGCAAGGACAAAAAAATAGCGGAAATACATCCATCTCTATAAGATTTGATGTATTCCCGCAAGTACAAGAATGATTCATTTTTATCACCAATCAGGTGTTACTCCTCCACGCACTCTTGCATTCAATGAAATCCTGATACCGAACTGAGTATTTTGGAATTTAGTAAAGTCTTTGTTGGGTAAACTTCGATTGTTATATGCAAAAACTGCTTCTACTCTTAGTATGCGTAAAATTCCGTCGATTCCATAACCTACTTCTACATTATGAATGTCTTTATTCGCAGTATAAAGGTAGTTAGCAAAAAGCTCTTCACGAATCCCCTTGTTTCTGATTCTGGTAGATTGTGTCAGTGCAAATTTTCTAAGACCAACCATCGTCATGATGTCGATGTAAGAACCATTGGTTGAAAAGTAAAAAGGATCAATCAATTTTTTACTTACTCCCCAAATATAGTTATCGTAAAAACCGACTAGTCGATGTGTTGTAAGGGCATCACCAATCGAAATCATATTATTGTTTCCATTGAAGTGTTTATAATCTGCAAATGTCATTTTACTTGCACTTAAAAAAGTACCTGCTTGGGCGATATAATTGAAATTTGAATTGAGACCAAGCGGGAAATTATGAGTGATTCCTAATTCTATAGTATGGAAATCCATCTCTGTACCAAATACTTTTGGAATGGCTCCACGATATTTAAAAGTAATCAGAGGCGAAGAAGAAAAATCTACGTAACGGATGTTATTACGATATTGTTTTTTGAGCGTTGGTCGATAATTAATCTGGAAACTGGCTAAGAAAGCATCGTTACTTTGAAATTTTGTATTAACAATTTCCTTGTTTTGAGGAAAGTTCGGAGAGTAAGGGTCGCCTGCAAAGTTAATCCAGTAATAATTGGTAGTGTTTTCTAAAGGATAACGCCTTGCCCATTCCAAAGAAGTTTTGATACCGAAAGTATTAGAGAAACGGTCGCTATAAGAAAGATTGACAAAATCTTTTTCATAGATTTTAACGAAGTTCTTTTTTAATAAAAGCGTTGAAAGAGAGTTTAAGTCTAAGGCAACAGGCGTATCAACATTGTATTGAGAGATGTATGAACCACCCGAAACACTAAAATCTTCTCTTTGTGTTTTCCAACGAATCTTCACCATTCCCAACGAACGATTCTGTGTTACTGAATAGCGCCAAGTAGGGTCAATTTCCCACCAATCATAACGGTTTCTACGATAACGAAACAATGCACCTGTATTGAAAACAAATCCTTCGACGGTATTAAAGTTGAAATCTAAAACAGGAGATTTGTAATAAATTTCATAAGGATAATATCCCCGTTTTGTATTGCCCCAAAAGTATGAACGACTGAATAGAACGCTTCCTACTCCAAACTTTTGATTGGCTTGTCGGTAAGTTGAAAACTCATCAGGTTGTAAAGGGAGCGAGTTTTTGTTGTATGAACTAATCGGTAAGTCGGGAGTGAAAGCTTTGAAATCTGAATTGAGTTTTAACTGATACCAAACATTATCGTTTTGAATATCTGCTTCAGGAGCAATTTCAATTTTATCGTAACGTCTTAAACCAGAAGCAATGTTGGCATCACTCCATTGATTTTTAAGATTGGTACTCAAAGCCGACATTACTTGTTTGAATTGTTGAACCTCAAAATTTCGCTCTTGAATATTGACAATTTCCTTAAATTCATCTTCATTTGGGCGAATTAATTCAGGAATTATTTTATGAATAATACTCTGGTAATTCCAAACTTTAGCTTTGTAGGTATATTCGCCTTCAAAACCCATCAAAGCACCCGTGGCAATTATTTGATAATGCTCTGGCACCCACTGAGTATTAAATGGTACATATTTTACTTGTATTTGGTAGGTAATATTATAGTTTTTTACCTTTAATTCTACACTTTGTAGAAAAAAATCCACATCTGTTAGAGAAATAATACCACTAAATACCTTTTCGTCGTTATTGTTTTTGGGGATAACTTTTATTTGATGAATTTTTACTTGATTAATGATTTCAGTACCTAGATATTCAAAATCATAATATTTAAAAGCCTGTGGCGAAAGTGGCGAAATGGCATTTGTTCCTAAAGTAGCTTTATAAAAATTGGGGTTAATATATTTATCAGGACGAGCCTCTGTATGATAATTATTTCTAATGGCTTTGTTGATAAAATGATAAGTATTATCAGCACTTACCGAAAACTGAGCAAAAGACTCAGACTGGTAAAGAAGATTTTCTTCGATACCTTCGTTCATCAAGATAGGTTTCCATAAGCCTGGAATTTGTGTCCACTTTGCTGAATTTTGGATGAATACTTCCGCTTGATAGTTAACAAAAGCTTTATCATGAATCGGAGCAAGCTCAATAGCTTTTTGAATAATGCTATTGGCATCCAAGTTTGAATCAGCATTGTTTTTTTGAAAAGCGTATGAATTATTATATAAATTGATGGTCAAAAATATAAATAAAGCAATTATTTTTTTTACGAACATATTGTTTGTTTTGTTTCTGTATCTATCATAAGCTTTATAAAGTTTTAGAGTTTAGCAACTTAAAGATTCAAACGCTGAAAATCAAATAAAAATTATTGATTAAACCAATGTTAAGAATTATTAAAAATTGAGGCGTAAATTTACAAACAAACTTTGGTACAATTATTTGTTAATGGTAAATCTTAGTTTTATTGATAATATTAACCGCTTATCATTTATTGAAATTTTTGCTAAACACTAAATTTATTTTAGTTGTTGCAACAATTAAATGGGATTAATTTCATTAGTAAATCAATTAAACATTACACATTCAAACGAAAAAAATATGCAATCCACTCAGTTAAGCCTTATTGTTAAGAAACTAACCGAGTTTTACGGTACTGATTTTGATAACTTTGCGTATCAATCGCCACTTTCGAAACAAACAACTTTCAAAGTAAACGAAATTGATGATTTTATAAACGCACTTACTCAAGCAGCCCGAAAACAAAAATTCTTAGTAGTAGAAAATTATGCAAATGAGAAAGAATTTATCAATCTCATTCAAGGAAATTCACATCCTGTAATTTTTTTTGATGAAAGTAAGGATGGCACTAAAACCATTTTTGCTGCTAGACAATTAAAAAACAGCAAGCCTTTTTTTTATCAGTTTGAAGATGATAAGGAAGTAGAAGAAATTTCAGAGCATCAGTCATTTCAGCCTGCTACCCTTAAAGACCCTGCCGACCCAAGCAAAAATGGGAAAGTAAGATTTTTGGTAGTGTATCCGCTAGAAAATATTGATGATACACCCATTGCAGAGGATTTAAGTCCTACAAACCGATTGTTCAGAATGCTTGGTGCAGAACGTAAAGACATTGGTTATATTTATATTTATGCCATCGTCGTCGGGATTATCAGCTTAACCTTACCATTAGGAATTCAGGCAATTATCGGATTAGTATCTGGAGGTTTAGCTTTTAGCTCGGTTTATGTTTTAATTACCATCGTTATTCTTGGGGTTACCATTTCAGGCATTTTGCAGATTTACCAACAAACCTTAGTAGAAGTATTACAAAGAAGAGTATTTGCAAAAGCCGCTTTTGAATTCACCTATCGTATTCCAAGAGTAAAGTCTGAAGCCCTTTTAGGCTCTTATGCTCCCGAATTAATGAACCGCTTTTTTGATATTCTCAACGTTCAAAAAGCCCTTCCTAAAGTTTTAATTGATATTACTGCTGCAATTATTCAGATTCTTTTTGGCATTATTTTATTGTCGTTGTACCATCCTTACTTTATTGCATTTGGTTTGTTAACCATCGCTATCGTCACTTTTGTGGTGTATTTGAATGCCGAGAAAGGAATGGAGACAAGTTTGGCAGAATCAAAATACAAGTACAAAGTTGCGCAGTGGTTAGAAGATATTGCCCGTACTTTATATGCTTTCAAATCAGCAGGTTCCACGAATTTACCGATGCAAAGAATGGACTACTTGGTGAATAACTATTTGAAATACAGAAAGAAACATTTTAAAGTACTTTTGATTTTGTATGGAAATGCAGTATTCTTCAAAACATTTGTAACGGCAGTTTTATTGATTTTGGGTACTTCATTAGTTATCGACCGACAAATTTCTCTTGGGCAATTTGTTGCTTCTGAAATCATCATTGTATTAGTTGTCAACTCGGTAGAAAAACTAATTTCTGGAGCTGATACAGTTTTTGATTTATTGACAGCAGTCGAAAAAATGGGACATGTTACCGATTTGCCTTTGGAACGCCAATCAGGTTTGAATATTAATTTTCATGAGAAAAACGAAGGACTTGATATTAGATTAAAAGATGTGAGCTACCGTTATCCTGGCGAAACTAAATATGTATTGAAAAAACTAAATTTAGATATTGCACCCAAAGAAAGTATTTGTATCACAGGAACGAACGGCTCTGGAAAAGAAACTTTATTGAAAATACTCTCTGCGATTTTTACTGATTTTGAAGGTGCAATTACTTACAATGGCATGTCAATCAGAGATGTAAAATTAGATTCAATTAGAGATGCCATCGAGAGAAATCTAGCACTTGATGCCATCTTTGATGGTAGTTTATTGGATAATATTGCTATGGGGCGTTCAAGTGTAAAATACAGCGATGTGAAATGGGCTTTGGATAGTTTGAATTTAAGCGACTTTATCGCCGAACTTCCAGAAGGATTAAATACATCAATGATTGCAGGAGGAAAACGTTTTTCAGAAAGTTTTATCGCTAAAATTTCAGTGGCTAGATGTGTGGTTGAAAAACCAAAATTATTGATGATTACTGATATTTATCGTGAATTACATAAAGCAGAACGTCTAAAAACAATTGCTTTTTTAACAGATAAATCTAATCCTTGGACACTCCTCACAATTTCAAACGACCCGATGGTCATGGCGGCTTGCGACAAAGTAATCGTTTTGAACGAAGGCGAAATTGTGTTACAAGGGAAATATCAAGATTTAATCAAAGACATTCACTTTCAAGAAGCTATAGACTAAGATATGTTAAATTTATCAAAACAAAGTGTCAGTAAGCGAGTAAACGAGCAGTTTGAATTACATTCGCTCAATACGCTTCATACACCACGTTCAGCGGTAGTGCTAAAACGTTGGCTGATGGCTATCGTGGTGATTTTATTAATGGTGCTATTTTTACCTTGGCAACAAAACGTAACAGGGAAAGGTGATATTTCTGCCTTTACACCTAAAGATAGACCACAAAATATCCAGAATATTATTTCGGGAAGAATTGAAAAATGGATGGTGAAAGAAGGTGATTTGGTACAACAAGGAGATACGATTTTGGTGATTTCTGAAACAAAAGATGATTACTTTGACCCTAATCTTCCTGCTCGTTTACAAGACCAACTAACAGCCAAAAAAGCTGGATTGGATAGTTATCAAGCAAAGATTGTAGCCTTAGAACAACAAATTGCAGCCTTAGAACAAAATCAAAAATTTAGTTTACAAAAAGCTAAAAATAAAGTAAAGCAAGGTGTATTAAAAGTAACTTCTGATAGTACAGACGTGATTGCCGAGCAAGTACAATTTAATATTGCACAAACCAGATACGACAGGGGAGAAGACCAGTACAAAAATGGGGGTTTGGTTTCCTTGAGTGAGTTTGAATCTCGTAAATTGAAATTGCAAGAAACTAGAGCGAAATTAGTTTCAACGCAAAATAAATTGGCTATTTCTCGTCAAGAACTTACAAATGCACAAATTGAATTGAATTCTATTGGAGCTGAATATGCTGAAAAAATTGCAAAAGCACAATCAGACAAAAGTTCGGCATTATCTTCTTTGGCTGCTGGTCAGTATGAAATTTCACAATTGAGCAATAAAATTACCAATGTTGATATTCGCAGAAATCAGTATTATATCAAAGCACCACAAGAAGGTTATGTAGTGCGTGCGTTAAAAGCTGGTATCGGCGAAACCATTAAAGAAGGGGAATCAATTTGTACGCTTCAACCTTTTGCACCTGAAATGGCAGTAGAATTATATGTAAAAGCGATGGATGTTCCTTTAATTACAGAAGGACGTGAAGTACGTTTACAATTTGAAGGTTGGCCTTCTTTAGTATTCTCTGGTTGGCCTTCAACATCTGTTGGTACTTTTGGTGGTGTAGTGAAAGTAATTGATAGAATTGATAATGCCAAAGGTGAATATCGTTTATTGGTTATTCCAAAAATCCATAAAGGCGAACAAGATTGGCCAAAACAATTAAGAATGGGTTCTGGAGTAGTAGGTTGGGTAATGCTCGACGACGTACCAGTTTGGTATGAAATCTGGCGTCAATTAAATGCTTTTCCACCAACATTAAAACAAGAGCCTGAGGGAGCTTTAAATCATAAAAAAGCCAAGTAAAATGAAACAAACAAAAATGAGTGGCGTTCATCAAGCTGGACTTTTTACAAGTAAAGTTTTTTCAACGCTACGATTTTACAACATATATTTCTTCCTACTTTTTGTACTGTGTATTCCTAAAGCGAATGCACAGTCAACTTTTAGTTATGAAGATTTCAAAAGCTTAGTCCTGAAAAATCATCCAACCGTAAAACAAGCTAATTTGTATTTATCGGATGCTGACGCTGAAATCATGCAAGCAAAAGGAGCTTTCGACCCAAAGCTTTCATCAGATTTTGACAGAAAGGCTTTTAAAGGCGATGATTATTATAATCGTTGGAAAAATGCCTTGAAAATTCCAACTTGGACAGGCGTTGATTTTAAAGTTGGTTATGAACAAAGTACTGGTAAAAAACTTTTGTCAGAAGAATCTTCCCGTTTGATGGTAGCAGGATTGAGCGTTCCGATTGGACAAGGTTTGGTGATTGATGCCAGAAGAAATACTTTAAAGCAAGCCAATCTAGCCAAAAATATTGCTGAGGCAGAACGTCAGAAACTTATCAACAAAACTATTTTGTATGCCGCAAAAAGTTATTGGGAGTGGTGGTTTAGCTATCAGCAATTGCAATTTGTACGAGAAGGCTATGATTTAGCCAATCAAAGATTTGTGGCAACCCGTGAACGTTCGAGAGTAGGTGAACAAGCGACGATTGATTCTGTAGAAGCAAAAATTACTTTGCAAGACCGTGAAGTAGCTTTGGAACAAGCACAAGTAGATTTGCAAAATGCTCGTTTAGCCTTGTCCAATTATTTGTGGGATGAAAAAGAAATGCCATTAGAATTACCTGAAAATGCTTTTCCGCCATTGTCAGCCGTTAGAAAAGTAGATGAAACCACGCTTCAAAGTTTGATTACTCAAGCGAAAGCTCAACATCCTGAAATTCAAAAATATGATTTGAAAATTCAGCAATTGGGCATTGAAGAAAAGTTTAGAAAGGAAATGTTAAAACCTACTTTCAACGCCAATTTCAATTTAATTGCTGATAGTTTTAGCTCAAATCCAGCTTATACTTACGAAAATTCGTTTTCGACCAATAATCATAAACTAGGTTTTGAGTTTGTAATGCCACTTTTCTTGAGAAAAGAAAGAGGTAAATTACAGCAAATCAGAATCAAACAGCAAAGTACAGGTTTTGAACTGAATTTGGCTCGTCGTGAAATTATGAATGAAGTATATTCAGCTTACAATGAAGTGAAAAATTACGAACGTCAGCTACGCATTCAGCAAGATGCCGCTAAAAATCAGGAACTTCTTACAAAAGCTGAACAGCGAAAATTTGATATTGGTGAAAGTACTTTATTTTTAATCAACACTCGTGAAAGCAAATTGATTGACATGAAAATAAAAGTAGAATCATTGAAGAGTAAATACGAGAAAGCACTGGCAAATTTGGCATATACAGCGGGTTTGACTGAGCTTTTGTAATTTTTTTCTATAAATGAGTATGGATTGTTAATTTGTATTTGTCGTAAATTTTAGCTATCTTTTCAAAATTGAACATCAACGTTTGTTCGTTCTTCGTGCTGAAATACTTACTGAGAGCCAACAAGTTCAAGACAATACTTGTTAGACGAGCAAATTTTAAACAAATACAAATTGACATTTCAAGATTTCAACTTTGATTCAAAGCTATTAGAAGGCCTTGATTCAATGGGTTATAACAAACCAACTGCTATACAAGAACAGGCGATTCCGCTGATTCTGCAAAATAAAGATTTAATTGCCTGTGCTCAGACTGGAACAGGTAAAACTGCCGCTTTTTTATTGCCGACTTTGCATAAAATCATCAATACGCCTGAAAAACAAAGGCATCTCAACACGCTGATTATTTCGCCCACACGTGAATTAGCTACTCAAATCGACCAACAAGTTGAAGGATTGGGTTATTTCACAGGAGTAAGTTCCATTTCTATTTACGGAGGCGGTGATGGTGCTGCTTGGAATCAACAAAAAAAGGCTTTAGAAGATGGTGCTGAAATTATTATTGCTACACCTGGAAGGCTAATTGCTTTGTTGCAAATGGGAAAAATCAATTTTTCACATTTAAAGCATTTGATTTTAGACGAAGCCGACAGAATGTTGGATATGGGTTTTTATGATGATATTATCAAAATTATCAAGTATTTACCTGTTAATCGCCAAACGATTCTTTTTTCGGCAACGATGCCTCCCAAAATTAGATTATTGGCAAATACCATTCTGAAAAATCCAGAAGAAGTAAACATTTCAATTTCAAAACCTTCTGAGGGTATTTCTCAACAAGCGTATTTGGTGTATGATACCCAGAAAATAAAACTGTTGACACATCTTTTAGAAGAAGGTAAATATATTAGTGTCATTATTTTTGCTTCAACTAAAGAGAACGTAAAACAATTAGATAAAGAACTTCGAAATGCTGGATTAAAAGCAAAAGCGTTTCACTCTGATTTAGACCAAAAAGAAAGGGAAGATATTCTTCGTGAGTTCAGAAGTAAATCATTGCCAATTTTGATTGGAACGGATATTCTTTCAAGAGGAATTGATGTAGAAGGAATTAGCTTGGTGGTTAATTTTAATACGCCTCACGACCCAGAAGATTATATTCATAGAATTGGTAGAACTGCTCGTGCTGAGACAAAAGGTATTGCTATTACTTTTATCAATGATAAAGACCAAAAGAAATTTGCTGCTATTGAAACTTTAATTGGAAGAGAAATCCCTAAATCGCCACTTCCAGATGGGATGGGAGAAGCACCTGTTTACCAGCCCAATAAAAGAGTAAATGCGGATGGGTTTAAGAAAAAACCATTTAAGAAAAAGAAAAAGTTCGTAAAAAAAGAGCAATAACACAATAGGCTGTTTCTGTAGTTCTTAAAAATTGAAGTAACAGCCTAAATTCGAACATCGTTCTACGCTTAAATTAATGTTGGTAACGTAAATGTCACTTCTACCGCTTAATTTTGTGGCTTAAATGCTAAAATTATCGAATCGTCTCCAACATATTTACTTTCAGAAGAAGAAAAAACCTTTGTTAATAATCATCTCAATGATGATGTCAATCAATTACTTTTACAAGCAAAGCGTTTCCCAAATCTCAATATTCCTTATTTAGTAGCACAAATTCAGGCTAGGCAAAAAGCCAAAAATAAGCTTCCAGAATGGACTGAAAACCTTGATGTTTATTTTCCTAAAATGCTTTCATTGGAGCAATCTTCCTCAGAAATTACTGCAAAATTTAAAGCTAGTTTAGTACATGGTGAAAGTATTTTAGACCTTACGGGCGGAATGGGAATAGACCTTTCTTTCCTAAGTAAAGGTTTCAAAAAGGCTTTTTATGCTGAACAAAATAGTGAATTATTGACAATTACACAGCATAATTACGAAGTATTGGGTATTAGAAATGTACAATTTGTAGGAGGGAATTCTGAAGTTTTTTTAAGCGAAATCCAAACAACATTTTCATGGATTTATCTTGACCCACATCGACGAGATGATACGGGCAATAAAGTTGTAAAACTAGAAGATTGTGAGCCTAATATTGTGAAAATTAAAGGTTTGATTTTTGAGAAAACTGAGAAGGTTTTGCTGAAAGTATCACCAATGTTGGATATTGATTTAGCAATTTTGGGCTTGAAAAATGTATCTGAAGTATATATTGTTGCGGTAGAGAACGAAGTAAAAGAAATCCTATTCAAGCTTGAAAAAGATTTTGAGGGGGAAGCCAAGATTCAAGCCATTAATTTTCTAAAACAAGTACTTGTAGCTGGAAGTAATTTACCTGAAAAACACGTTTTTACTTTTCAGAAATCGGAGGAGAAAACGGCAGTCATAAGCTTTAGTTCACCAAAACAATTTTTGTATGAACCAAACGCTGCAATTTTAAAATCAGGTGCTTTTAGAATGACGGCTCAGGTATTTGGTTTACAAAAAATTGCACCGCATAGTCATCTTTATACTTCAGAACAATTGGTTGAACATTTTCAAGGAAGAATTTTTAAAGTAAAAGCTGTTTGTAAATTAGATAAAAAAGAAATTGCCAAACATATTTCAGGTAATAAAGCCAATATCACGATTAGAAATTTCCCTTTGACGGTGAAGCAAATCAGAGAAAAATTAAAACTGAATGAAGGCGGAGATGATTATCTTTTTGCAACAACCGATGCACAAAATCAAAAGATTGTAATTGTTTGCAGCAAATAACCCGTAAAACGAGTTTCCAACTCCTAAAAACAAAGTATATTGACACCTCTAATTTAGTAGATATGTCGATTTCATCTTTATATATGAGGCTTTAATTTAGTGATATGTCAATTCCATCTTTATACATGAGGCTTTCATTTAGTGATATGTCAATTCCATCTTTATACATGAGGCTTTAATTTAGTGATATGTCAATTTCATCTTTATACATGAGGCTTTAATTTAGTGATATGGCGATTCCATCTTTATACATGAGGCTTTAATTTAGTGATATGTCAATTACATCTTTATACATGAGGCTTCAATTTAGTGATATGTCAATTTCATCTTTATACATGAGGCTTCAATTTAGTGATATGACGATTCCATCTTTATACATGAAGCTTTAATTTAGTGATATGACAATTCCATCTTTATACATGAGGCTTTCATTTAGTGATATGTCAATTCCATCTTTATACATGAGGCTTTAATTTAGTGATATGACGTTTCCATCTTTATACATGAGGATTTAATTTAGTGATATGACACTTCCCTTAATAGTTTCCAAATCAGCCTCATGTAAGACCTTATGAGTAAGTAGATTCATCAAAACATACTCGTCTGATAATTCCCAGAATGTTTTGCTTCGTGTTCTAAAAGCCATTTTTTTCGCCACAAATCGCCACCATATCCAACCAATGAACCATTCGCCCCAATTACTCTGTGGCATGGAACAACAATCGTAAATTTATTTGAGCCATTGGTCGTTCCAACGGCACGAATGGCTTTTTCGTTACCAATTCTTCTCGAAAGTTCTAAGTATGAAATCGTTTTTCCATAAGGAATCGTTTCCAATTTTTCCCAAACGGATTTCTGAAAATCTGTGCCTTCGTGTTTGATAGCAAGCTCAAAATCTTTGCGAGTTCCTTCAAAATACTCTTTCATTTGTTGCTCAAATTCATCAATAATAGGAGGGATGTGTGCTGTTACTTCTTTTCGTGGACTAGGTTTTCTCTGTGTTTCCACAAAAAGAATGGATGTTAAATAGTTTTCGGTAGCTGATACTTCAATCGTACCCAAAGGTGAATCAATGTATTTTGTGAAAATTTCGATAGTCATTTTACGGTCAGATTAGCAAGTTTCGGTTTTTATGGAAGAAAACAATTCAGTATTTTGCAAGAAAAAACATGAATTCAATTCTTCTTCCTGTTCCTCCACAGTTTTCTTTTCAAGAATGTTTATGGTTTTTAGATAGAAACTATGATGATTGTCTGCACGAAGTTCGTGAAAATTCTGTGTTAAAACTGCTATCAGTAAATGAAAAACCAACATTAATTGAAATAAAACAGCTTGAAGAAAACTTGCAAATTGAAGTGATTCTTGGTGAAATTGACGAAGAAAAAATCTGCCATTTTGTAAGGGAATGGTTTGATTTAGAACGAGATTTAATGCCATTTTATCAATTATTGAAACAAGACGAAGATTTAAAATACATGGTTTCAGATTATCATGGATTGCGTTTATTAGGAATTCCAGATTTATTTGAAGCCCTTTGCTGGTCGATTATTGGTCAGCAAATTAATCTTAGTTTTGCGTATAAGCTCAAACGTAGATTGACAGAAACTTATGGCGAAAAACAAACTTATCAAAATACGGATTTTTACTTGTTCCCCAAGGCTGAAATTATAGCTTCTTTAACAGTTGAAGAACTTAAAAATATGCAATTTTCAACCAGAAAAGCGGAGTATTTAATTGAAATTGCTCGACATTTTTCCAATGGATTTCTGTCAAAAACAATGTTGGAAAGTCTTTCTACCGAAGAAGCCATTAAGAAATTAGTGGCAATTCGTGGAATTGGTGAATGGACGGCCAATTATGCTTTGATGAAATCTTTAAAACGTTTAGAATGTGTTACTTATGGAGATGTTGGTTTGTACAATGCCCTAAATTACTTGAAAAATTTCCCTAAAAAACCTTTAAGAAAAGACTTAGATACTTTTTTTGAAGGCTTTAAAGATTGGGAAGCTTATACCGTTTTTTATTTATGGCGAAGTTTAGCGGTGAAGAATACAGCAATTCAATAAATCTGAGGATAAAAAACCGTAACTTTGTCAATTCAAAATCTGTCAATCTGACAGAAAACACAAATGGCAAAACTTTTGAGAGTATTAAGCAAATATAAAAATAAAGCGAAAAGTATATTGAAAATGGAAAATAAGGAAGAATTACAGACAGAAGAACAAGTGTTGACCCAAGAAACTGACAATGTTTCTGAAAATATAGAAGCAGTAATTGAAGAAACAGTAGAAATTTCTGAAACTGAAAAACTTCAAGGAGAAATAGCTGAATTAAAAGATAAGTATTTACGCCTGTATTCTGATTTTGATAATTTCCGTAAACGCACGGCGAAAGAGAAATTAGAAATGATTCAATCAGCTTCAGAAAAAGTAATTGTAGATGTTATTCCTGTGATTGATGATATTGAAAGAGCTACAGCAAATGCACAAGAAGGAGAGATTTCAGAAGGAATTCAATTGATTTTTAATAAATTGATTAATACGTTGGCTACTAAAGGTTTAAAACCAATGGATGCGAAAGGACAAGTATTTAATCCAGATGTTCACGAAGCGATTACTCAATTTCCAGCTCCTACAGAAGATGACAAAGGAAAAGTGTTTGATGTAGTTGAAAAAGGATATTATTTGAATGAAAAAGTAATTCGCTTTGCGAAAGTTGTAGTAGCAAACTAATATAAGTATGAATTATAAGTGATGAATTATGAGTTGCTTCCCACTGATGTTTAGCGTATTGACAAACAGTTACAGTGTTTTAACTTAGAAAATTATCACTTATAAAAAATAATACTTACTAAAAATAAAGTAATTCTTGACAGAAATTGTTGTTCTACTTGATTACTTAATTCATTGTTCAGAAAAAATGGCAAAAAGAGATTATTACGAAGTATTAGAAATTTCTAAGTCAGCTTCGGAAGACGAAATAAAGAAAGCGTATCGTAAGATGGCAATTAAATTTCACCCAGATAAAAATCCAGGTGATAAAGTTGCTGAAGAAAAATTTAAAGAGGCAGCAGAAGCTTACGAAGTATTATCAAACGCACAGAAAAAAGCCCAGTATGATCGTTTCGGACATGCAGGCATGAGTGGTGCTGCTGGCGGTGGTGGCGGTTTCAACGGCGGTGGCATGAATATGGATGATATTTTCAGCCAATTCGGTGATATTTTCGGTGATAACAATCCTTTTGGTGGATTCTTCAATGGAGGAGGACAACAACAAGGACGTAGAACTAGAAAAGGTTCTGATTTAAGAATTAAACTTAAATTGAACTTAGAAGAAGTTGCCAACGGTGTTGAAAAGAAAATCAAAGTAAAACGTCACGTTACTTGTAAGCCTTGTAGCGGAAGCGGAGCGAAAAACGGAACAGAATTACAGTCATGTCAGACTTGTGGTGGTTCTGGTCAAGTGCGTCGTGTTCAGCAAACCATGCTTGGACAAATGGTAACAACTTCTACTTGTCCTACTTGTAATGGAGAAGGCAAGATGATTAAAACTCGTTGTGAAGTTTGTTTTGGAGAAGGTAGAGTGTTAGAAGAAGAAATCATCCCAATTAAAATTCCAGCAGGTGTTGCAGAAGGAATGCAATTATCTATGACGGGCAAAGGAAATGTTCCTCCTCGTGGTGGTGTGGCTGGCGATTTATTGATTGTGATTGAAGAAGAAGCAGATGAAGTATTACACCGTGATGGAACGAATGTAGTATATGATTTATACTTGAACTTCGCAGATGCAGCTTTAGGAACTTCTGTAGAAGTACCAACCATTGGTGGTAAAGCTCGTATTACGATTGAAGCAGGAACGCAAGCAGGTAAAATTCTTCGTTTAAAAGGAAAAGGTATTAAAGAATTGAACGGATACGGCGTGGGTGATGAATTAATTCACGTAAATATTTGGACACCTAAAACGCTAAGTCGTGAAGAAACTGAACAATTAGAGAAATTCAGAACTTCGCCAAACTTCCAACCAAAGCCAAGTAAAAGTGATAAAAATTTCTTCGAGAAGATGAAGGATTTTTTTAATTAGATTTTAGACGTGAAACACAGAATGTATGTTGGTTTTTTAATGAAAAATAGTTTGAAAGTCATTACATTGTAAATGAAAATCCCAAGAAATTGTCTTATTTGACATTACTTGGGATTTTCTCTATTTTATTGAAATATAAAATTTTGGATAGTGAAGTTTACCTAATATTGGTGCTATCTACCTAAAAAAGCAGTAATCCTATTTAGTTTTTGCCAGCAATTGCCTTATTAATCTCACTTGCTAAAGCTGGACCTTCATAAATAAAGCCTGTATAGATTTGTACTAAACTTGCTCCTGCGTTCAATTTCTCAATAGCATCTTCTGGAGAATGAATTCCACCTACTCCAATAATAGGAAATGCTTTATTTGATTTTTCAGATAAGTAACGAATTACTTCCGTCGAACGCTTCTCTACAGGTTTTCCGCTTAATCCTCCCATTTCTGATGTCAATGAAGCAGATGAACGTAATCCTTCTCTTGAAATCGTAGTGTTTGTTGCAATTACGCCAGCAATATGTGTTTCTTGAACAATTTCAATAATATCATCCAATTGAGAATCCGTTAAATCTGGTGCAATCTTTAATAAAATTGGTTTTGATTTCGGACGTTTCTCGTTTTCTACTTGTAGTGTTTGTAAGAGATTTTTCAATGGCTCTTTTTCTTGCAATGCTCTAAGATTGGGAGTATTAGGCGAGCTAACATTTACTACAAAATAATCTACTACATCAAACAGTTCATCAAAACAGATTAAGTAATCATCCACTGCATTTTCGTTGGGCGTTACTTTATTTTTACCGATGTTTCCACCAATCAAAATATCTGATTTACGTTGTTTTAATTTCAAAACGGCTTCTTTTACACCTTCATTATTAAAACCCATTCTGTTGATCAAGGCTTCATCTTCTTTTAGACGAAACAAACGTGGTTTATCATTTCCTGGCTGTCCTTTTGGAGTAAGCGTTCCGATTTCGATAAAACCAAAACCCATTGTTGATAATTCATCTACTAACACCGCATTTTTATCAAACCCTGCTGCTAAACCTACTGGATTCTTGAATTTTAATCCAAATATATCTCTTTCTAATACTGGATTTTCGTAATGATAAATCGCCTTGAAAATAGCAGGAACAAATGGAATTTTAAACAAGAATTTCACTAAACTAAAAGTGATATGATGGGCTTTTTCAGCATCAAATTGAAACAATAGAGGCTGGAGGAGAAATTTATACATGGATTAAGCTTTACATGAAAATAATTGTAAAATTACTAAAAGCACGAATAAAAACCGCTCATTTATTCAATACTTGATAGCTTTTTATTTAAGGCTGAATGGCTTAATCGCCTTAAAACTTGTTAATAAATCTTAAATATTACACCAACATTATACGTTTACTTGTTTAGCATGACATAAGCCAGTACTTTCGTCATCAATTAAATAACACTTAAACAATTAAAACAACTCTTACACTATGTTAAGTAAAAAACTTCCTTTGCTCGTCATGATGTTTGTCATGATTAGTTTTCTCTCTAAAGCCCAGTATGAAAAAGGCTCAAAATTTTGGCAAGTTGAAGGTACTTTTAGTGGCAATTTTACTTCAAATACCAATTCCACACCTTTTCCCAACACTACTGATGCTAGTACCAACAATTCATCACTGACTTTTAAAAGAGCAGTATTTGGTGAAAATAACTTAGCCAAAGGCTGGTTATTAGGCTACAAATTAGAAGCTAATACTTCATCGACAGATTATAGTTTGGATAAGAGTAACAACTATATTCATACTATTCAGGCAGGCTATTTTGTAGATAAGTTCAAGCCATTGAGTAAATCATTAGCTATTTATGGTGAATTGCTAGCAAAAGCTGGCTATGGAATTTACAGTGGCACTAGTAATTCTTCTATTAACCAGTATTCTTTAGATGCTAATTTGAATGTTGGTTTTCGTTATTATCTCAAAAAGAATCTGTTTATCAACGGACAAACATCACTGGTTAATTTGAGTTTTTACCAACAAAGAACTGGTAACTACAAGTACACTAACGTTAATTTGAACAGTATTATGAATGTAAGTTCTTTGTCCATTTCCATCGGTAAATCATTCTAAACCTCCAAAAACATGAAATCAAACATGAAATTATTATACATTTTTGCTATTATCTTGTTAGCAAATACTTATGTAAAGGCACAGTTTAATGCAGGAGAATCATATTTAGGCGGTTCATTAATGATGAATCAATCTAAATTTGGAGAATCTTTGGACAACCATAATTCTTCAATAGGATTAGGATATGGTAAATTTATTTCGAAGAATACTGCAAAGACTCTTTCAATCTATGTTGGCTATGGCAATCAATCTTCCAGTTCAGGATTTTTAGATGATAAGAGCTTTGGTATCAGTTTAAACAAAGGACGTCAATATTATAAAACTATTTTTGGGAAACTAGGTATTTATGGAGGATTTTCAGGTGGAATTAACTACAATAACCAAGATACTAAAACGCCTTATAATCAAGAGCCAATGGGTTATGTAGAAAGAACTGCTAATCAGATTGCTCTAAGTTTTGACGGCGGTGGAGGCTTAGTATATCGTTTAAATAATAAATGGGCATTTACTGGAAACTTAATCAATTTGGATATTGCTGATGTTAGTTATTCGTGGGCAGATGGTAAAAGAAATCTTACCCAATCAGGCGTTCCAAGTAGTTTTTCAGAAAAACGATTTGAATATAATTTCAAACCTACAATTTCATTCTCATTTGGCATCGGAATTAGGTATATTTTAAAGTAAAGTAAAAATCCCTTCTGAAAATTTCCGAAGGGATTTTTTTAGTCCTCAGCTTTCAATACTTTAATATCTTCAATAAGATTTTCAATGTCTAAAGGAATTGTTCCATTATAAATTCCTCTGATTCTTAGCTTTTTATCGACTAAAATAAAGTTTTCAGTATGTAGAAAATCGTTTTCTTTTTTCTGAACGCCTAAATTTTCATCTACAAAATATGAGTTTCTAGCTAGTTGATAAATCGCTTTTTTATCTCCCGTTAATAAATTCCAATTAGAAGTATTAAGCTTGTGCGAAATGGCATAACGCTTTAAAACACTTACGCTATCACGATTAGGCATTACGCTGTAAGACATAATGCTGAAGATACTATCATTTGGAAATGCTTTTGACACTTTTTGCATTGCTTCCATCAATCTCGGACAAAGACTTGGGCAAATCGTAAAAAAGAAATTCGCTACATGGATTTTGCCTAACACATCTTTTTGAGTAATGCTTTTGTTATCCTGATTTTTAAATTGAAAATGTGAAATGGTATGAGAAACTTCCTCCGCTTTCCAAACGGCCGTAAAGTCAGGCGTATTATAAAAGGGGATTTTATTACTTTCTTGTTTTGCTTCGCATTGCCAAAAGAGTAAAGCGATAAAGGCGAAAATTATTTTAGTTTTCATTTAAAAGCGATTTTTCGTTATTGCCCATACAGCCTTTTGCACCTAATAAGCCAAACCTTCTGCCATTTTTTACTTCGTAATTTGCCTTGACTTTGCCATCATCAAACCACATTTGTTGCACGCCTGCTGGCTGACCATTTTCATCATAATTATTTACTGAAAACAGTTGTCCATTCGGGTACCATTCTTTGTGATTTTTGATGGGAGCATCATTTTTAAATTCATATTCAAAGCGTTTTTGTCCGTTTTCCCACCAAGCTTCGTGTTTGCCTGTTTTGTGGTTTTGCCTGTAAAATCTTCGTTCCTGAATTTGTCCGTTTTCAAACCATTTTTCACTTAAACCTTCTCGCTTTCCTTCATCAAAACTTTGTTTTGACGCTAGTTTTTTATTGGAGTAATACTTTACAAGAGTTCCTGAAAAGGCTTTTTGCTGATAAAGTAAAATGCCGTTGTTTTGTGAGAAAAGCTTTTCATCCCAAGTAATTTCTACTTGGGGTGAACTACAAGCTACAAATATCAAAAGCAAAAAGAGGATGAGTTTTGCGTTTGGAGTGATGATGCTGGAATGATGAATTTTGATATACATTACCTTTAAACTTAAAATCACATAGCAAAATGTTTTTTATTTGCTCACTGTTCCAGCCGTTCCATAAAAACCAGAACCATTGATGTATGGGTCGGCATCAGTAATATGATAATGATAAATACCCTCAGGAAATTCTGTAGTAGCATGCGAGTGTCCATGCAAATTATCTAAATCAGCATTGGTGACAGCCTTTCCATTTTCTAGTGGGCCATAAACTGGGAATCCATCCAAAAGTAATCCTAGAAAAGCTGCCTTGCCATTTTTGGTGGTTAGATATGTAGGCTCTTGATGATAATGATATTGTCCAAATTGTTGAGGATGCCCCAAGTATTGGTCGAATGAATTAATTTCATTCGTCAATGGTTGGTTTGGTCCTGCATATTGATTGAAAAAAGGAATGCCATTCAATGAAACCCCAATTGGTCCAAGTGGAGTAGCCGAAGTATTACTCGCTTTATTGGGATGCAAAGGAATTTTAAACACTAAAGTTTGTTCTGAAATACTGTTTGGGTTGATTGAAAACTTGCTATTACTGCCATTGTAAGCTTCATAACGAGCATCTGTTTTGGCAAAATAGGGGCTTTTATGGTCTGGGATTCCGTTACTTCTAATCACTAAATAATCACCTTCAACCGTTGCCGTAACACTTGTTCCTGAGAATTTATTTTTCAGTACCGAAATATCAATGGTTGAAGTATTAGTATTGGGTGTTACAGTGGTATCGTCGCTTTGCTTACATGCAAGAAAGATAATCATGAGGAATAATAATGATGAATATTTCATGTTTTTCAGGGTTAAATAGTGATAAATCAGGGTCTTTTGGGTGGCGGAGGACTGCCTTGTCTTCCCATTTTTGCTAAGATTTCAGATAAAAGATTATCCAGTAAAGGTTTCTGTTTATCAGTGCAAATGGTATTTCTTACTTTTCTAAAATGTTTCAAGGTTGCTAAATCTTGCTGAATTACCAGTTTGGCAATTTGTTCGCTCACAATTTTCGTTTTGAGGGAATCTTCAGGGAAAGCAATCATTTGAAACAATTCATTTTTCAATGGACGCATTTGCTGATGAATTGAACGCATCTCTTGTTGATGCTCTTTGATGAGTACATCATACTGGTTCACTTGCTCTTCTGTGAATTGCAATTCTCTTTCAACAAATTTTCGAACTTCTTGTCTGTCAGGATGAGGCGGTTTATCATGAGTAAACCAAATAGTTCCTAACAAAAAAACATTGAGCAGTACCAGCAAGCCGATTAACCAAGCAGATTTATTTTTCATGGCTCATATAAATTTTGGGTAGTTGTTATTCCTAAATAAGCTCCAAATTCCTCTTTATTCATGTCTGAATGCTGATTGTTTAAAAATATTTTACCCATTGTAGCAAGGTTGAAACCAATAATCAGCATACAAATAGCAAGCTTCGCATAAGTCATCCACGAAATTGTTGGGCTACTAAGCTCATTCATACGATGTCTAATTTTGGCATACAAAAAGGGGTTTGAAGCAACTGGTTTTATATTTTCAATACTTTCCAGTGTTTTGGCTATTTCTTCTTCGATATTTTTCATGTTCAAATTATTTTTCGGATTCGTAATAATTTTTCAATTTCGTCTGTAAATTTTGTTTGGCTCTGAATAGCAACGATTCCACAGCCGAAATGCTCAATTCCATCACTTCTGCAATTTCTTGATAGCTTAATCCATCAATTTTATGCAATGAAAACGCTACTCTTTGGCGTTCGGGTAATTCATCCATTTTGCTAAAAAGTAAGTGTGTTCGCTCTTTATTTTCAAGTAAAATGCCTGGATGTTCAGCGACTATATTGCTAGGTGAATTGAGTTGTTCTTCTAAACCAAAAATTGACAATACAAAACTGAATCGCTTTTTTCGTTTCTTTTTTCTTAAATAATCCAGTGATTTATTGACGGCAATTCTGTATAAAAAAGTTGATACTTTAGCGTCGCCTCTGAACGAAACAATTGATTCATAAACCTCAATAAAAACCTCTTGCGTTAAATCTTCAGCTTCCTCGACATTCCGCAGAAAGCCCAGACAAGTATTGAAAACTTTGTCTTGGTACTTTTCCACCAAAAATCGAAAAGCCACTTCATCAGCGTTTTTTAACTTTTCTAAGAGTTCTTTTTCAAGCATTGACAACAATTGAGGTTCATTTACGCTTTAGATGTTATTAATTTAAAAAACTTGCTGAGTAATTTGATTTTTTTTTAATAGAAGCCAAAAATATTAAAATCTTGTTTCGTGCTACAATAACTTATGTGCTAATACTCATAACGAAATCAAGAGTTTCTAGTATTTATTGAATGTTTTGCAGTATTTTGCATCATTATTTTCATCAAATGGAGCCTAAAAACGATTACATAGCACTGTGGAAATCCTTCCAAGAAGGTGATAGTAAAGCACTTGGGCATCTTGCAAACCACCATTACAAGGTTCTTTTTAACTATGCCACCAAGTTTACCAAAGACCGTGAGCTGATTAAAGATTGTATTCAAGATTTATTTTTGTTTTTGTGGGATCATCGAGAAAAACTACAATCTTCTCCTTTCGTTACGATTTATTTGTTAAAATCTCTTAGAAATAATCTTTTCAAAAAACTCAATCAAGAAAAAAGAAACGCTTCTGATGATTTAGATATTGATTTACCTTTTACCGAAGGCATCAGTCCAGAGTCGGAATTGATTGAATTAGAAATGTTTTATGAAAATGAATCAAAACTGAAAGCACTTCTTACTTCATTGCCCAAACGACAACAAGAAGTAATTTTCTTGAAATTCTACGAAGGTTTGAGCATCGAAGAAATTGCCGAAATTATGGATATGAACCGCCAATCGGTTTCTAATTTGTTGCACCGTGCTATTTTGAATCTTAAAAGTAATTGGTTTCTTGCTGCACAATTGTTTTATGTACTTTATTTGAAAGCCTAATTTCTTCGGCTTTTTGTCTCTTCATTTTTCTTTTTCAAAAAAAATAAAAAAATATTTCATTTCAACTGAGTATGGAGTATTAGGTATCGGCTATTTCAAGTATAGAGCAAAATAATACAAATTATTCTATGTTAGATTACAGCCAATATACAGCTAATGAATTCGCTTTGGATGCGAGTTTCAGAAAATGGGTTTTGAAAAACACGCCATCAGAAAGTATTTTCTGGGAAAATTGGCTTGCTCAACATCCTGAAAAATATGAAACTACCCAACAAGCGAAAGCAATTATTTTTGCTCTTAGAAATGTTCAAGAGGAAATTGGGGAAGAAGAAATCGCAGAGGCAATTGCTAAAATTGTAGATATAGCCGAACAAAGAAATATCAAAAAGGTAAATTTCTGGCAACATGCTACTTTCCGCAAGTTAAGCTTAGCGGCTTCTGTGTTGTTAGTGACTTTACTTTCCTATGTTGTTTTTGATAAATTATCCGAAAAAGAAACACCAACTTACAGTAATTCTGTAGCCAAAGTCGCACAGAAAACGAAATTCATCGAAATAAAAAACACTTCATCAACAAGCCAATTAATTACTTTATCAGACGGAAGTTCAGTGGTTTTGCAAGCAGACAGTAAACTAAGTTATCCAGAAAAATTCACGGGTGATACTCGTGAAGTAGTACTTTCTGGAGAAGCTTTTTTTGAGATTGCTAAAAATCCTAATCAACCATTTTTTGTTTATGCCAACGAAGTAGTGGCAAAAGTATTAGGAACAAGTTTTACCATCAAAGCTTTTGAAGATGAAAAACAAGTACAAGTATTTGTAAAAACGGGAAAAGTTTCGGTTTTCTCTCAGAAAAATGTTGCACTCAAAGAACAACAAGTAAGTAAAGTATTAACGGGTTTATTGGTTTTACCAAATCAGCAAGCCACTTTTATTCGTCCTAAATGGCAATTCAAACGAGCTGAATTGACAGCTCCGCAAATTGTAGCATTGCCTATTATACAAAGCCAGAGTTTTGTTTTCAAGAACAAATCAGTATTAGAAGTGTTTGATATTTTAGAAAATGCCTACGGAATCGAGATTGAGTACGACAAAACTTTGATGGCTTCTTGTGAACTAACTGCCGAATTGGGCGATGAACCGCTAGCTGAAAAAATCAAACTTATTTGTGAAGTATTAGAAGCCAAATATGAAATGAAAGACGGTAAAATTGTGATTGAGGGAAAAGGATGTAAATGATAATTATGAATTATAAGTTTTTTTAAGATAAGTAAAAAGAAAGATTAAATAGACATTCCTTTATAAGCATATTTGATAAGTAAATACTTGATTTTGAGAATTTACAGATAACAGAATACTATTAACTGATAACTTCTTTTTACTTAAAAACAGTAAAGTAGCTCTTTAAAATTTTAGTTGAATCTATTAAACAATTTCAAAACATAAACAATCATCAAACAATTAATAAAATCTCAAATCAACGTGAAATAATCAATCTATCAAATTTCGTGTAAAAAAAAGCCGATGATGCTACCAACATCACCGACTTAAATATCCCTAAAAAGTGCTCAAGCTTTTCAACATCAACTATTCATTTGATGCAGGGATTCTTTTGTGTCAGTCGTTCAAAACTAACAATTCAAAATTATGTCAAAAAATCGACAATTTAACAAGATTCCGATTAAGATCATGCGAATCAGTTTATTCCAAACCATTATTACCTTTCTGTGCATTTCGTTTGCAAATGCAAGGACAACAAATGCTCAGGAAATACTTGACCAAAAAGTAAGTATCAACGTTAGTCAGCAAGAAGTTGAGAAAATTCTTGAAAAGATAGAAACCGAGGCAAATATCAAGTTTATGTATAGCCCTCAGTTGATTATGGCTAACAGAAAGGTAAGTCTTGTAGTAAAGAAAGAGAAACTTTCAACGGTTTTAGAAGAATTGCTAAAGCCTTTGAAAATCAATTATGAAGTAGTTGGAAGGAAAATCTTACTGAAAAGATTGAGTCCTAAAACTGCTTTGAAAATGGATGTAGAAGATAAATTGGGCATTTTAGAAAGCAATATCGTAGAACAAACCATCAAAGGGAAAATTACGGATGCAGAAAATAATGAAACCATCGCTGGCGTAAGTATTGCCATTAAAGGAACAACACAAGGAACTACAACCGATGCCAATGGAAATTTCTCATTGGTTGTTCCTAACGAAAAAGCAGTACTCGTTATTACTTCGGTTGGTTATGACCCACAGGAAATTACTGTAGGTAATCGCTTTACAATCAATATCAGTTTAGTGCCTGATACCAAAAATCTAAATGAAGTGGTAGTAGTAGGTTACGGTACGCAAAAAGTAACCAATGTTTCGGGGGCAATTGCTACCGTAAAAGGAGCTGATATTGAAAAGCTTCGTCCTGTTCGTCCAGAAGATGCCCTTCAAGGTAGAGCTTCTGGTGTTACTGTTATTTCAAACGGTTCGCCAGGTTCAAAACCAACAGTGTTGATTAGAGGTATTCCTTCTTTTTCTGGAACAGACCCTGTTGTTATTATTGATGGCGTACCGCAAACGTTGAACGACTTTAATTCAATCAATTCGGCTGATATTGAATCAATGAACGTATTGAAAGATGCCGCAACGACAGCGATTTACGGGGTAAAAGGTGGAAATGGTGTGATTGTAGTAACCACAAAAAGTGGTGGAAAGAATCAGAAAGCAGAAATTTCTTACAGTAGCAATTACGGCGTTCAGCAAGTAATGAATACAATTGGCGTGTTGAATGCAACTGAATATGCTGCTATTTTAAATGAAGGAAGTTTAGTTTCTGGCGGAGGATTAATTTTTAAAGATTTATCGACAGTAGGCGTTGGAACCGATTGGCAAAAACAAGTTTTTAAAGATGCTCCTTTGCAATCACATAATGTTTCGGTAAAAGGTGGAAGCGAAAAAGTTCAGTACTTTCTTTCTGGGGGATATTTAGGACAAGATGGTATTGTAGGTGGTGGTGAAAATTCAAATTTTAACCGTTTGAATTTTACAACAAACCTTACTTTTCAGATTGCACCGAAGTTGAAATTCTTGGCAAACACAAGTTATGTAAACATAAAAAGTGTAGGAGTACAAGAAAACTCTTTTAATTCAATTATCGGAAGTGCCTTAAATTTCGACCCAACTGTATCAGTATTAAACACTGTACCGAATACGGTAGGAAAATATGGTTTTAGTAATTTATTGCTTTCAGAAATTTTTAATCCTTTGACTAAACTGGATAACAACTACAATGAAAGTAACGGAAATAAATTATATGGAAAACTGGAGTTTCAATATGAAGTAATCAAAAATCTGACGCTTTCTTCTCGTTTTGGTTATACCAATTTTAATAATACTTATAAATCGTTTACGCCGCTTGTTTTTTACGGCCCTTTGAATGTTGAAAATACCATGAATGCCGATGGTTCGACCGTTACAGGCAGACATAACAGCGTTTACGAATCTAAACGAACAGACAATACTTATACTTTTGAAACTTTTGGTACTTATAATTTCAAAATTAACAATGACCATAATTTTGAAACAGTATTAGGTATTTCACTGGCTAAAATAGCAGGTGATGAAATCAATGGTTCAAGACAAGACGTTCCTTTTAATTCATGGACTTTCGCAGACCTTACTTCTGCAACGGGTATCAATACTGCTACTAATACCAACGCTCAAACGGTAGGTAACGGACAATATTTCAGAAAAAACCTTTCGTATTTTGGTAGAGTAAACTATGATTACAAGGACAAATACTTAGTATCGTTCTCTGCTCGTCGTGATGGTTCTTATGCTTTCGGTATTGATAATAAATTTGCCAATTTCTATGCAGGTTCTTTGGGTTGGGTGATTTCAAACGAAGATTTTTTCAGTGTTGATTTCTTGAATTACTTGAAAATCAGAGGAAGTTACGGTTCAATCGGTAACGAAAACGTTAATCCACAATATGTAGGTATTATTTCTGGTGGCCCAAGTTATGCAGGCGATGCCAACAGTAATGGTTATACTTTTGGCAATACTTTTACCACTGGTTCTACGGTGGGTTCTTATGCGAATACTACTTTGCGTTGGGAGAAACAATTACAAAGCAACTTTGGTTTTGATATACGTTTTGGCAATAATAAATGGTCGCTTTCGGCAGATTATTTTGATAAGTCTGTTGATGGTTTACTATTTACGCCTTCTATTTCATTGTACTTGGGTGCTGCTGCTGCACCAACTGCGAATATTGGTTCAACCAAAAGTAGTGGTGTTGACTTGAATCTTGGATACAATGCTGAAATATTGAAAGATTTAAAACTGAATACTAACGTTACTTTTACAACTTCTAAAAACTTAGTAACTGCTACTAACTCAGACGGTACTGCTATTATTCCGGGTGGTTCATACTTCAATGGACAATCACAAACGGCTACTCGTTTCCAACAAGGTTTT
This sequence comes from Arcicella gelida, assembly GCF_034931025.1. Classification (NCBI taxonomy): domain Bacteria; kingdom Pseudomonadati; phylum Bacteroidota; class Cytophagia; order Cytophagales; family Flectobacillaceae; genus Arcicella; species Arcicella gelida. The sequence continues at coordinate 11,459 of NZ_JAYGIL010000037.1, read as the reverse complement.
GCTCCGGGATATTTCTACGGATTCAAAACCAACGGTTTGTTCCAAAATACTGCACAAATCGCTGAAGCTCCTACACAAACAGGAGCTGTTCCAGGTGATATTCGTTTCGTAGATGTGAATGGTGACGGACAAATTACTGATTTAGATAAAACACAAATCGGTAATCCTTTCCCTGACTTTACAATGGGTTGGAATTTAGGAATTACTTATAAAAGCCTTGATTTAAACGTCTTTACTTATGCGTCTGTAGGTAACGATATTTATAGAGCTTATGAAAGAAATGCGATTTATTCTAACAAATTCAGGTCTGTTTTAGGAAGATGGACAGGTGAAGGTTCAACTAACGATGCCAATAATCCACGTTTCTCTTTTGTAGATGCTAACAGTAATATCAGAGTTTCTGACCGTTACATTGAAGATGGAACTTTCGTGAAAATCAAAAATATTCAGCTTGGTTATACATTACCATACTCTTTAGTACCTAAGAAAGTAGTGAATAAAATCCGCATTTATGCACAAGTAAAAAATGCTTTCACTTTTACGAAGTACTCTGGTTACGATCCAGAAATTCCGGGTGGAGTTTTAGATACTGGTGTTGACCGTGGTAATTATCCACAAGCCAGAACTTGGTCTATTGGTGTTGATGTGAGATTTTAAATTTGGGATTTCAGCTTTCGGATTTCGGACATCAGTTTTTTGGCTTCTTATTACGATTTTCAGTAATTAAAGCTGATAATCTAAGCGTAAATAAAAGGTTAAATTCCAAATCCGACAATCGAAATCCGATGTCCGAAAGCAATTACATTTTAAGAAAAACTAACAATGAAAAATATAAAAAATACGCTCTGTTTTCTATTCATTACAATGGCTATTTCTAGCTGTAGTGAATGGGTTGACTATAGTCCAAAAGACGATTATAGAGTAACCGACCAAGATTATTTGAAATCTTCTGCTGATTACCAAAGCATGGCTGTAAGTGTTTATACACCAATACAATGGTTGAATCAGTTAGTGCCAGTGGGAGATATTGCTTCTGAGAATGCTGTAGCTGGTGGGGAAAATGCTTCTGACGTGCTGGATTTACAGAATATTGATGACCTCACACTTACTGCACAAAACGGAACTTTAGCCGAACTATGGAAGGCTTCTTACGAAGGTATTAATCGTGCGAATTATCTGTATCAATACAAAGATAAAAACCCCGCAGGCGAAGTAATCGCTTTTCCTGAAAAAGAAGTTATGTACGGTGAAGTAGCTTTTTTAAGAGCCTACTATTACTTCACTTTGGTAAAAGTATTCGGAAATGTGCCTTTGTTTATGGATAGAAAATTAGGAATTGCTGATTCAAGAACATTGAAACAAGCACCTAAAGCAGATGTTTATGCACAAATTGAAAAAGACTTAACCAATGCAATTGCTGTTTTACCAAGTACTGACCCTAAAAATGGTAAAATTACCAAATTTGCGGCACAAGCACTTTTAGGAAAAGTTTACTTGTATCAGAATAAATTTGATTTGGCTGCAAGTACACTCAAAAGTGTGATTGATGGACCGTATTCTTTAGTATCAAATTTTGGTGACATCTTCTTGCAATCTGGTGAAAATGGTGCTGAAGCTGTTTTTGAAATTCAATATTCGAATCTTTCTCCTTATTACAATTGGGGTGGTGTTACTCGTGGACAAGGAAATTTAGCGGTTCAGCAATGTGGTATTCGTGGACTTACTGGTAATAGTCCTTATGCAGCAGGTTGGAGTACTAATTTGCCTACACAAGACTTAGCAAATGCTTATCAAGCAGGAGATAAAAGGAAAGACGTTACTTGTCTGGACATTGAGGCTTACAAAAATGCTAATCCTGGTTTTGGTATTACTTATCAAGTAGCTCCTTATAAAAATACCGGTTTGTACAATCAGAAATACTTGCCAAGAAAAGGAGAATCTAGCGGACAAATCGAATTGAATTATTTGAATAATCAACGTATTATCCGCCTTTCGGATGTCTATTTGATGTATGCTGAGGCTTTGAATCGTAAAGCTTCTCCAGATGATGCCAATGCACAATTGTACTTAAACAGAGTACGTCAAAGAGCTTTTGGCGATAATGCACATAACATCTCGGCTACTGGAAATACCTTGAAAGAAGCTATCTGGGCTGAACGTAGATTAGAATTAGGTATGGAAGGCGACCGCTTCTTCGACTTGGTTCGTACTGGACAAGCGGCTACGAAAATCAAAAACTTTGTCGTTGGAAAGAACGAAGTATTTCCAATTCCTCAAGCTGAAATTGAAGTTTCTGGCTTGGTACAAAATGCTGGTTATTAATTCAGACTCATATTTTCTAAATGAATTTCGATGAAAAATATACATAAATTTTTATCCATGTTAGCGTTTATTGCTATCATGTCGGCATGTAATGAAAAGTTTTTTGATGATATTTCTTTTCTTGAAACTGCCTCTTCGCCAGCAAAAATGTCGGCTCTTTTTGACATTACCCAAGACAATACGGGTTTAGTCACTATCACGCCAAATGGTGAAGGCGTTGCTACTTTCTCGGTAAATTTTGGTGATGGTACTGCTACTCCTGCCACAGTAGATGCTGGAAAAAGTGTACAACACAAATATGCGGAAGGTGTTTACACAGTTAAATTGGTCGGAAAAGGTGTTACAGGAAAAGTGACTGAAAGTACACAAGAACTTACTGTCTCTTTTAAAGCCCCAGAAAATGTAGAAATGAATGCCACTATCGACCCCGCAAATCCTTTTAAAGTAAACGTTTCGGCAAAAGCTACTTATGAAACTTTATTTAAAGTGTATTTCGGAGATGTTGCCAATGAAGTGCCAGTTTCTTTTTTAGAAGGTGAAACTATCAGCCATACTTATACAGCGGTAGGAAATTATGAGATGAAAGTAGTGGCTTTGAGTGGTGGAAAAGCAACAGCCGAAGTAAAAAAGACCATAAACATCGTCAGTCCTGTGGTTTTACCACTTGACTTTGAAACGGCTGGACAAACCTATAAATTCAGCAATTTTGAAGGTGGAGATGTTTCTGTAATTGCCAATCCGCAAGTAAGTGGTATTAATACTTCTGCTAAAGTGGCTAAAATGGTGAAAAATCCGGGACAAACTTATGGTGGAAGTTTAATTACTTTGGGTGGGTCAATGGACTTTTCTGTGAATAAATACTTCTCGATGAAAGTGTTTTCTCCAAGAGTTGGTGCAAAGGTTTTATTGAAAGTAGAAAATGCTTCAAATGGTTCACAAAGTTTTGAGAAAGAAGTTACTACAACCAAAGCAAATGTTTGGGAAGAATTAATCTTTGATTTCAGCGCTATTAATACAGCTAATTCATATCAAAATGTCGTATTGATTTTTGATAATGGTACTCGTGGAGATGGTTCAGCGAATTTTACTTTCTTGTTTGATGACATAAAATTGATGAATCCTGTTGTGATTGCACCAATTAATTTACCTGTCACTTTTGATGAAGTTAATACCAATTATACAGTCACTGATTTCGGTAATAATAGTACGATCGATGGCGTTGACCCAACGAATGCAAGTAACAAAGTGAAAATCACTACAAAACCTACTGGTGCTGAAACTTGGTCTGGAACTACTATCGGAACACCAACGGGTTTTGCTTCTGCCATTAAATTGACGGCTTCTAATCCTAAAATGAGTGTGAGAGTATATTCTCCAGCAGCGGGAATTCCAATCAGATTAAAAATTGAAGACCGTAATAATGCTTCTATCTCTGTTGAAACAGAAGTATTGACTAAATCTGCTAAAGCTTGGGAAGAATTAACATTTGATTTTACTAAACAAGTAGCTGGTACTCCTGCGCTTAATTTATCGAATACTTATCACAAAGCTTCTCTATTCTTTGATTTTGGAACGGCTGGTAATGGTAAAGCTTTTTATTGGGATGATGTAAAAATCGCTACAGTTACCGAAACCAATAATACGCTTACTATTCCATTGACTTTTGAATCTACTTCTTTGAAATACGACTTTTTGAATTTTGACGGAGGAAATGCAACAGTTATTGCAAACCCACATTCAAATGGGATTAATACGAGTGCAAAAGTGGCACAGATGATTAAAAATGGCGGTCAAGCTTGGGGTGGTGCTTTTATTACTTTAGAAAAACCAATAGATTTCTCTGTCGGTAAAACTTTTAAAATGAAAGTATATGTACCGAAAGTAGGAACTAAAGTTTTATTGAAAGTAGAAAATCTAACGGATGGTGGCGTAAGTTTTGAAAAAGAATTAAGCACAACAAAAGCTAATGCTTGGGAAGAACTAACTTTTGATTTCAGTGGAATTGATGTAAGCAAAAGTTATCAAAAAGTAGTCTTGATTTTTGATAATGGTACCAAAGGAGATGGCTCTGCGAACTTCACTTATTTATTTGATGACATCATTCTTTATTAATCTAACATTCAGGTAATCATGATAACTAATAATATAAAATCATTTGTACTCATTTTGTGTGCATCGGCAATGAGTTTTAGTGCTTGTAAACAAGCAGAATATGCTTTTGGAGATATTGTTGCGCCATCTAACCTTACTGTAACCGCCGAAGTACAAGGAGTAGATGCCAACAATCCAAACGGAAATGGTTCTGGAAATGTGGTTATTTCAACCCTTGCCGACAAAGCTTTGACTTATAAAGTTGATTTCGGTGATGGAACTACGCAAATGGTTCCTTCTGGAAAGATTACTTATAAGTACAGTCTTCCGGGTACTAAAGATTATACCATTACAGTAAGTGCTGTTGGAACGGGTGGTGCGGCTTCTACCTTGAGTAAAAAAGTAAAAGTATTTGTCGCTTTTGAAGTACCTGCGGATATTCTTACGGCTTTGACAAACAATGCTTCAAAAGTTTGGGTGAATGACAAAGATGCGGCGGGGCACGTAGGTGTTGGCCCAGCAGATGCTTTTTCGCCTATTTGGTATGCAGCAGACCCCAATACTCGTCCTGCTTGTTTGTATGATGATGAAATTACTTTTACAAAAGATGCTAACAACAACGTAGCAATGACTGTCGATAACAAAGGGCAATCTTCATTAATTGGTGCGGCTACTTCATATTATGGTTTGGCTGGTGGAGATGGTTGTTATGATGTAACTACTGCTGGTGCTAAAAATTTAATTTTCTCGGGTGCTACTTCGGCATCTACAGCCGCTAATTCTACTAGAGTACAATTTACTGTACCTGGAAATGGTATTGTAAATTTTGCCACAGGAAGTAATACGTATGAAATATTAGCTCTTTCTGCCAACAGCATGACTTTAAGAACAATTGGTGCAGATGGAAATGCTTGGTTTACCAAATTGAAAGTAAAACAAGCCGAAGAACCAGTAACAGAAAAGAAATTGTTTTGGGCAGAAGAATTTGATAAAGACGGAGCGCCTAATCCTGCTGTTTGGGGTTATGATTTAGGAAACGGTGATAATGGTTGGGGAAATGCTGAAAAACAATTTTATACCAACCGTACTGAAAATATCCAAGTGAAAGATGGGCTACTGAAAATTACTGCTCAAAAAGAAAATTACAGTGGTTTTGCCTATACTTCTGCAAGAATTCAAACCATGAATAAATTCTCATTTACTTATGGTAGAGTTGATATTCGTGCCAAATTGCCTACTGGAGGAGGTACTTGGCCTGCTTTATGGATGTTAGGAAGTAATATACAAACTGTTGGTTGGCCTGCTTGTGGTGAAATAGATATTATGGAATATAAAGGCAACGAACCTAATAAAATCTATGGAACGATGCATCATCCTAATCATTCTGGAGGAAACGGCGATAGTGGGAACACAACTATTACAAATGCTTCTACAGAATTTCATATCTATTCAGTAGATTGGTCGGCAAGTACTATCAAAATGTATGTTGATAATAAACTTTATTATACTTTCAATAACACAGGAGCTTTGCCATTCAATAAGGATTTCTTTTTTATTATCAACTTTGCAATGGGTGGAACATTTGGCGGAGCGATTGATCCAAATTTTGTTACCTCAACGTTTGAAGTAGATTATATTAGGGTTTATAAATAGATGGTTTTAACAGAAAAAGACAGGTTAATAGCCTGTCTTTTTCTGTGTTTATTGAAGGAACATTGTTTAGATACCTAAAATTGTTTATTAACCTTTTTTGTTTTAAAATATGTTATTTTATTGTAGTGATAGAACCTTGATACATCCTAAAAAGGCTATTCTTTCTAATTTGATTTAGTATTTATATTAGTTACTCTTTCATATTTTGTTTGTTCTACTTTATCAACAAATTTTGAAATTGCTTCAGTATTCATATTACCAGTATCAATCTTAATTGTAGCTGTTGGTGATTTAATAAGAATCATACTCTTTTTTGTTAAGTAGAATGTCGCAAGTAATACTCCACAAAGAAAAATGCCCAATTCTATACTTCCGCTTCCCAGTGAAAACATCCCTACACAAATAGCAATACCTATCAAAATCCAATTAAACTGTACATAAGTTTGACATGAACTAATATGCTCCAACATAATACTTGTTGTTTCTTGAGAGCCTAGACCATCAGATTGCTGGAATATTCTATGTGTTGTAAGGATTATACTTTTATTGTCTGATTCAAGTACAATTTTTTCGTTGGGAAATAGTTTCATCTTCGTTTTTTCTACAAAAATATATCTTTGACACTTAACATAATAGAGTAGAAATACGTGTTCTCAATTTTCCAATCCCGAAGGGATGACAGGATTATAGTAAAAAGAAAAGATTAAGAAAAATAGTACGAAACTCTGGAAGATCTGGTATGAGGGCTTCATTTTCAAGCTATAAACATTTGAATCCTTTTGATTCTTTTCAATAATTTCATTCTCGATTGGATTAGGTTTGAACTCAATCCCAAACCCTATTCTCTAAATTTGCCTTTTTTTTTGCCCCTTTATGGTGAATAGTGTAATTTTGTACATCTTCAAGAAACAATCATTCAAAATTCTTCAAGATGCCATCGTAAACCTAATACTTTGGCTCACTGAATTCATTACTGAATCAATGCAAGATAAGATTAACGACATTCATCAGCAGATTGCTGATTTTACTATTTCCAACAAGGAACAATTAGAGGCTTTCCGTATTGCTTATGTAGGACGTAAGGGCGTAATTGGCGACCTTTTTGATGAACTGAAAAATGTTGCACAAGAAGAACGCCGTGCTGTTGGACAATCCCTGAATTCATTAAAAGAAGCGGCTCAAGTAAAATTTAATGAGTTTCAAGCTTTGATGGAAGCAAGTACTGAAAAATCAGTAGCGATTGAATTTGATTTAACACTTCCAAACGTTCCTTTCGAAAATGGAAGTATTCATCCGTTGACTTTAGTGCGTGCTAGAATCATCGAAATCTTTGCTAAAATGGGTTTCAATGTTTCGGATGGTCCTGAAATAGAATCTGATTTTTATAATTTCACGGCATTGAATTTTGCTGAAAATCACCCCGCTCGTGAAATGCAAGATACCTTCTTTATCGAGAAAAAAGGTGGAAATGTAGCCGACGATATGTTGTTAAGAACGCATACTTCTAACGTACAAATTCGTTTGATGCAAAACCAAAAACCGCCTTTGCGTTCAATTATGCCAGGTCGTGTATATCGTAACGAAGCCATTTCTGCGAGAGCTCACTGTTTATTCCACCAAGTAGAAGGCTTGTATGTTGATAAAAATGTAGGTTTCAAAGATTTGAAAGATACGCTTTATTACTTTGCCAAAGAGATGTTCGGACAAGATACTAAAGTACGTTATCGTCCTTCATATTTTCCATTTACCGAACCTTCTGCTGAAATCGACATTACTTGTTTAATCTGTAAAGGTAAAGGCTGTAATGTTTGTAAGTATTCGGGTTGGGTAGAAATTGCTGGTTCAGGAATGGTTGATCCTAATGTGTTAGAGCAATGTGGCATTGATTCGCAAGAATACACAGGCTTTGCCTTCGGAATGGGAATCGAAAGAATTACGATGTTGAAATATCAAATCAAAGATTTACGATTATTTACTGAAAATGATGTAAGATTCTTGCGTCAGTTTGAAGGATTATAACATAAATGGCTATTAAATCGACAAAAGACCTGTTCATTCAGGTCTTTTTATTTTACACAAGTGCATAAAAATTAACTACTTCTTAGCCGAATTAACACATTTTAACAGCCCTACCCTCTTCAAGCCAATCTTATTTAGTATTTTTGAATTCAAATTTGTCTTTTGCTTACGTTGATAAGCGTTTTTGGCTAAAAAACGACCATTATCAACAAACAACCGATAACTGATAACGTACCCCTCAATGAACAATTTTAAAAAAATCAACAATCTCATAGGCTGGATTGTATTTGCTATCTCACTATTTGTCTTCACCGCAACGGTTGAACGTACTGCTTCCTTCTGGGATTGTGGTGAGTTTATCGCTTGTGCATTTAAGCTTCAAGTTCCACACCCTCCAGGAGCACCTCTATTTTTATTATTGGGTAGAATGTTCTCGTTGTTAGCTGGTTCAGACACCACTCAAGTAGCTTACTGGATAAACATGATGTCGGTACTTTCAAGTGCTTTAACGATATTGTTTATGCACTGGACAATTGTGTTGATTGGCCGTAAAGTTTACAACAAAAAATTTGAAGAGCTTTCAAAAGGCGAAGCCATTACTTTATTAGGTGCTGGTGTAATTGGTTCTTTGGCTTATGCTTTCTCTGATACTTTCTGGTTCTCGGCTGTTGAAGCGGAAGTTTATGCTATGTCATCATTCTTTACTGCTTTGGTAGTTTGGGCGGCATTCAAATGGGAAGTTATTGAAGATGAAGCTACTGCCAATCGTTGGTTGATTTTAATTGCTTATATCGTTGGTCTTTCAATCGGTGTTCACTTATTGAATTTGGTTACTGTACCTGCTTTGGCATTATTATATTACTTCAAAAAATACCCAAAACCTACTTTCAAAGGTGGAATCATTGCTTTATTGGCGGGTTTATTTATTCTAGGAGTAATTAACTCGGCAATCATTCCGGGGATTCCTTCAATGGCATTCAAATTCGAATTATTGTTTACCAATGGATTCGGATTACCTTATGGCTTTGGTGCAATTTTCTTTATAGTTGCTTTAGTCGCTGCAATTGTTTGGGGAATTTTATATTCTATCAAAAAAGAAAAAGTAAACCTGAATATTTCCTTACTTTCATTGGTTTTTGTATTAATTGGATACCTTTCTTACAACTTGGCTTTTGTTCGTTCTACTTTTAATACTCCTATCAACGAAAACGACCCAAGTAATATCTTGAATTATGTGAAGTATTTGAAGCGTGAACAATACGGAGAGCGTTCTTTATTGTACGGTCCAATTTATACGGGTACAGTTGAAAGTGTTGAAAAAGGTGCGCCAGTTTACAAAATGAAGGATGGCAAGTATGAAGTTTATGACTACAAACAAAAACTGATATACTCTAAAGACGGACAAATGTTATTGCCACGTGTATATAGCAGTTCTCCTCAGCACATTCAATTATATGAAGAAATGTTAGGATTAGCTGCTGGCGAAAAACCTAGTTTTGGCGATAACCTTAAATTCATGTTTACCCATCAAATGGGACACATGTATATGAGATATTTACTTTGGAATTTTGTGGGTCGTGAAAGTGACGTTCAAGATGCTGGCGTAATTGACTATACCAGAAAAGGCGAGCTTCCGGAATTATTGGCACATAATAAAGCAAGAAATAATTACTTCTGGTTGCCAATGATTTTAGGCTTATGTGGTTTTGTATTATTGGTTCGTAAAAACGAAAACGACTTCTTAGTAACAACCTTAATGTTCTTATTGACAGGTTTGGCATTGGTTGTGTTCCTAAATTCACCACCAGTAGAACCTCGTGAACGTGATTATATTTATGTAGGTTCGTTTTATTTCTTTGCTATTTGGATTGGTCTAGGTGTAATTCAATTAGCAGAATGGTTAGGTAAATTCTTGAAGAACCCGATGGTTTCAGGTACTGTAGCAACTTTAGTAACAGCAGTAGTTCCAGTAATTTTGATTCAACAAAACTGGGATGACCATGACCGTAATCACCGTTACCACCAAATAGATTTTGCTAAAAACATGTTGAATTCATGTGCACCAAATGCTATTTTATTTACAGGTGGCGATAATGATACTTTCCCATTGTGGTATGTACAAGAAGTAGAAGGCTACCGTACAGACGTGCGTGTTTGTAACCTTTCTTTATTGGGAACAGATTGGTATATCGACCAAATGAAGCGTAAAACTTATGATTCGCAAGCACTTCCAATTTCTTTACCAAAAGACCGTTTCTTGGAAGGTTTGAATGAGCAAATCATGTATTACGAAAACCCAAATGTTAAAACGGGCATCAATTTATTAGAATACTTGAAATTGGTAAAAGATGATAATCAGGCTATCAAAGTACCTTTAACGGATGGCTCAATGATTAATACTTTACCAACTGAAAATCTATTCTTACCAATTGATGTTGAAGCGGTTAAAAAAGCAGGATTTGTACCAAAAGACTTAGAACCATTCATGACAAATCAAATGGCTTGGTCAACTGGTAAAAATGGTATCATGAAACCAGAATTGATACAATTAGATTTGATTGCTCAGAATGCAGCAACAGGCTGGAAACGTCCAATTTACTTTGCTACCACTTTACCTTCTGCAAGTTATTTGAACTTGAAAGAATACATGCAATTAGAAGGTTATGCTTACAGATTGATGCCTTTCAAAGTGCCAGAAGCAAAAGATGGTTTTGTAAACAGCGAATTAATGTATAATAACCTGACTACGAAAATGTTCTGGCGTGATTTGGATAATCCGAAAACATATTATCATTCAGATTTTTATTTAGAAGTTCCAGTAGTAACGGCTCGTTTAGCTTTCTTGCGTTTAGCAGATCAATTAGTTCGTGAAGGCAAATTTGCTAAAGCGAAAGCTGCATTAGATTATTGCTTGAAAGTAATGCCTGATAAAACCATTCCTTACGATCAACTTTCTGCCAACTTCGTAGCACTTTACTTGGCTGCTGGCGATAAGAAAACAGGTTTAGAAATGGCTGAAACTATTATGAACAGAAACAATAAAGCTTTAGATTATTATCTAAACGATAGAAGAGGTAGCGATAGCAGAGAAGTACAAACGAATTTATATGAGATGCAAATCATCATTGAAGGCGTAAAAAATGCAAAATTGCCTGAAGCAGCCAAGTATCAAGCGATGCTTGATAAGCAAATGAATAAAGCGAATTCTTAGTTTTTAAGACTGGAATACTTTATTTGAAAACTCTTTTTGAAATTCGGCTTCCCTTTAATCTTGTAAATATTTAATAATCAATATATTACCAATAAAATAACCCCGGGAAAGTGTCAATACTGGCAATTTTCGGGGTTTTTCTGTATTTTGTTTCTGCTAAAAA
>NZ_JAYGIL010000036.1:0-65171 GCF_034931025.1 Arcicella gelida | reverse complement strand
TAAACCCATTCATAACTGGGGAATTATTATCAACCAATTTTACCTTATTTTTGACCAAAGAATCAAAAACAAATAATCAATACAAAAAACAACTTACACAAAATTAGGGATAGTGTCTAAACAAAACTGAATAAGTTTAACTTGGAGAAAAATATTTTTGAACAATTCAATATTCTTGTTCAACTTTATGCAATTTGAAGATTGGGAAGAACCCTAAAAGAGACCCTACAAAGCAATGACATCATCAAGAATAGAAAGAACATCCATTTGGAAAAACACCTTAGCCCACAGAGAATTTGACGAATTTAAAAACGAGCGTGAAATTTTAAGAAATGCTTTTTGGCAACTTAGAAAAAATACAAGTTTTTTAGTAACTCAAATAGCAAGGACTTTACCAGAATTAACGCAACATGATATAAGTCATTTAGATGCTTTATGGGAAACAGGTAGCATAATTATTGGAGATGAGTTTGACCTTACTCCTTTGGAAGGTTTTGTTCTTGGTGCTGCCTTTTTATTACATGATTCTGCACTTAGTTTTGAAGCATTTGAAAATGGAAAAACTGGGTTAAGAACTACAATACAATGGAAAGATGCTTTTGCGGATATAAAAGAATCAAATCCTAATCTTTCAAATGAAGAGTTAGAACATCAAGCAGACTTTGCAACTCTCCGTAATCTACATGCGTATCAGGCAGAAAAATTATTACATATCAAATGGAAAGATAATAGCACAGGCAGTGAAATGTTTCTGCTTGAAAATCATGAATTACGAAATCATTTAGGTAAACTTATTGGACAAATTGCATCTAGCCATCATTGGGATATTGAAACAGTAGTTTCAACTTTTAATGCTCAATTAAATGTACCAACGGGCTACCCAAGAGAATGGCGGATTGATGCAGTAAAGTTAGCTTGTATTTTAAGGTGTGCTGATGCTATTCATATTGACAATGAAAGAGCCCCAGACTTTTTACATGCTCTTCTAAAACGTAATGGCGTTTCATTTGACCATTGGATAGCACAAAATAGATTGGCAAAAGTGGACATTGACCAAGCAGACCCTAATAAAGAGACCATACTTTTTACTTCTACAATTGACTTTAAAGAAACAGACTCAAATGCTTGGTATACTGCATACGATGCTATTTGTTTGGCTGATAGAGAAATAAAATCTTGCAATTTAATACTTGGAAACAGAGGTGGAAAATTATTTAAAGTTAAGAATATAAAAGGGATTGGTTCACCTGAAAGTATGTCAAGTTACATAAAATCAGATGGGTGGGAACCCCGTTCAGCTAAAGTTCATGTAGGAAATATCGAAAAGGTTATCTCTAATTTAGGAGGCGAGATGCTTTATGGGGCTGGTTCGGATAATTTAGGAATTATTCTCCGTGAAATGATACAAAATGCAAGAGATGCACTTAAAGCTCGGGGTGCATTGGATAACAACTTTGAAGGGAAAATAACAATAAATCTTAGTAAAGATGTAACGTCTACTTGGATTACAATTGAAGATAATGGCATTGGTATGTCAGAGAGAATTTTAACAGGACCACTATTAGATTTTGGAACAAGTTTCTGGACTTCAAGTTTAGTACAAAGCGAATTTCCAGGTCTTCGTTCTTCAAAATTTAAATCAATTGGAAAGTTTGGAATTGGATTCTACTCTGTTTTTATGTTAGCAGAACAAGTATTTGTTTCATCACGTAATTACACAGCAGGACTATCTGATATTCGTCAATTAAAATTTAACAATGGTTTTTCATTAAGACCAATACTGTCAAAAGGAACTCCTTCAAATTTTAATTCATCCCTTTCAACACAAGTCAAATTAAAGTTAAAACCTAATATGGTTTCTGATGATTTGCTAGTAGAAATTAAGACTAATAGAATGGGTTCCATTAATTTTAAAGTTCCTTTTGGAGATTATCTTTCTTCTATTTGTGCAGGATTAGATGTCCCCGTTTTCTATAAAGAACTTGATAAAAATGAAATCAAAGTACATGAAAGTATTACTTCCGCCAATTTTGACATCCTAAAATGGCTTACAAAAATTTCATTTGCAGAATTTCAACCAGATTCGGCATCAACTAAAGAATATATTGTAAACAATATTGCAAGAATAAAGCCAATTATTGAAAATGGAAATATTTTAGGAATTGCTGCTATAAATACAAAGATTGACAGAACACAGCAGGATTTTCTGAGGATAGAAACTGTTGGAGGTCTTGCTTATGATGTTCATTCTAGGGAAGCAAATAGATATATTGGATATTTAGATTACACTCCCAAATCAGCAAAAAGGGAAATGGATCACTACACTGCATCACCAGAAACAATGCAAGAATGGGGAAAACAACAATTAAACGAATTAATGAAGTTGAATTTATCTCCTTTCGAAAAATATATTGCTTCTTCCTCTCTTTGCCATTTTAAAATAGACCCAAGTAATTTGGCTGTTATTCCAATTATTTGTAATGGACAAATGAAGTTTTTATCATTTGAGGATTTAGCAGAATTGTCTACAAGGGTATGTATTGCTTTTCTTAATTCCAGTCTTGGAGATGGTGGACACATGGAGATGCATCATAGTATTTCAGAACTTGAAGGATATGCTTTAATTAGACCTTTGGCACTTGGTTCTTTTTTATCGCTGAAAATTGATAATGGGATTCCAGAAAACAATTTGAGTATTTTAGATTGCCTTTATAGAGCAATTTTAAAAAAAGGATACAATCCTGCTTTAGGCGAGCTTGTATCAGTAGGGATAAACTCATTTAATCAAAATATAAGTGCCATTACATTAGCGGCAATAAAATAATTGTTATTTTTAATATCAAGTTTAAATATTTCCTTAGCTCGCTATTCCAAGACTTTTTGGCTTGAAATAATAAATGTAATACAAACTTATTCTGTAAATATTTTCACTGATTTAGCAGTGAAACACTCGTTTGTCTCACTAACAGATTGATAGAAATATAAATTCTTAGTTTTTTCGCTATTTAAAAAAAATTCTGTAATTTTTTTTAAATAGTATTAACCAAAACCTCAAAAACATGAATCCTTTAGAATATAACTCAAAAATTATAGATGGTTATTTAAGTTTGTTGGATAACCTCAGTCAAAGCAATAAATTAGATTTAATTGCTAAATTGACAGCATCCGTTAATGCAGATTTGAGTACTAAAAAATCCTCATTTAGTGAAGCCTATGGAGCTTTTGAATCTTCAAAATCAGCAGAAGAAATAATTGATGAAATTCGTGCGAGTAGAGTTTTTAACCGTCAAATTGAATCGTTTTGAACAAATATTTGATAGATACGAACATTGCTATTTTTTATATGAAAGGCAAGTTTGACCTTAAAGATAAATTTGAGGGTCTGACAGTCAATGATTGTTTTATTTCAGAAATAACTTTAGCAGAATTGAAATTCGGCGTAGAAAATAGTGAACGACCTGAGAAGAATAGAAAAGCATTAGATAATTTTCTGACTGGTGTTCAAGTGCTACCGATTTTCAGTTCGTTAGATTTGTATGCACAAGAAAAAGCAAGACTGCGTAAAGTTGGAACTCCAATTGATGATTTTGATTTGTTGATTGGTGTTACGTCTATAACCAACAACTTAGTAATGGTTACCAACAATACTGCACATTTTAAAAGGATAGGAGGAATTATTTTAGAAGATTGGACGATTAGATAATTAACTATTCCTCGTTACTTCAAGTCCTTTTGAACTTTAGACCCTCAATCTTTCCCAACAATATCCCCAAACCCCACAAATCTCCCCAGAAAGCAAGATACAAAGCTGTAACTTGCTTTTTTAGTTTAAACAATCCTAATAAATATGATAAAGTTTAGCCGTGTACTTGTTGTACTCTTGTTGTCGAATCAATTATTGTTGGCACAGTCGAATGATGATATTGCTGCCTTGAATCTTGTTCAAAAAGGGGCTTCCTTGGTGCAAGTATCTAAGCAATTTACTTTTACCGAAGGCCCGGCGGTGGATAAAAAAGGTAATATTTTCTTTACCGACCAACCCAATGATAAAATCTGGAAATATAGTGCGGATGGAAAACTGAGCCTTTTTATGGATAAAACGGGTCGTTCAAATGGATTGTATTTTGATAAAAAAGGAAGATTAATTGCCTGTGCCGACGAAAAAAATGAGCTTTGGGCAATTGATAAAGGAAAAGTATCGGTTTTGTTGGATAACATCAAAGGACTAAAAGCCAATGGCCCAAATGATTTATGGATTGACCCTAAAGGTGGAATTTACTTCACCGATCCATATTATCAGCGTGATTATTGGACAAGAAAAAAGCCCGAAATCGACAAACAAAATGTGTATTACTTAGCCAAAGGTGCAAAAGAAGTAATCCTTGTGGACGGTGACCTCAAACAACCTAACGGTATTGTGGGTACGTCGGATGGAAAGTATTTATTTGTAGCAGATATTCGTGATAGTAAAACGTACAGATATGAAATTCAAGCGGATGGGAAATTGGCAAATCGTCAGCTTTTTGCTCCGATGGGTTCAGATGGGATGACTTTGGATAGTCAAGGGAATTTGTATCTGACGGGCAAAGGCGTAACGATTTATAACAAAGAAGGCGAAAAATTGGGTAATATTCCCGTGCCTTCAAACTGGGTCGGAAATATTTGTTTTGGTGGAAAAGACCGCAAAACTTTATTCATTACCGCTTCAGAATCCATTTATACTTTACAAATGCAAGTAAAAGGAGTGGAGTAATTTACAGAATACTGCTTTAAAAGCGTGATGAATCTTAAAATTCATTACGCTTTTTGTTTTTTCGAGAGTTGTTATTTACAAGCCATAGAAAAGTATAATGTAAATTTGTTGAATAAGGTAGTCTTGGGCTTTTTGTCTCTTAATGTCCTTTACTATTCTCATAAGAAATACCATTAAATAATTTGTTAAAAACTATGTGTATTTTTTGTGTTTTTACAAATATTCCTTATGTTTGTTTAAGTTAAAGTTATTCGTAAGTTGTTGATTAGTTGATATATACAATTCTTAACCTTCTAAATAAATTCTACTATGTTGAATAAAGTGAAAATCTTCCAGAAGCTTTTAAATATCTTATCTCTTCTTCTTTTAAGCGAACAAGCATTCTCAATTACTTTTCTGAATAGTGCTTCCTGATATTAATACTCAAATCAGAAGACGTGCTCTAACAAATAGTTTTTCAAAACCTTTTCCTTTTCTAATGTTATGAAATTAAAATGTCTTATTATCGACGATGAACAATCATCTATTGACTTACTTACCGATTTCATTAAACAAATTCCATATTTGGATTTAATTGCTACTACAAAAGACTCTTTTTTTGCTTTAAAGTTGATTCTTGAAAGCAAAATAGATTTAGTTATTACAGATATAAATATGCCTAAACTATCAGGTTTAGGTCTTTTTGATAAAATTAAAAGTAAAAGTATGGTAATTTTTGTAACGGGCTATTCCGATTTAGCGATTAAATCAATTGAAAAGAATTCAATTGATTTATTAATGAAACCAGTGAGTTTTCAACGCTTTGAAAATGCTACCAGAAAAGCATTCTTGTTAAGTCCAAGACATTATGAATATTTAGAAAAAATAAAAAATATTGAAATTTTTCAAAAAGTACAACTATTGACAGAAAGAGAAAAAGGAATGATTAAATTATTAGCAGAAAATAGACCTTCAAAAGAAATTGCAGATTTAATGTTTATTTCTGTCAGAACAGTTGAAATTCACAGGACAAGTATTAGAAAAAAATTAGACCTTTTACCTAGTGATAACCTTAACAAAATCTCAAAAGAGGTTCTAAGTATTTTATAACTTATATCATTAAAATGTTGTAAAAAGCTAAAAAATACGTACACTACGTATTTTTTAGCTTTTTATTTTACACGATATTTACTTTATCAATAACATATATTTTGATTTTATGGATAAAGGTGCTTTTTAAAAATGAATTAGATAAACGTATGATTAGTTATATATTAATGCTTGATTAATATGTTTTTAAAAATATTCAGTAGCTACGAATTGAGGGTTTTAGTCTTTTAACTCAAAGAAACAAAAAAAGAATAGTGGAATATGCGAACATGAAACAATTGGCATAAGGTCGATTTAACGCTCAAGACCAAATGGAGCAATTAGACTTCTAAAAAAATGAAAACTAAATCACTTTTTGTTGGATTACTCCTTTTAGTAGGAACAGTTGATGTATTTGCTGCATCGAATATTGGAATTAAAAAAACTACCAAATCAAAGAATCTGATAGCAACGTCTTGTTCAGTAACAGTAAGAACAGGGAAGTATGATGTAACAGTAACATCAACTTGTACTTGTACTAGAAGAGAAGCATGTGATGTCGCATATAAAGCAGCTTCTTTCTTTTTATAAAATGTGTTGAATTGGGTTTATGGGCTATTTTTAATGCTGGAAATAGCCCGTATTCCTTTAAACCAAATCAAAATTATGAAAACACTACTCTTTGTACTCTTATTGCTACCCAATTTTTCGTTTTGCCAAAATCTTAATATTGAATTTGCAGTAAAATATAAAAACAGTTCATACAGAAATGAATTAATCATAGGTGATTCTATTACGCTATGGAAAGACATGCCTTCAGAAGAGTCAACAAATGTGCTGGATAAAGCCTTTTTTGTTAAAAATCATTTCAATAAAACAATCTACCTAAGTGATTTTATCTTTAATAAAACCTTTTATGTTAAAGACTCGCTTAATAATATGAAATGGGAATTAACTAATGGTACAAAGATTGTGCTAAATCAGAAGTGCAATGCCGCAATAACTCATTTTAGAGGGCGTAAGTATATCGTTTATTATGCGGTTAATCTTCCATACTCTAATGGACCTTGGAAATTTGGAGGATTACCAGGCCTAATTCTAGAAGTTAAATCTGATGATGATTTATATCAATTTGTTGCTGTAAAAATCATAAAAAATTATACAACAAGTTTTAAGCCAGCTAATATTACTAACTA
Organism: Arcicella gelida; assembly: GCF_034931025.1. Taxonomy (NCBI): domain Bacteria; kingdom Pseudomonadati; phylum Bacteroidota; class Cytophagia; order Cytophagales; family Flectobacillaceae; genus Arcicella; species Arcicella gelida. The sequence continues at coordinate 58,154 of NZ_JAYGIL010000036.1, read as the reverse complement.
TAAATTTATTAGTTGGGATGATTTTGTGTCCAAATTTATTATCACGGTTGATAATACTGTTAAGATGGTTAGAACGAATGCTGATAGTGATTCAAAAGGTTATGTTAAAATTGATGCTCCCGAAATCATTTATCCTAAAGCTCAAGAAGGTACTGGTATTGAATATTAGTAAGGATGTGAATTATATTCGATACCTCATTTTCTTTGTTCTTATTCCTTTTACGCCCTTTTCTCAAATAATAAGTGGGAAAATAGAAAACAGTCTTGGAGAAAAAGTGCCACTTGCCAACATTGTGGTAAAAGATTCTTTAACAGCAGAAACCATTCGTGACTTTGTTATTGCACAAGATGGACAATACTCATTATTGTTGAAAGGGAATTTTCGTAAAATTGTCATAGAGGTATCAGCAAATAGATACAGAAAAGAGGTTTTCCCAATTGAAAACCTTGATAAAAAAACATCATACGTTCATCATTTTGTCTTACAAAAAGATAGTGTGGTCGAATTAAAAGAAGTAATTGTAACAGCGAAATCTCCTCCATTTGTAATAAAAGAAGACACTGTAAAATTTAATGTTGCAGCCTACCGAGATGGTAGTGAAAGGAAAATAGAAGATGTAATAAAGAAACTTCCTGGCGTTGAAGTAAATGATAAAACTGGCGAAATTACTTACAAGGGAAAGTCAATAGAAACCGTAAAATTAGAAGGAGATGATTTGTTTGGTTTAAATTATTCTATAGGAACTAAAAATATCAATGTTGATATGGTAGAACAAGTGCAAGCAATTGAAAACTATTCTGCTAATCCTTTACTAAAAGGTATTGAAGGGGGAGAAAAAGTTGCACTAAACTTAAAATTGAAAAAAAGTAAATTTGATTTTTCTGGTAATATTGATTTAGGAAATGGCATTACAGAAGGAAGCAAATCTGTATTTAATAGTGCATTCAATATTTTAGGAATTTCAAAAAAGTATAAATCTTTTGGTACACTATCTTTTAATAATGTAGGCGTTAATAATTCTCCTTTTGATTATTTCTCATCCACCCCAAGTGTTGAACAAATTAAAGAAACAGATTTTCTTGCCAAAAAAATCATCCCTGAAACCATCTACGCAAGTTCATTAGATGAAAAAAGGACTAATATAAACAAAGCTTTATTTGGTAGTTACAATAGTGTGTTTAAAATTGGCAAACATATCAGTGTTAAAAGTAATCTTTACTATCTTCATGACAACATATCATCAAACCAAGTATTTGATAATAATAATTTGATAAGCAATCAGCAAATTTTGTCTTCTGATCGTTATGATTCAAGAAAAGTCCCTCAGCAATATCGTAGTGATTTTGAAATTAAAAGTAGCTTCACTGAAAGGTCTCTGTTAGAATACAAGCTAACAATAAGCCGAGAAAACTTAAATACATCTACGAATATTCTACAAAATAATTCAAAAAAATATCAAGCAATACTAAGAACTAATGATTTCGATTTTAAACAATCATTGTTATTTACACAAAGGCTTTCCGATAAAGAAGCTTTCCAAGTATTACTAACTCAATCTTCAAATAATATACCTCAAAATTACTTTTTAAGTCCATCTTTAATGGATTCATTAGTGTACTTTGTTGATAATCAACAAAGTAATGACAAAAAAGATATTGTTGATTTAAAATCTACATTACTTGGTCGAATAGGTAAAAGTAAATATACTTTTAGTGTTGGTAGTAATATTGAAAAAAGTAATTTTCAATCAAATTTAATGAATAATGATAATGCTGATAAGCTAAAAAATGATTTTACCTACAAAAAATATTCTTTAAATAACAAAGTAAGTTTTGAATTCAATTTAGGAAACTTTAAGGTATTACCTTCATACACTTTAAGTTATATGCAGCAGGAATTAACAAATGATTTTAAAAATTCGAGTAAAAATATCGTAATCTTTGAGCCTTCATTTTCACTAAAATACAGATTCAGTAGTTCTTCTGGTATTTTATTCAGAAGTAATTACATTCAAAAACCTTTTTCTGAAGAGTATTTTTTCGACAGACCTATCTATGTGTCCAATCGAATGACCATCAAAAATATTCCTACTTTAGCCCTTCAAAAGACTTCCTTAGTGGGGCTTATCTATTTAATAAATAATTTGTACGAGCAATTTAGATTAAACTTGGGTATTAGCTATTCAAAAAGTGAAGGGAATTATTTGCCTAATATTTTTATCAATGAGAATATTACTCAAATGGAATATTTTTACTCTCCAAAATCAAACCAGAATATAAACTTTAATTTTTTGATTGAAAAATATTTTCCGATACTACAAAGTACAGTAAGATTAAAGTCTAATTACGCAATTGCTTCTTACTACAATATTGTCAATAATTCAGACTTGAGACAAAATGAAAGTCATTTACTTTCCTCAGAGTTATTTATCAAAACAGCTTTTGATACAAAGATTAATTTTGAAAATATATTCACTTTTGGACAAACCACTTCCAAAAGTACCAATAGTCAAAAAAATCGTAATAGTTCGTTCAATAACTCATCCAAAGTAATTATTAAGCCTAATAAACAATGGTTTTTTATAACAAATGTTGATTATTTTCTACCCAACATGAATAATACAACTGAAAGTTTATTTTTTTGGGATACTGCATTAAGATATAGTCCTAAAACCAAGAACATTGAATTTAGTCTAGCGGGGAAAAACATTACTAATAACAAGTATTTTACTCAATTAAGCACTTCAGACTTTTCTATTAATAGTTTTAAGACAAATCTTATTTCAAGATATTTTATTTTAAATGTAACGTATAGTTTTTAACAGGCTGGATTCGAAACCTTCAAAAGCTATGTTATCTGTTGCTCAACCCTTGAAAAGGGATATAAAAGATTTAAGAAGGATTGTTCAAATTTTTCGTGTTCAGAGTGTTACAGTCCACAAAAAATAGTTTAGAAAATAATAGGTTCTCTCAGAGATTACCCCACAGCCCCCTCAAGATTCTTTCATAAAATCCAGTATAAAAATTATCTTACATTCTTTTGTCAATAAATCTAATTTTATAATAAAACGATGAAACAAAAGTTTTTAAGTATTTTCTTTATTATCAGTATTTTATCTTTTTCTTCATTTGGTCAGAAAGAAAAATGGACAAATTTATTTGATGGAAAAACCCTAAAAGGATTCAAACAATTAGGGGGTAAAGCTAAATATACTGTAAGAAATGGTGAAATTGTAGGAACTACAGTAAAGGATACTCCTAATTCATTTTTAGCTACTGAAAAGGATTATGGCGATTTTATCTTGGAACTTGAGCTTAACGTAGCCGATGGGATGAACTCTGGTATTCAGTTCAGAAGTCTTTCAAGTCCAGATTATCAAAATGGTAGAGTACATGGTTATCAAGCAGAAGTTGACCCTTCAGAACGTGCTTGGTCGGGTGGAATTTATGATGAAGCTCGCCGTGACTGGTTGTATATTCCAAACATTAATCCAGAAGCAAAAAAGGCTTTTAAATTACATGGACAATGGAATAAGTATCGTATCGAAGCCATCGGAAATGTAATTCGTACTTGGGTAAATGATGTTCCTGTTTCAAATTTGGTAGATGATATGACAGCCAAAGGTTTTATCGCTTTGCAAGTTCATGCTATCTATGCTGATATGAAAGAAGGCATGGAAATTCGTTGGAGAAATATTAAAATCCAAACAGAAAATCTAACTCCTCGTCCGACAGACAATACGCCTGTTATCAATCTAACCTTGAATACTTTATCTGAACAAGAGAAAGCTCAAGGCGTAAAATTGTTATTCAATGGCAAAGATTTTACAGGCTGGAAAGGCGTTCATCAAGAAAAAATGCCTGATATTCACTGGAAAGTAATTGATGGAACAATCAATGTTAGTCCATCCGACGGTTCTGAAACTGGTAACGATATTGTAACTACCGAACAGTACGGGGCATTTGAATTAACTTTTGAGTTTAAATTGACGGAAGGTGCAAATTCTGGCGTTAAATACTTTGTGAATGAAGCTTTTGATTCAAATGGTAAATCGGGAATTGGTTTAGAATACCAAGTATTAGATGACGAACGCCACCCAGATGCAAAAATGGGGTCGATTGGTAATCGTACTATGAGTAGCTTGTATGATTTAATTCCTTCGTATAAATTAGACAAACGTTTCCAACGCAAAATTGGCGACTGGAATCAAGCAAGAGTAATTGTGTATCCAAACAATATTGTACAACACTGGTTAAATGGTTTCAAAGTAGTAGAATACGAACGCAACAGTAATATTTTCAAAGCTTTAGTAGCAAGAAGTAAATACGAAAAATACAATGGTTTCGGAGCGGGCGAAAAAGGAAATATCCTAATCCAAGACCACGGTAATAATGTGTCGTTTAAGAATATAAAGATTAAAACATTGTAGGGAGTAATTAGTGATTGGTGAATAGAAATTAGTAGTGCATATAAGGGTAAAATTGACTTTAAAACTAAAGGTGTTGGCAAGCCCTTGCGGTTGCCACACTCGAAATGGCAACCGCAAGGGCTTGCAACTACAACAGCTCAATGTTTTGAATAGCGATTAAGTCCTTTGTACAGTACTTACTTATTCTAATCACCAATCACTTGATAAAAACAAAAACAAACTATGGAAAGAAGAGAATTTATCCAAAAAACAACCTTTGCTTCGCTAGGAGCATTAACATTTAGTGCTAAATCTTACGCTAAAATTATCGGTGCAAACGACCGTGTAAGAGTAGGTTGCGTAGGTTTTTCTGACCGTCACAGAGCATCTCATGTAGGACCTTTCAAAGCTTTACAAAAAGAAATGAACTTTGAAATGACGGCTCTTTCAGATTTATGGAACCGACGTAGAGAAGAAGGAAAAGCTTATTTAGACAAGCAATTAGGAAGTGATGTAAAAGTGTTTAGAAATAACGAAGAGCTTTACGATTCTAAAATGGTAGATGCTGTATTTATTTCAACAGCAGATTTCCAACATGCTTTGCATACTGTGGAAGCCGTAAAAGCTGGTTGCGATACTTATACCGAAAAACCATTGGCTGAAACCATGGAGGATGCTCGTGCAGTATTGAAAGCAGTAAAAAATTCAAAACAAATCGTTCAAATTGGTTCGCAACGTAGAAGTGGTGAAAACTACTTTGCCGCAGAAGAATTTATCAAATCAGGTAAATTTGGCCCAATCGTAATGGTAGAATTAATGTGGAACGTTAATCAACCAGAACGCTGGAGAAGACCTGAATTGGTGAAAAACTTAAAAGAAACCGATGTAGATTGGAAACGATATTTGATGAACCGTCCTTTCGAAGCATTCGACCCACGTAAATATTTAGAATATCGTTTATTCTGGCCATATTCTTCTGGAATTCCGGGACAATGGATGTCTCACCAAATTGATACTGTTCACTGGTTTACAGGTTTGCCACACCCAAGAAGCGTAGTAGCTAACGGAGGAATTTATCAGTGGAAAGATGGTCGTTCAAATGCAGATACGTTAACAGTTGTATTTGATTATGGCCCATTAGATGACCCTAAATCTGGTTTCCAAGTACAATTTACGTCTCGTTTCTCAAACTCAGCAGGTGAAACAAAAGAATTGTATTATTCAAATGGTGGTATGATTAACTTAGATACCAACGAGATTTCTTCAACTGGAGGTTTAACAGAAGGTCATGCTAAAACAATGGGTATGAAAGCAAACCTGTTAGCACCAATGAAGCTCGAAGGTCAAAAAGTAGCTTCAGATGCAAACACTGGTGGTGACCCGTTGACGTTTGCCCACATTAAAAACTGGATGGAATGTGTACGTTCACGTAAGCAAAGTCATGCACCAATTGAAGCAGGTTACTCGCACTCAATTGCAACAATCATGTCGAACGCTGCTTACAGAACAGGCTTGAAAGTTATTTTCGATGAGAAAACACAAGAAGTATTAGCAGGAGGAAAAGTATTCAAATACTAGTTGCTGATATTATTGTTGGATATAAAAGCCTACCAGAGTATTGTCTTTGGTAGGCTTTTTAGTTTTTTATTTTGAATCTAAAATCACATTTTGTAGCTCCATTAGCAATAGTTCCTGTTCTTATCAATTCAAGTCCAGCCAATCCAGACGTTACTTTATCTACTTCACAAAGTATTGAAGCATATTTTTGATAATTGTGCTTTTTAAATAGTTTGCAAATACCACATTCCAGAATATCGATGCCGTAGCCAAATCCAAAAGTTTCTTGTTTGTCGGTGATAATATTTGCCAGAAAACCATCTGGATTTGAGTTTACACTTACTTTTTGATGAAATGATTTTATAAAAATTTGCCCAAACCAGGTACTTATTAGTTTCGGTAAAAGTCGTTTAAAGTAAGCTTGAAACTTGTTTTTAGGTGTTACATATTCTGTCACAATTTCGAGACAAATACTTCTTATATTCTCAAATGACTCACCTTTTTCATCTAATGTTTTGATAAAAGCTAAAAAGTAAGCACTAAAGGCAAGTCGTTTATCTATCGGATTGCTTGATGTTGTAGCAAATTTTGTATCAATTGAAATAATTGAATAATAATTATCCGTATCAGCCAATATTTTATCAGATTCTTTCGGATAATTCGCCTTAATAGATTGCGTGAAATATTTTCTGTAATTATCCATTGTAATGTGTAATGTCTGGTTTATTGAACGTAAAAGAAGTTTAGAAAATAGGATAACTACATTTTAATTTTTTTAGTAATAAAGTCGCATATAATTACTAAATTATAGAATGTTTTTTGAAAAATAAAAGACTTTAAAGTTTAACAAATGCAAGATACTATACTTCCTAAATTAGAGGCCTCAAGAAAAGAACTTTTAGATCTTGGGATGCGGAACACCTTACTAAATTACAAAACTCCAAAAGCTAGAGGACTACATATTGTTCAAGAACAATCTAGCAGTATTTTCAATATTCTTGTCAGGCAAAATAAGGGAATGACTTTTTTAGGTCGCCCTGGTAAAGATGATGATGATACTATTTTAGATCTTCCAGAGCTTAGTGAACCAGAACTGCAGGATGCCTATAATGACACTAGGCTTCAAACCAATGAAACGGAGCAAAAATTACAAACTAAAATTCTTAATACTTATTATTTTGCCAAAACAAGTATAGAAGAACAAGGAGTAAATATATTATATCTTTCTCTAGGTATGCTTAGTTGGTATGAGAAAGGCAATATAGAAGAAACTAGATTTGCACCTTTGATTTTAGTGCCAGTGAGTTTAGAACGTTCTAGTGCAAATGAGCGCTTTCGATTGAGATACTCAGGTGCTGAAATTGGAATAAATTTGTCATTGCAAGCTAAGTTGATGGTAGACTTCAATATTACTATTCCTGATTTCCCTGAACAAGAGGAGTTAGATATTGTTAGTTATATTGAAGATATAAAACAGCGTATACTCCATCAGGAGAACTGGAAAGTTGATGCTGATGTAATAGAATTAGGTTTTTTCTCATTTGGGAAATTTATGATATATCATGATTTAGATAGTTCTAAATGGCCAGACAATAAAAAACCTTTTAATAACAAAATTATACAATCTCTTTTTGGAAACGGATTTAATGAACCTCAGCCATCAATAGATGAAAATCATCATCTTGATACTGTAACAAAAGCTAATGAACTATTACATGTAGTTGACGCAGACAGTTCACAGGTTATAGCTATGTTGGCTGTCCACGAAGGACGCAATATGGTGATACAAGGACCTCCCGGTACTGGAAAGTCCCAGACAATAACAAATCTTATTGCGAATGCAGTCGGTAATGGCAAAAAAGTACTTTTTGTCGCAGAAAAGATGGCTGCATTAGAAGTTGTAAAAAGGAGACTAGATAATATTAATCTTGGAGAGGCTTGTTTAGAATTGCATAGCCATAAGGCAAATAAACGAGAACTTCATGAAGGATTAAAAAAAGTATTAGAGTTAGGAAAGCCCACTTTAACTCATTTAGAAGAGGAAATAAGAATTTTGAGTTTTCTAATAAATGAACTGAATGCTTATTGTAACGAGGTGAATTATCAAATAGCAGCGAGTGGACAGTCTGCACAAGAAGTTATTGGTCAACTTCTTAAAATTTCTAAACTAAATAAAGATTATAAATTCCCTAAAATCGTAATTGAAGATTTAGCTTCTTGGAATATTTCAAGTATGAAAACAGCTGAATTGTTAGCTGAACAAATACAAGCAAGATTAACTAAAATAGGACAACCTGAAAAACTATTATTTCATGGGGTAGGTCTAAATATTTTTTTGCCGAGAGATGAAGAAATTACCAAAGAATATTTGGCAAATGCGATACAAATAACGAAAGATATTTTCAAACTAGTGGAAGATGTTTCACAGTTCATGTCTGTATCTAATCCAGTTGATAAAAACTCAACTATAAAGCTAATAGATATAACGATACTTGCATCTAAGAATCCAGGGATTAAAGATATGGTTGTAAATGATTCAGCTTGGCTAAATCATCAAGTTGATATTTCTGAAATATTAGAAGCAGGTTCTAGACTATCAGAACTACATAAAAAATATGATTCTATCTTTATTCCAGAGGCATGGGAACAAAATTTACTAGAAATACGACAGAATTTAATTACTCATGGACATAAATGGTATAAGTTTTTAATTGGTGATTATAAAAAAAGCCTTAAGCAACTAGCCGGTTTGTTGAATACTTCTATGCCAGAAGATTTAGATACTAAGCTTGTTTATATTAATACTTTGATGGAAGGTAAACGCTTAGCTTCTACTGTCCAATCTTTGGAGCCAATTGCAATTAGACTTTTTGGACGTAATTGGCAAAAATTGCGAACAAATTGGTCGTTTGTCATAAATGCTTCAAGCTACTTACAATCTGTTCATCGGGCTATTCAGGAGGAGAAAGTACCCGCTACGTTTCTTTCATTTCTTGAAAGAAATGAGTCACCTGAAATTTCAACAACGCATGAAATTTCCTTAAAAGAAGCTTTAAATAAACAGGAAGAAGCTATTTCAGCACTTTTTACTAAAATAGATTATGACGACAACACGCTGATAGGAAAAACATTTACAGCACAACTAAATATATTAGGAAAATGGCATTATAATCTTCCTGAAATACATCAGGTAGTTTCTTGGAATGTACTTAAGGAAAATATAGAAGAACAAGGTGCTGGTTATTTATTAAGTGTAGTAGAAGGCTGGGAAGATGCTCATTTACAATTAAAAACAGCCCTTCAAAAGACTTGGTATGATTTTCTTATTGAACAAGTAATGATAAATAGTCCAGCAATTAGAAAGTTTGAACGAGCAAGCCATGAAGAAGTTATTGAAAAATTCAAAAAGCTTGATATTCTTAATCAGTTTTACAACAGAGCAAAAGTAGCTCTTAGACATTGGGAAGGAGTACCTAAACAAGAGGGCGGCGGACAGATTAATATCCTTAGAAATGAATTTAATCGTAAATCTAGACACATGCCTATACGTAAGTTAATGCAGGAGGCAGGTTTAGCTATACAGGCTATTAAACCTGTAATTATGATGAGTCCTATGTCTATTGCTAACTTCTTATCGTCAGATAGTATAGAGTTTGATTTAGTTATATTCGATGAAGCTAGTCAGGTAAGACCAGTTGATGCATTAGGAGCAATTCTAAGAGGAAAGCAATTAGTTGTAGTAGGAGATACAAGACAAATGCCACCAACTAGTTTCTTTGATAAGATGAATACTGAAACCGATGATGAAGAAAATGTTACTGCCGATATGCAAAGTATATTAGGAATGTGCGATGCTCAAAGTGCACCACAACGTATGTTGCGTTGGCATTACCGAAGCAGACACGAATCATTGATTAGTTTATCAAATCAAGAATTTTATGAGAATAAGCTGGTGATTTTCCCAAGCCCAGGGTCTAAATATAGAATGGGATTAGTTTTTCATCATTTAAGTGATACTTATTATGATAAAGGAAAAACAAGGACTAACCCTAAAGAAGCTGAAAAAGTAGCTGATGCAGTTATTGAGCATGCTCTTCAACACCCTAAGTTAAGTTTAGGTGTAGTAGCTTTTAGTACTGCTCAAATGCAAGCTATACAGAATGCTTTGGAAATTAGACGTAGAAAAAATCTTGATGTAGAGAGTTTTTTTAGAAGTCATAACGATGAACCATTTTTTGTTAAAAATCTTGAAAATGTTCAAGGAGATGAAAGAGATGTTATTTTTATTAGTATAGGCTATGGAAGATTAGAAGATGGTAAAGTGCCTATGAGTTTTGGACCTTTAAATAATGAAGGAGGAGAACGTAGGCTAAATGTATTAATAACCAGAGCCAAAAGTCGTTGCGAAATATTTACTAACATTACTTCTAATGATATTAATCCTGGACCTAATGCCAAGTTTGGGATAAGGGCTTTAAAAAGCTTTCTATACTTTGCTCAACATGGAAAGTTTGAAAGAGATACAGAAGAAATTGCTGTAAAACAGCAACCCTTTGAAGAAGTAGTGGCAGAAAGTCTAAGAAATGAAGGATATGTAATAAGAGAAAAAGTAGGTTCAGCTGGGTTTTATATAGATTTAGCTGTTGTTGATATTGATAATCCAGGAAGATATCTCTTAGGTATAAACTGTGATGGTAAGTCTTATGCAGGTGCAAAATCTGCTCGTGACCGTAATCGTTTAAGAAATACCGTATTGGAAGGTATGGGTTGGAAACTGTATAATGTTTGGAGTACAGATTGGTTTCGAAATCCAGTTAAAGAAATAGGTTTACTGCTAGAAGCAATTGAAAAAGCAAAGATTGAAATTGAGCATAGTGATTCTATTGAAGAAGAATTACAAGAGGAGTTAAAAAAGCTTATTCGTGAAGAACCTAAAGAAATAGAGATTCTGTTGCCAGCTTATACTTCTGCTATATTACCCGAAGAAATTACTAAGCTAGAACTGCATTTATTTTCTTTGGGTCAATTGAGTAAGTGGATTGAGCAAGTTGTTGAAGTGGAAACTCCAGTACATTTTGAAGAAATGGCGAGAAGAGTTGCTGATGCGAACGGTATTTCAAAAATAGGAAGTCGTGTAAGAGCTAAACTTATAGAAGCAACTGAATATGCTGTAAGAAATAATACAATTAAGATGAAAGGTGATTTTTTATGGCATCCTGAAATGGAAACCCCTTACATTAGAGAAAGGAGTTTACTCTCATCTAGTTCACGTAAATTAAGCTTTATTTCTCCTGAAGAAATTAATATTGCTATAAAAAAAGTTGTAGTAAATTCTATTGCTATTCAACCTGATAATGCTGTTCCTTTGATTGCTAAACTTTTTGGCTTTGGAAGAGTAACGGAGGAAATGCGCAAACTTCTTTTAAATGCGATAGATTTTGCAGTATTAAGCGGTGTTGTATCCAAAGAAGGGGATTTATTAAAGTAAATCGAAATTTAAAGGACTATAGAAATGAGAAAAGAAGTGCTGAGACTGCTTCTTTTCTCATTTTTATATCTGTAATTAGGTTAATTTTTTTCGACAATTACTATTTTGCTCAATTATCATTCATATAGAAATAATTTCCTTAATTTTTCCTTCCCACAAATCTAATCACAGAACCTTGTCCATTATGAAATACTCCTTCGTTTAATTCGATGACAGTTTCTACTAATTCAACGATTTCATAATTTTCAAAATCAGCTTGTATTTCTTCAATAGAAAACAACATCGCTAACTCTTTTGGTCCACCGACTTTTTCATTTTTTGCAATATAATCAAGATGGTTTTTACTAAAGGCTTCAAAAATAATGATTCCATCTTTGCGTAAATACTTATCTAATGTCTGATGGATTGATGATTTAATCTCCGCAGGAAAATGTGCGTAAATCAAAGCAATAACATCAAACTGTTCTGCTTGAAAATTTAAAGTTTGTAATTCCCCAACCTGATAATCTATACTTACTTGGTTAGTCTCTGCCAATCGCAAGGCTTTGTTTTTCCCTTCAATGCTAATATCAAATGCTGAAACATCCCAACCCATTTTGGCAGCATAAACGGCATTTCTTCCTTCGCCTTCTGCTGGAAAAAGGATAGAACCTATACTCAGTTTTGCTAATTGTTCTTTTAAATAATTATTAGGTTGCTCGCCATAAGCAAACTCCTCTTTACTGTATCTATCGTTCCATCTGTCAGTCCAAGATGCATCCATATTTTGCGTGGTTTTGTTTTTTTGTTAAAGCTTTGTTAGAATAAGTATTAAGAATAAATAAATTGAGAATATAAACCTATAAGGATTTGAGGTTAAAGCTCTTATTTCTAGTTAATTATATAAATCCTTATAGGTTTAACTAAATACTAATTAAAGCTTTTTCCTGACAAAATGTGTTTGTACCAAATTGCCTAAAAGGATTTGAGAAGATTGTACTTCAAAAGCTAAGGGCTGTGCTAATGCTCCAAAGAGTGAAAAACCTCCGCCAAGTAAGAGAGGGAAAGTAGTAATAATCATCTCATCTATTAAATCCTCTTTCAAGAACTGTTGAATGGTTTTTCCACCATCAATATACAAATGAGTGTAGCCCTTTTGATGTATTTGTGAAAGAATCTCGGATAATGTTCCTTTTACAAGAAAAGCTTTGTCTTGATGACTTTCAGGAATTTCGTTGAGCGTATTGCTCAACACAAAAACAGGTTTTTGGTAAGGCCATTCGCAATCAAAACCACAGACAGTTTCAAAAGTAATGCGACCCATCACAAGGGCATCCATTCGATTTAGAAAAGTATAATAACCCATATCATCACCATCAGGATTAGGGATTGAATCTAACCAAGCGATGCCACCATTTTTGTCGGCAATATAACCATCAAGACTTTGAGCAATATATACAGCATTTTGTGTTTGCATAGATTTAGTATGTTAAATAAGTTCTTGGCAAAAATACTCATAAGCCCCTCGCTATTCCAAGTTTTTAAACTTGGAACGCTCAATAAAAAGCAGTCTCCGACTGCAACCTATATATCAAACAAAATCAATCTCTAATAATCCTTTTCTATTAGTCATATAATCTCTTGCAGACGAGAGTAAATATTCCCAAGGTTCTTCTACTAAGCCAGCTTTTACAGGATTATTATGAATGTAGTCTAATTTACTATCCATAAATTTTGCTGAGAAAATCTCTTCTGGATGATTGTCTTGTCGCCAGAATTGGAAAAATGTGTTGTTTGGATTACGCTCTCCTGCACTTCTAAATAACCATAACATCCAACCTTTTCTACTTTCTATTTCTTGTTCATCCTGAATAGCTTCTAAGATTTTATTGGAAGTAAATTTTTTAAGATCTCTTAAAATATCGGATAAAGTAGGTTTTGGATGAAGCGTTGAAGCAATCAAATGGACATGATTCGACATAATACACCAAGCATGAATTCTTAACCCTTTTTCTTTTTGGCAATACTTTATGCTTTCTAACACAATATCAACATAACGTTTTCTGGTAAAGGCATCAACCCATTGAACTTGGCAAAGGTGATAAAGTATGTTCCTCTAGGATTATTTATTTTATAGGCGAAACCCATTGTTGGAGTTTTTTATTTTGCTTGTATTGCAGTCAGAGACTGCATTTCATTTTTGTTCCAAGTTCTTAAACTTGGAACAGCGAGCGCAGGTGTTGTTTCTGTCACTAAATTTTCAACCAAATAAACCTGGCTGAAAAGCGTTTTTTTTATTATTAATTTCGTTTTTTGATTTTACCTTGTTAATTAAGTCGTCCAAACTTTTTTGTGTCAGAATTGTAATGTCTTTTTGTTCAGCAATTAATTGTCTATTCAGGTCAAACATTGGATTTTCAACATCAAGTTTTTGGTCATACATAACAGCTCTTGGAATATTATAATCTTTTGCAAATCCCATTGCCAATCTTGCTCCACTATCTAATTTTTGTCCAAACATTTTCCATCTTTCTGCTGTGTCTTGTGCGTAACTTGCCGCTAAAATAATTGCATCGCAAAATAACGCTTGTAATCTATCTCGGTCTTTATATCTACTGCTTAAATCCATCGCAGATTTATGTTCGTCATAGTATTCAGTTATTAAAAGTCCACCTTCTTCAACTATCTCAAATGCTAAACTTTTATTTTTTGCTGGCATTATATTATTTAGCGGACTTGGTAAAACTGCTATTGTTTTTCCTCCATTTAGTGCTTGTTTATGTGCAATACTGTCGCAACCAAATGCTAAACCGCTTACAATTATTACATCCTTTTTTATGATTTCTGCAACAATTTTTTGTTCTCTGATTTCGATTTTTTCATCTGGATTAAGAAGACCAATAACTGTAATGCAAGAATTTTCAATATCAAGAAGACTAATGTCGCCTTTGTAAAAAAGAAAAATTGGACGTTCACTTTCCTTTACATTTCCTCTGTATTTTGGAAAATTTTTATCGCCAATTGCTACAAGTCCATCGCAACTTTCTTGAAATATTTCTATTTGGTTTGTAATTTGATTTTTGTCAAACTCAAAATCTTCAATTGTTATTAATTTCTCTTGTTTTGAATTATTATTTAACAATGATACTATTGCTTCAACGGTTTCATTGCCTTTTAACATTTTATTTATCCAAGCTCTGCCAATACCTTTATAGGTCTTAGCTGTTATGATGTTAATTGCGTTGTCTGTGTACTTCATCTTAATACTATTTAATGGTTGTAAACAGTTTTGCCTATTGCATAGAACGAAACTGAATTTGCACCTTTATCTATTAATGATTGAATTGCGTCCTCATCAATATTTACAGTTCTGGTGTAAATATCGTCAATTAACAAAATATCTTTACCAATAACATCATTTGAAATATTACAGGTTGCATTTGTAATTCCAACATATGGAACCGAACCATCATTTATGTATCCTTCCATTGGCTGTCTAATATGTGTTGTCTTTGTATTCATATGTCTTTCAATATAATTTGTGCCATCGATGAAATTATTTCCTAATCGATTAATTGCAATTCTGACTGTAGCTTTAAAAAGCAATTGATTTGGATTATAACTATTTTCAGCTTTGGCTCGTGGAACAACACAAACTGTTAATGGAGTTTTATTGATTTGCCGTAAAACTTCAGGAAGGTCATTGAGTAAAACTCTTAAAAATTCTTGTTGTGCTTCTTGAAGCCGGTAATCTGTCCAATTATGGTGAGGGTCATTTTTTAATTTATAGAGAAAATTTGGGTTGTTCGGCAGTTGTGCTCCGCCAAAATCTGTATGATAAAATGCTTGAATGTCCTGTGTCAAGTAATTGTTTTGTTCAATTGTGAATGGTGTCATAATTTATAAACTTATAATGTTATCAATAGGAATTCCTGCAAGTTTTGCATCTTCAATTTCAATTTTCTCATTTTCAAAAGCAATAACAATTTTAGCCGATAGGCTCAAATTGTTTAGTGCATTTTTATATTTGTTTACACGATTGTCTTTGTCGTCAGTTTGCTTAAAAAATAAATGACTGAATTTGTCAATAAGTTTGTGGTATTCTAATGTTAAAACTGCTCTGTCTTCTCGGCAATTTGTTACCAATACAGTTTTGTTAGTTTTTGAATAGCGATTAAGGATTTCGGAAACAGATTTATTCAGTTTTGTTTGAGATAAATATTTATTGTAGTTTATTTCCTTTTGTTTGATAATGTCTAATAATTTTTCTTCTGTCAGATTTGGAACTACTTTGTTTAAAGTGGTTCGATTAAATCTTTCATTCGGAATATATTGAATTTCAGTTTCGCTCTGAATAATAGATTTTATCGCTTCTTGATAAGATAAGAAGTTTGCAAAGTCTGTGTCAATCAAAGTTCCGTCCATATCGAACAATAAAACAGTGTCAGAATTTATATTTAGGTTAATGTCCGTTGAGTTTCCCATTCACGCTTTTTTTGTCCGTTAATTGTTGTGCAGTACGGTTGTCATACACTTGCTCGCTAATATGCGAAAGTTTTGTAGTACTTTTTGTATTGTTTTGTGTTATTTCTATTTTTCGTTGTATTATCGATGTCGTAATTTTGTATTGTTACTGATTTCAAACACCAATCTACCAATTCCAAAAACCAATCAAAAACATTCAATTCACTAATTACAAAAAACTTATTATACGGTAAGTTTTCATGGTATAATGCAAATCACAAAAGTAGCATCTTGATTATTGCTCAAAGTGATTTGTGCATAAGCATTTGCAAAGTGAGAATAGCAGTGGCGTTTTGTGCATAAGCACCTGCAAAGTGAGAATAGCCAGTAGCGTTTTGTGCATAAGCACCTGCAAAGTGAGAATAGCCAGTAGCGTTTTGTGCATAGGCGTTTGCAAAGTGAGAATAGCCAGTAGCATTTTGTGCATAGGCGGTTGCAAAGTGTGCATAGCCAGTGGCGTTTTGTGCATAAGCAGTAGCAAAGTGTGCATAGCCAGTGGCGTTTTGTGCATAAGCAGTAGCAAAGTGAGAATAGCCAGTAGCGTTTTGTGCATAAGCAATTGCAAAGTGTGTATAGGTAATGGAGACTTGAAAATTAAGACCTTCAAGATGAAATGTCTTAAAGGTCAATTTGATAGTTGCTTAGTTAATTGGTAGAAGTCTTACAGAAATGTTGTTTTTGTTTTAATTTAATAAGCCTTTCAACTGAACGTACTGTAAAAGCATTATGGTTTTTGCGTCTCTTATTTCACCTGTTTCTATCATGTCAAGGGCTTTTTTAAAAGGCAATTCTAATACTTCAATGTTTTCGTGTTCGCTTTCTACTCCGCCACCTTCGCTTACTTGTTGGCTTTTGTCGTACTCGGCTACAAAGAAATATAATATCTCAGTCACCGAACCGGGCGACATATACGCTTCATAAATCTTTTTTACTTCGGTAATTCTAAAGCCAGTTTCTTCTTCGGTTTCTCTTTTGATACAATCTTCTGCGTTATCTTGGTCGAGTAAACCTGCACAAGCTTCAATCATCATCCCTGTCGGATTTCCATTATGATAAGTCGGCATTCTAAATTGCTCGGTCAGTATCACTGTTTTGTTAGCAACATTGTATAATAAAATTACCGCACCATTGCCACGGTCGTAGGCTTCACGAGATTGTGTAATCCAAGAACCATCTTTTTGTTGGATGTCGAAAGTGATTTTTCGCAAAGTGTACCAATTGTTAGAAAGTACTTCGGTTTTATTAATTTTGATGTTTGGCGTCATTTTATGATTATATTTGATAATTATTGATTATTTTTGAACAAATTAATCATGTTTTTATGAGTTTTCAAAATAGAAAGCAGATTATTCTAAAAATTTTAGAAGAAAAGGGCGAAGCCGAAGTAAAAGATTTTGCTCAAGCTTTAGATATTTCAGAAATTACCATCCGCAGAGATTTACAACAAATGGCGACGGATGGCTTATTGTTCCGCACGCATGGCGGAGCGATGAAATTGTCTTTGGCACAAATGCCTTTTACCTTTGCCAACAAAACGGCGGTAAATGCCAAAGAGAAAGATAAGATTTGTAAGTTGGCAGCACAGCAAATACAGGAGGGCGAAAGTATTTTAATGGACTGTGGCAGTACGGTGTTTAGAATGTGCCAGTTTATCAAAAACAAGCGGATAAAAGTGATTACGAATTCGTTGCCTGTGGTATATGAATTGATGAACAGTCAAGTATCAATTAACCTGATTGGGGGAGAAATTGACCAAGAACGTCAAGCAGTACACGGCAAAATTGCGGAGGAACATATTGCTCGTTATAAGGTAGATAAGGCTTTTTTGGGTGTAGATGGCATTTCGCCTGAAAATGGATTAAGTGCTTTTGGCGAAGACGAAGCCAGTATTACGTTGGCGATGGCAAAGGCTTCGGCAAAAAACTATTTCCTTTGCGATGCCTCAAAATTGGGAAAAGACAAGTACTTAACTTTCGCACCGATTACTTTGGTAGATGTTTTGGTAACGAATGCTTTGGAGGAGGATGTTGTGGTTTATCGGGAGAAGGGAATAAGTGTTTTGATTTGAGGATTTTGTGTTGATTTGAAGATTTGGAAATTTGAAGATTTGAAGATGAGGTTTAATTTTCAAATCTTCAAATTCTCAAATCTAAGAGTAGAATCATTTTCAAATTTTCAAATCACCAAACTTTCAAATTAAAGAGTAAATCATCTTCAAATTTCCAAATCTTCAAATTTTCAAATTGAGTGGAAGATATATACAAAACCATAAAAACACCCTCAGAAGGACTGTTTAAAGATAAAGGGAGTAAATTTTTTGCCTTTGCTTATCCGATAGAACAAGAATCGGAAGTAAAGACTTTGATAGAACCGCTTAGAAAAGAACATTTCAAGGCGGTACATTTTTGTTATGCTTATCGTTTGGGCTTGGATAGAACAAATTTCAGAGTAAACGATGATGGAGAACCATCAGGTTCGGCTGGTCGCCCAATATTGAATGTGCTTCTGTCAAAAGATATTACCAATATTTTAGTGGTCGTAGTACGTTATTGGGGCGGCACTTTACTGGGCGTTCCGGGACTTATCAATGCTTATAAATCTGCAACAGAAGAAGCTTTGGCGGAGGCTGATGTAATTGAAAAAACCATAAATGAAGTCTATCAAGTACAGTTTGAATATATTCAAATGAACGATGTGATGAAAGTGGTGAAGGATTTTGATTTAAAAATCAAGAATCAACAATTTGATAATCAGTGTAGTATTGAAATAGATTTTCGTCAATCGCTATCAAATCAGATTTTGGGTAAATTAGAGAAAATAGAAGGTATTTCAGTAGCATATTTACGAACAGTATAAAAGCTTTATCAGGATTCAGCCAAAACATAGGATAGAATGTTTTACCTTTGTGCTGAAATAAAATAATTAATAATGGATATTTATGTAGGAAGTATTCCTTTCAAGTGGAAGGATGCAAGACTGAAAGAGATTTTTGAAGTATATGGAGAAGTAACTTCAGCTAAAATAGTGATTGACAAAATTACTCGTCAGAACAAAGGCTTTGCTTTTGTACAAATGCCTAATGATGCGGAAGCTAAACTAGCGATAGAGTCATTGAATGGTGCAGAAATCGACGAAAGAAAAATTATAGTGAATGAATCTATTCCAAATAATGCTGGAAGTTTAGATAAAAACAAGAAGAAAAAACCATACGTTAAGCCCGAAAATAAAGAGTGGAAACCTTTTAGAGGGAATAATAAAGGTAGAAGAGATTAGTTTGAAGCGGTCGAAATTTGATTTTCGACCGCTTTTTATTTTAATAGAAACCAAGTAAAATCAAAAAAGCTTCTTATTTGAATACAAATAGGAAAGGAATATTTACTTACTATTTTCTTTCACCTCTCCAAAACTAATTTCTTTCAAAATTTCTCCGTTTTCAAATACTGTTTCCAAAATGTCTTCTCCACTTTCGTCAAGACTTTTCGTTTGATAAGTATTGTTTTCAAAGACTAATTTCATTCTGCCTTTTTTACTTAATTTACCGTGATCGGTGATGGGGTCTTTAAAAACTTCTTGTTCTTTTCCGTTAATGGTTGCAGCACTGCATTTAAAAGCAAACTTTTGTGTATCACGATTTACTTTTTGTAACAAAGCTCCGCCCATGCCAAAAGCTACATTGTCGGCACTCCAGCCATGATTTTTTAAATGAGCTAAAATTTCGCCGATACTTTCATAATTCACACCATCACCTTGAATAATTCTGATATTTGGATGTAATACTTTGTAACCTTTTTGGTTAGTGGTAAAACCAATCTTTTCACCCAGAATTTCAGCAACTTTCAGCACGACATCTTTCGGCTCTCCACTATCTGGTCGAACGACTAAAGTACCTTTTCGGGCTAAAATTTGTTCTTTTAATAATCCTCCCCACAGTTTTTCGCAAGCATTATAAATATCATAACTATCACTAACAACTGCTACCAAACCTTCTGGATATTGTGTCAACATATTTTCGTAAGCATCTACTTCATGGTCTTTTCCCCAACTCGTGATAGTGCTATGTTCAGCCGCAGGAATGCTAAAACCAAACATATCATTTTCATTTCCATAATAATTCTGGATAAAAGTCAAGGCAGCTACAGTATCAGTTCCCATAAAATTGATTAAATGTGCCGCTCCACCAATACTTGCACTATCAACACTACTTACTCCTCTGAAACCAAAATCATGTAGTTTAAAATCAATCGTATTGGGGTCGCCTGTTTCTTCAAGGTAAGTAATAATAAGTTTTTTTACTTCTCTGCTAATCGTAGCAACCGTACTTGGATACCACAATTGTAATAATAATGTCTCCAGAAAATTGGTCAACCAAAAGCAATTTGGGTCGGTATTTTCTACCGTCATCATTACATTGTGCGTCGGAATTACCTTTCCTTCTGGAACAGCTTTGATACGAATTGGTAATTTTCCTGCATGATTATTCAGAATATATTCCCAGCCTGCTTTGTTGAATAAAGTTGCATTGCCAAAATGAGCTTCATACAATTTGGCAGCTTGGTCAATTTTACTTTGCGTGATTACTTGTCCGACTAAAAATTCTTTCAACAAATATTGTAATCCGAAGAAAGTAATTTCTTCAAATTTACCACCACGACTTTCGAAGTAGCTGTAAATTTGCGCTGTGCCTTCGGGATATTGTTTGTAATGACTTACTTTGTAACTATCGGTTAGTAAAATAATATTGTTTTCCATCGTAAAATCTTAAATCCTTAAATATGATGCAATATGTTAAAATATTACGAAATCTATTCTTCCCAAATGAATATCTTGTAAATTGCAACATAAATATGCTTTGTCCGTTGGTAAATATCTTTAATCTTTGAAAGATTAGCCATTTTATTCCATAAAATTGAAAAATACTAACTGATAAGTGTTAATATTTCCCTAAAAAATTAATGATGAAAATTTCCACCAATTCAAAAAAAGACGTTTATCTCCATGCTGCCATCATTACACTTTTGTTAATGGTGTTATTTTTTGGTTTTTTCTTCGTGTATTTGCCTTGGAGTACCAATCACGGCGATGCTATTACTGTTCCTAGTTTAAAAGGATTAACGATGGAAGAAGCAGAAGACCTTTTGGACGAAAGAAATCTTGATTTTGAAGTAACAGATAGCACTTTCACGGCTGGTTTAAAACCACTTACGGTACTTTCTCAATATCCTTTAGAAAACTCTAAAGTAAAACAAGGAAGAAAAATTTATTTGACAATCAATACCGAAACGGCTCCGATGATTAAGTTGCCGAAACTTACGGAAATGTCTGTAAGAAGTGCAGAACAACAGTTATTGGTTTCGGGTTTATTGAAACCAGATTTGGAGTATCAAAACGATAGCCGACAAAATGAAGTATTAGAAGTGAAGTTCGGAGGTACGAAAATCGAAGCGGGAGCGTTAATTGCAAAAGGCTCTAAAGTTACTTTGGTTGTCGGTAATGGAACTGATTCTGTTGAAATAGATGTACCTTGTGTAGTTGGACAATTGTATGATGAAGCACAAATCGTTATCAAAGGTTCTAGTTTACAAATTGGTACTGTTATTTACGACCCAACTTCTACCGAACCAGCAGGAACGATTATCAAACAAAATCCTGAATGCGAAAACGGAAATAAAGTTCGTTCAGGAGATATGATAGACCTTTGGGTTGCGGGTAATCCACCGAATTGATATTTTACTTTTAAACGATTTCATGAAAAAAATATCCTCTGATTTAATCAAATCAAAAAATATAGTGTTGTGTGGTTTCACGCAACACTTCTTTATTTTTCTACTCTTTCTATTGATTCATCAAGTTTCGTATGCACAATTTTTAACAGTTCCAATTCAGCGAAATTTACCCAAAAGTCAAGCAAATAATAGAATAAATGCTGTGACACTTCCATTTTTTGATGATTTTTCGACTGCCAAAAATGGACAAGTAATACCTTCACTTTGGCAAACAAACGGAGGCGTTTTTGTTAATAATACTTTAGCTGTCAATCAGCCAACGGTAAATGTAGCAACTTTTGATGGACTACAAGCCAATGGTTTTCCTTATGATTTTACCAATCAACTCACGCAAGGAGCAACAGATACTTTAACGTCACTTCCCATCAATTTATCTGCGAATACTGCTGCTGATTCATTATATTTTAGTTTTTTTTGGCAAGGAAAAGGCTTGGGCGAACAGCCAGATTTATCAGATTCGCTACAATTACAATTTTTAACGAATGGCAATATTTGGAATACTGTTTGGGTACAAAAAGGTGTAAATCTTCCCTCAAATTTCAGTCAAGTAATTTTGCCAATTCGTGCGAGTTTGTACTTCCATGGAAATTTTCAATTTCGTTTTCAGAGTTTTGGAAGAAAATCAGGACAATTTGATGTTTGGCATTTAGATTATGTTTGTTTGGCAAAAAAGAGTGATAATTCTGTAAATGGCTATATTTTAGGAAGTGTGCTGAATAACCAAACGAATAAATTTGAAAGAGTTTCTTATTTGAAAGATATTGCTTGTAGCGATAATATAGAACCAGTATTAAAGCGTTATCGGTCGATGCCATTGGTCCAATTTTTAGCTGGAAAACCTTCGCCTTTGGCAGAAATCAACGATTCTACAGGTGTGAAAGTGAATAATTTATACAGTAATAATAACGATGTTAATATTTATTATTCTGTCAGAAATACCAATCTTTCAGCTGGAAACGATACTTTGCAAAAAGCCCAAAGAGTGGGAAGAGATGCTTTGTCGGTTGGAGCTTCAAAAGTATTCAAGTTCAAAAATGATTTTGCGAGTAAAATTACTGGCGACAAAGCTTACTTAAATTTTAAATTCCTTTTGGGGACACAAGATGCTAGTAATATTTCTTTCAAAAACAGTATTCTTACTCAAAATGATACGATTTCAACTACAGTAGCTTTAGATAATTTTTATGCTTATGACGACGGAACAGCAGAAACTGGAGCTTATCTGAAAAAGGGTTTTGGAAGAGTAGCTGTACAATTTGTCAATAATAAACCAGATGTTGTAAACGCTATTCGAATCAATCTTCAACCTTCATTAACAAGTATTGTTGGCAATGCCATTACCTTACAAGTAATGGGAAATGACCACGGAAAACCGGGGCAAATCTTGAGAGGACTTTATACAAAAGTACAGTACTCGGATGTTCAAAATGGTTTCATTGAATATACTATCGACCCCGTTGCCGTTACAGATACTTTTTATGTGGGTTACTTACAACTGACCGACGATGAACCAATTATTGTTGGTTTAGATAAAAATTCGCCTCAATTCACCAATAAGCACTTTTTCAACATCAGTAATTCGTGGACGAATGTAGCCAATGCTGATACAAGTATTTATAAAGCAATTAGAGGAAGTATGATGATTCGCCCAGTGATGGGAGGGAAGACTTTGGATATTGTACTAGAAAATGAGACTGAAATTCAAGATAAAAATTTGGTAGTTTCGCCCAATCCAAGTCCTGATATTATTCATTGGAACGATAGTTCTTTGAAAAATGTAGAAGTATTAGATGTTTACGGAAGAAGTATTTTGAAAGAAAATGTTGACAGTCAGTCGATTAATTTACAGCATCTAAATTCAGGAATGTATCTTTTGCGACTTTCAAATGAACGTAATACATTTGTCAGAAAAATATGGATTAGTCATTAATATTAACAATCAATAAAATACCAACACAATGGATATTACTGTAGAAGAACTTAAAGAAAGAATTGACAAAGGTGAGAATTTTAATTTTCTTGATGTAAGAGAAGATTATGAATACGAAGAACAAAATCTTGGTGCAAAATTGATTCCATTAGGAGAATTACCAGACCGTTTGGATGAAATTGAAGCTTGGAAAAATGAAGAAGTGATTGTTCATTGTCGTTCGGGAGCTCGTTCAGGAAACGCTAAAGCATTTTTAACTGCACAAGGATATACCAACGTCAGAAATGTATTAGGTGGCATTTTAGCTTATAATAAATTAGATTAATTTGGTTTTGCTTTAAAATAATTTCGGGTGGTCTGTCGAAAGGCAGACCACTTTTATTTAACATGAATTCATCCAGTATTACTCCAACTGAGTTTAAAGAGCGTTTGGCAACACTTCGTATTTTAGACATCCGAACGCCTTACGAAATTGAAGATTTTGATATTGGGGGAATGCAAATTCCTTTAGACGAACTCTTACTTTCTGTTGAAAAAATAGCTCATTTGAAAGAGGAAGAAATTATAATTGTTTGTTATTCAGGTTTGCAAAGCGAAATAGCCAGAAAAATTTTAGCAAAAAAAGGCTTTCAGCATTTAAGAAATTTAGAAGGAGGTTTAGAAGCTTACTTAAGTTTATAAAGAAAATACGGAATGATTTTCACGGCATTTTAATAAAGTAAAAGAAAGTCTTTCGATATAAAAGCAGTATTTTTGAAAAATATTTTTATTCTAAAATCAACATATTCAAATGTTATTAACATATATTGACTGGCATACTTCTCCAGAAATTTTTGAAATTTTCGGTTTCCCAATTCGTTGGTACGGACTAATGTTTGCAATGGCCTTTTTAGCAGGTTATCAAGTACTTAGCTATATCTTCAAAAAAGAAGGTAGATCACTTGAAGAAGCTGATGAATTATTACTTTATGCCATGATTGCCACCGTTGTAGGTGCTAGAATGGGACATTACTTTTTTTATGAATATCCGTTATTATTAAGTGATCCTGTTAAGTTTTTTATCTCAATGATTAAACCTCCTTATGCAGGTTTAGCATCGCACGGAGCAGTAATTGGGATGTTAATTGCCTTTTATCTGTACTCAAAAAAGAGAAATGTTCCTTATTTATATGTGACAGACAGAGTAGTGCCAACGGCAGCTTTGGGCGGAGCATTTATACGTTTTGGAAATTTGATGAATTCTGAAATCGTAGGAAAACAAACCGATGTACCTTGGGCTTTTAACTTTTTTAATGATCCATCGCTCGGACATGATTATTTTGAAGTAGTGCCACGTCATCCATCTCAATTATACGAATGTCTTTCTTGTTTGGTACTTTTTGTAATCTTGATGTGGTTTTGGTCGAAGAAAAAGCAAAATACAACGAATGGATTTATGACAGCCATCTTTTTATTGTACGTATTCATTCTTCGCTTTTTCTATGAATTCCTTAAAGAAAATCAAGTATCTTTTGAAAATGATATGGCTTTTAATATGGGTCAATGGCTAAGTGTGCCTGTAGTGCTGTTTGCGACTGGCGTTTTAGTATATGCTTTTCGTAATCCTAAAAAAGAACTTTAGTAAGTTTATTTAATGATAACTTATTGTGTTGATTATTAGGGAGTTTTGTTAAAATTAATCATATTTGTGTAATGTCACTTTAACAACATAAATAATGGAAAATAAAGAAACTCAAACCGACGAACAATTAGAAGATAAGCAAGCAACACTTGTTGACAAACTTGAAGATTTAGGGAAAACCGCCACAGATAAAATTAGTGAAATTACTGGTACTGATGTTGTTGCGAAAGCTCAGGAATTAAAAGCAGAAGCTAGCGAAAAACTTGAAGAAGTAAAAACAGCACTAACAGAAAAAATCACTGAATTGAAAAGTGTTGATGTTGCAGCAAAAACTGCTGATTTGAAAGCTGAGGCGACAGAGAAACTTGAAGCATTAAAAACAGCGACAGCAGAAGAAGTTTCCGAACTAAAAGTTGATGCAACAGAAAAACTCGATGCAGTAAAAGAAGCATTAACTGAAAAAATCACTGAATTAAAAAGTATTGATATTTCAGGAAAAGCAGAAGAATTGAAAGTGGAAGCAACAGCAAAATTTGAGGAAATAAAAGCCGAAGCTACCGAAAAATTTGAAGAAGCCAAGGTAACAGCTACAGAGAAAATCACAGAACTGAAAGCAGAAGCTACTGAAAAATTTGAAGATGTAAAAGAAGCCGTCAATGAAAAAATTACGGAATTAAAAAACATAGATATTGCTGCAAAAGCAGAAGAGTTGAAAGCCGAAGCTACTGAGGAATTCAATGATTTGAAAGAAGAAGTAAGCGAAGGGATTGAAGACTTAAAAGAAGTTGCCACTGAAAAAATAGAGGAAGCCAAAGAAGCATCAAAAGGACTTTGGGGGAAAATAAAAGGTGTTTTTGGAGCGTAAGTATTCAATTTTGAATTATGAGATATTAACAGTTAAGCCCCGCTTAATAATTAATAGCTCATAATTCATAATTTGTTAATAAACTTTATCAGTCTTTAACTTATCAATTCCTTCCATTCCCGTTTTTAAAATACGTTTTGCTCGTAAATATCTTTTGAAATTGTAAGCATCATAATTTGGAGCTGATGAAATCATACTGTTAATGCTTACTTTATCAGAGGCATGAACAAATTCACCATTTCCCAACCACATCGCTACGTGAACTACTCTTTCAGAACCATCCTCACGTTTTTCTCCGAAAAATAGCAAATCTCCAGTTTTCAAGTTTGCCCAATTGCCTGTTCTATCAACTGTTTCGCCAACCATTACTTGCTGAGAAGCATCACGGGGGAGCATAATTCCATTCAAGAAATAAACTGTTTTAGTAAAACCACTGCAATCAACGCCTTTGAAAGAAGTACCGCCCCATAAGTAAGGAACGCCCATTAAACGTTTTGAAGTTTTATCAAGATTCTCTTCATTAGCATTAATTCCTGAAAGCCATTTATTGTAAATATTGGCTTCATTTTTGGCAACAAACCCTTTTCTATGATCAGGAAAAAGTACTTCGTAGAAGCCGTCTTTTTCGGCTTTCAATTCAATAATACAGCCCGCTACCAAATCAGAAACAGTTTCTGAATTAATATTCGCTTCAGAATAAGCCGAACCATACGAACGAGTATAAATAAGTTTTGGCGAATTTTGCCATTGCTTTAATTGTTCTTTTTTGATAGTGGTAATAGCACCTCTGTCCACCCAAGCAATATAATTATCTGGTGTTTGAATCAGTAGCCAACCATTATCTTCTCTTTCTAAAATCTTTATAGGTGTTCCCATTAAAGCTTGCGAAGCCAATTCGCCACTATGGCGAGGCGAGTAACGAATATTACAAACAGATACTTCAACCAAACCATAAATTTTATCTTCTAATTCGGTTTCTGGCAAAGTTTTAATTTCATCAACAACGATGGTATTTCCTACTTTCAGCCGACTGATTAAAGCATTTTTAGCTTCAATCAAATTCGTTTTCCCTGTCAGAACCAATTGATTATCTTTTCGATAAGCATCAATTTGAAAAATAGCAGTGCGTTTATCTGGAGCAAACCGTTGAGTAAAACTATCTATAATTTGTGACACAGAAGAATCGGAAATACTTTGTTTGGATAAAGTATATTTTACAGGTTTCGCAAAAGCGATAAAGCTAGTGAGGAAGAATAGAAGGAAATGTTTTTTCATATTGTTGATGAAGGAAGTTATTGCCTATTAACGAGTTGAATATTTTTATTAATAGAATCTTTAAAAAAAGAACTCCTTTCAAATTTAACACTTGAAAGGAGTTTCTTACATATAAAACTAAAGTTTTTGGATTTTGTAAACTACTCGTTTATTATCTCGATTGAATTGCAGAAAGTAAACGCCTGTAGTAAAATTAGTGAAATCTAAAACAGTTTCAGATTTGACTAAATCTTGTTCTGAAATATCTTTTCCTAAAGAATCAATAATTTTCAATTTTGTATTTTTAAAATAGTCACTTCTAATCGTTACAAAGTCAGGTGTTGGATTTGGGAATAGTGTAATATTCAAATCTCTAGGGTCTTCATTGGCTGTGACAAGCTCAATTTTAGCAATTCCTGTTCCTAATACTTTCCCAGGGCAATATGCGTCACTTATCGCAAAGATTTTGTAGGAAGTAGGCATCGTTGGAGTAATTGTTCTTATATAAGGCGATGAATAAATTGCTTGAGAATAAGATGTTAATAATTCGTCAGAACCAAATTTTACATACCAAGGAGGAGTTCCTGTTAAATTAATTTTCAGGTTTACAGGTTTCCCTTCTTTAAAAAGGTAAGTTGTTGAATCCAATTCTGCCGTTGAGATAGTTCTTAAACCTAATGGGTAAATATTAGATGCACTACTGACATTAGGATCTGATGCTATTACTCTTACCCTGTAATTATCACCAATTGGTAAGTCTTCTGGGACTTTAAATTTCAGAGGAGAACCGTTTCCTTCAGAAGTTACAGTTTTATAATTATCACCATTTTTATCTGAAATTTGAACTGAGAATTTATTGTTTGCTGTAAAGCTTCCTTGATAAGTAAACGTTAATTCTTGAGTAGCTCCTAAACATAAATAACGTACATTACTAGGGAGGCTAGTACTAATCGTTTTGTCAGAAGCAGGGTTTACTGTAACCGTTGCACTCCCTGATATTTTACCAAGACCACATATATTTGAAACTGACTTCAGTGTATATGTAGTTGTTTCGTAGGGGCTGACAAAGATTGAAGCCTTCTTATTTGGAGTATAAATAGACCTTGCTATGTTATCCGAAAGTGTGAAATCTAAGTTTGAACTAATATCAGGTATAGCTTCATTATTGATAAGGTTTATGTATGTTACTTGCCCTTGATTAATAATAGTGTTTCCCGAAAGTGTAACGTCAGGCAGATTCGATACACCTAGATAAGAAACCAATTCTTTTGATGTTACAGGGTTAGTCGAACTAACTTCCATTTTATAAGTTGAAGATGCAAAGGTCTTAGGCATTTTTAACTTCAATGTTCCTTGTAACTTATTAATTTGACCAATTTCTATTTTGTTGTTCTTATCATCTACTAACGAAAATTTAAAAATATTGTCATTAGCAAATTCACCGAAAGTAGAATAGTTAAGAAGAATATCTTTTTCAGGACATAAAGTATAACTTTCTAAACTATTCAGCTTTACAGAAGGCTTGACTGTTATTTTAACACTTCCAGAAACCTTTCCATAACCACAAATTGAACTTGAAACAGATTTTAATGTATATGTGATTGATTTGGTTGGATTGACTTTTTGGATTATCTCGTCTTTATCAAAAGGGAAGAGAAAAGTTTTTGCAAAAGTTTGATTGTAATTGTCACTAGTAATAAAAGTCCCCCAAGCCCCTTCCTTTATCTTATAAATTAAATCAGTACTATTTTCTCCGTCAGTTGTTACAGTGTTTGAACCATCTTTGGTCAATAATTCTATCACTGCAGGAGAGTATAAATTAAACCATTGCCAAGCTGAATTGTATTTGGTAGCTTTATTGACTAATCGGACAAAGTAATAGCCGTCTTTAAGACCTGAAGGAAACTTGAATTTAATAGGATTATCAGGAGTATCTACGACAGCATCTCTAAAAATAGAATCTTTAGCTGAAGCAATTTGGAGGGTGAATGTTGTTCCACTTTTCATTTCTCCTTCAACATCGTATGAGTAAGAAATTAATTTATCAAGACATTCCTCTCTTGTGAAATTAATATTATGGTTAGTAATGTATGGAAAAACGTTGATTTCAAAGCTGTTTTTAGCATCAGTATTTATGCCACACTCATTTTTAACAGAAACTAAAGAAAATGTATTACTTTTTGAGAAGATTTTGCGAATAAACTGATTACCAGTTGCAGTTGAGCCATCTGAAAATGTAAAAATATTTGAGGCTGATAATCCCCCCGAACTCTCAATATTGAAAGTTAATTCTGTACTTGGAAGAATACCTTTAGTGTAATCATCTGTCAAGATAGATAACTTTCCAGAAGGCTTTTTATTAATAATGATTCTCTGTGTTTCAGTGCTTATTGTAGGCTTTGTTGCAACTACTCTAATAAAGTAAAAATTATTATCTTCAATCACTAAATTTTCAGGTATTTTAATGTCAATGGGTGAAGTTTTTGCAGTTCCTAAAACAATAGGGATGTTATTTTGAAAGGAAGTTAGTTCTACTTTGAAATCGTTATC
Organism: Arcicella gelida; assembly: GCF_034931025.1. Lineage (NCBI taxonomy): Bacteria > Pseudomonadati > Bacteroidota > Cytophagia > Cytophagales > Flectobacillaceae > Arcicella > Arcicella gelida. The sequence continues at coordinate 28,194 of NZ_JAYGIL010000036.1, read as the reverse complement.
ACTAGTGAAATTTCCAGTTGTTTTGAAATAGACTTTTGCATTAGCACCTACACAAATCCTTTGCGGAAATGCTTTTAGAATTAAACCATTAGTTGGCGGCGTGGTTATTATAACATTAACCCAGCGATTATCCGTAGAAATACCTTTACCACAAAAATTGCTATAAGATGCTATTTTAAACGTAGTGGTTTCGTTTACTTTTAAAGGGAAGTAAACTTTATTGATACCATTAAATTCAGAGTGAAATGCGTATGAACTAGAATCGTCCAACGTTACAATTGTGGTTCCAACCCCTCTAATACTGATAGGTAGTTTTACTTCACTGCTGCTAGGGATTGTAATAGTAGAAGTTTCATTAAAAAATGATACTTCTGGGAAACTATTCACATATAAAATGAACGGACTGTAAGCTATTTTTTCATTTTTAGAAATAATGCCTAAATAAAAATCTTTTGTATATATTTTATCTAATAAATCTTTAGGAATCGTAATTTTCAATTTCCCCTCTTTGAATGTAGCAGGAACTGTAATTTTAGGATAGCTCTCACCTGCACCAATTGATAAAAATGCAGAAAGGCTTTCGTCATTACCCCAATCTCCAAATGTTGAATAAGTTGCTTCAAAAGTTTGCCCAAGGCATACACTTAGGCTTTCTTGTTTAACAGGATTAATGACAATGTTTGGACTATTCAGTACCGTTATGTTAACACCTTTAGAGCCACTTGTACCTACCCCACAAGCACTTGTTACGGAGGATACTTTAATTTCTAAACTTCTTGAGGGAGTAATATCAGTATTGATAGTATAATCATTGCTATTATAATTTAGTGGAGAGTATTTGAGTTGAATTCCGTTACTTAGTATAACATTCCATGGACCTACCCCTTTTAACCCAATATTTAAAGTAACTCTCTCCCCACTTGTAATCGTAGAGTTTGATGAGAGTATTTCAGCTGAAGGAGCGGCACCAATAATGATTGTGTACTGATTTCCAGTTGAGGGTGAGATAGCCTTCGGGCTAGTACTGGAAATTCTGGCTTCATACTTCATCCCTGTAGTAATATAATCTGGAATAGTGGCTTCTAAAAATCCCCCTCTGTCAATAGCATCAAGCTCATATTCTTTTTTTTCTGACCAAAGTTGTTTTAAAATGATTTTAAATTTATTGTCTTGATTGAAACTGTTATTTGCTGAATAGGATAATTTTAATTTTCCACCAATACATATCTTTTCGTCAAAATTAAGTATCGGTAATAAACCGATTTCATTGACAGTTACTTTTGCACTACCACTTGCTGTACTTCTACCACAAACATTTTCTGCATAGACAATCTTATATTCTTTAGAGGCTGTTGGATATGCCGGAAACGCTTTCCCATACTCAAAATAATCTATATTAATGCTTGAGCTATCATCTAAAACTACTTTAATCGGTAATGTGCCACTACCATTTATTAATAAACCTGCTGGACTATTTGGATTAACGACTGGGTCAAAAATACCCGCTAAATTAACCAAAGGCTTATTCAACACTTGGCTAATGAAATATGTATCACTCGTTATTTGTGGCTTAGAAGAAATAATTCTAATAGAATAATTGCTGTATTGGTCAACTGCGAAGGAGTCTTGAATCGTAAATTTTAAAGGACTAGCAGTGCCAGAAGTAACAAGATCTGTCCAACTATTATCATAGGTTCCTTTAATTTGAACTTTAAAAGTATTATCTGGATCAAAGCTACCAGTAGAAGTAAATGGCAGTTCCATGATTGCACCTCTACAAACATTAGAAAATGTAGGTTTTAATGTTATTTGGGCTTGAACAAGGGTAATGAATGAAAATAGGATTACGGTTGTAAAAAGAATTTTTTTCATAGAAAGGTTTGTAAAAATATGGACGTGTATTGATTTCAATTTGTGTAGCTCAAAGATAGTAACATTTACTTATCATAACGCATCTTAAACTTACTTAAATCTGCTTTATATTTTCTTGGACGAGTACTTTCGTAGTTGTAAATCAATTGTCCCAAATTCTTCATAAAGGGAAAGCCTACGGTTTCATAATCATAATGGTCGTCGTTAAAAACTTCATCATTATTACAAAGTAAAACTGTTGTTAACAGAAACTCTATGCCCGTTGAAAAATCAATGATGTAAGCATTATCCAACAAAAAACCATAGGCATCGCCCACTTTATTAAAAATCCGAATATTCGGATTTACCACATCGTCTTTATGGCTTCCATACATCAAAAATTTACAATAGGTCGGATAGAAATCGGGGGCTTCATACTTCGGATAAGTACTTTCAGTAGGCATTTGTGACATATACTTGTACAAAAACTGATAGTCGGAATCTGTCAATTGAAAGCGTTGTTTAGCAGGAACTGCTTCTGGGAAAAGTACAGCTTTCAGAATCCCTTGTTGCTCTAATAATGGGAAAAAGTTTTTGTCTGTAAAAGCATAAGGTTCTTTCACTAACGAATCTCCTTTCATATAACCTTTACCGATTAAAATTGGCGTTGGAGAAACATAATTTTTCTCAGAAGTAATCATCGGCTGTTCGTACAAAATCTTATCATCTACTTTAAATTGAATAGGGTTTGTCCTGCGGTTTTGTTCAGCGTTCATTCCCACTTGTAAGCGGTGATAAATACGACTATTCTCGTAGCCTTTTTGATGAAGTGTTTTGTTAAAAGCTTCTTGTCCTAAGAATTCATACAGCCGATTAAAAGCATCGTTATTCGAAACCATCAATATTTTTTTGATATAATGTGCTACTGAAGGTAAGCCATTTTCTGCCGTTGAATCTTTCGTAACAGGTGTATGTCGTTCATATTCTGCACCAGTAAACATTGGAGTTCCTTTGCTTAATCCTTTGATATTAAGTTTGTTGATTTTCTCCAAAGCCATCACGCAGGCTGGGAACTTTACCGTACTGGCTGGATAGAAGTACTCTGAATTGTTGATTCTGAAACCATAACTTTTAAAAGTCGGACGGTTCTTTTTATCTCTATCAATCTGAGTATAAAGAATTTGCACCCGATACTTGTCGGCATTATCCAAAATATCCTTGAACTGTTCGGGATTAGTCGCCATTAATTTGGGGAGGAAATCAGTTTCAATATTCTGAGCTTGAGTTATCGCAGAAGTTATCATCAGTAAAGCTATTAGCCTTAAAATTTTAGTTCTTTTTTGTTTTTTCATTTGGCTATTTGTTGATGTATTTCCGTAGCACGAGTTTCCAACTCGTGTAGTAGTTGCTTTACGAGTTAGAAACTCGTGCTACCTAATTTTACTTCCAAATATTCAAAACCTCTGCCAATTTATCTAAATCTTCTTTTGTATGCAAGGCACTAATTACCAGACGAGTAACGGGCAAATCGGTGGCGGTGGGGTAGGGGAAGCAGGCTGTCATGATGTTGTGTTTTTTGAGGTGTTCGTGAAGTCCTACTTGATGGGTACAATAAGCAGGATAGTTTTCGATACAGTCTAAAATTGAATTGGGAATCTGTTGGTTGAAGTATTGAATATTATTCAAGAGTTTTGTTTTTTGTTCTTGAAAAATATCAGTTGAATTGACAAAAGCTTCTAACAATGCTGGCATCATGGGCGATGCTCCTGAGAACATCGGAAAATGTTTGAGCCTTTCGATAAAATCTTTTTCTGCAAAAATTACTCCACCCGTCATACCCATTGCTTTGTTGAGTGAAGAAGTAATAATCAGGTGAATATTTGAAGCCGTAATTGTAGGTAATTCAATCCCAAAACTATGCGAAGCGTCGATAACAACGGTAATATTTTTATGAGTAGGAAGTGTATTAATCCATTCAAAATCAAAGTATTCTACATAAGGAGAACCCACAGAATCGGCACAGATGACAATTCTGTCGGCTAAAGTATTTTGTACTTTTTCGGCAATGGATAATGTCCATTCCTGATAACTTTCTGATGAAAATGGAATTGTTCCATTCCATAAAGCAGGATGCGTTTTCGGAGCAAAAAAGAAAGTAGCACCTTCGTGTTTTAAGAAATTTACGACCAATTGCCCCGCCCACATTCCTGAAGAAACCGTCAGAGCGGCTGGCATTTCAGCAAAATCAGCTAAAGCTTTTTCAGCCTTTTCATAGATATTTAATTGAACAGTATTATTTCTTGAACTTCCCCACGAAGTACCATAATTGGCAACAGCTTTAATGAAATTTTCCTTAAAAACAGGATGATGTGGAATGCCCAAATACGAAGTACCACTAAACCAAAGATATGTCTGGTCGTCACTGACTAAAGTACTGCTTGGGAGTTGATTGGTAAAATATTTCATGTTTTTAATGCTTTAGGCTGTAAGCTGTAGGCTATAACAGCTTAAAGCTTATCGCCTACTGCCTACAGCAAATTAGCTCCCGTTCCATTTTCGTTTGAATAAATTACTTTTCCGTAGTCGATGGTTACGCCTGTTGAGATTTTATCGTCAACCAGTAAAATGCCATCCATATCTACATAGTCCAAAAGTGGTAAAAGTTGTGCGATAGCAGAACATCCAACGTTAGATTCCGTCATGCAACCAACCATTACTTTTAAACCTAAAGTATGAGCTTGGGCAATCATTCTTCGGGCAGGAGTAAGTCCTCCGCATTTCATCAATTTCACATTTACACCATGAAAAAAGCCAAAACAACGAGCAACATCTTCTTCCACAATACAACTTTCATCGGCAATAATGGGCAAAGCTGATTCAGCAAATACTTTTTTCATGCCTTCCCAATTATCAGCTTTCATTGGTTGTTCGATAAATTCTACGCCCAATTCTTTTAAGGCAAAAGAATTTTTTATGGTTTCTTCTACATCCCAAGCCGTATTGGCATCTACTCTGAAAACGGCATCAGTATGTTTTCTAAGTTCTTGTACAATTTTAATGTCGTCTTTCGTTCCTAATTTGATTTTATATAATGGGAAAGGTACTTCTTGCATTTTTTCGACCATTTTTTCAATGGTATCAATGCCAATGGTATAATCAGTAATAGGATTTTTAGCAGTATCCAAACCCCAAAGTTTGTGTAAAGGCTGTCCTTTTTTCTTTGCCCAAAGGTCGTTAGCGGCAATGTCTAAAGCACACAAAGCAAAAGGATGTTCATCTTTCAAGAAAGGATATACATCATTCCAAAATTGTTCTGGATTTTGTAAATCATAATTTTCAATCAGCGAGCGAATGCCTTCTAATTGAGCGGACATTTTTTCCATCGTCACGCCATAATAAGGGGTTTCGGTAGCTTCGCCAAAACCACTGAATTCGCCATCTCGAAGTTCAACAATCAAAGTAGGTTGTACATCACGTGATTCATGCGTAATGGTAAAAGTATGACGTAATTGTAATTCAAAGGAGTGAAGGATTAGTTGCATTGATGATTGATTGGTTTTTTGAAATATCAAGTTACTAAAAAAGGAGGAGAATTTCTAAGTCGATTTTGCGTTGAAAAGAATAACAATGGCATACAAAAACACTTGTTTATTCTTTTTTATTTTATTTCACGAAAAAAGAAAATTTTCAAAAAAGCTTCATAAAGCTGTTTTTTTTGACGTAATTAATGAAAAATAGTCCATTTTTTGCTTAAAAAGCTGTAATTTTGAAAAAAAATAGAAATTTATTGACAACATAAATTTTCATCTCAAACACACTTTTACAAGAGATTTAGGTTGAAAAATGCCGACAATTTTTGTAAAAGTGTTTTTGTTTTGAAACGACGAAATAACTTTAAAACAGTGTAGTAAATCAATAGATTTGAGATGTTAGAAACCTTAAAAAAATATAAATTTCAACCAGTTGTTCCTTTTGATTTTCAACATGAAACCGTTTACGAAATTGATTTAACTGAAAATAATTCTGAATTGGCGGAATTAAATTTGTCGGATACTGCTTTATTTGATGAGTACGTTACTCAAAAAATTAAGCAAGCCAATGCCGTTTGTGCGATTGGAGGTTACCTCGAAAATCGTTATATTTATCGTAGAAGTGAACATTTTCAACAAAATGATGAAGCTCGTTCCATTCATTTAGGTATCGATATTTGGGCTGCGGCGGGAACACCAGTATTTGCTCCTCTTACTGGAAAAGTACATAGTTTTCAAAATAACAAAGGTTTTGGTGACTATGGACCAACCATAATTCTTGAACATCAATTAGAAGAAAAGACTTTTTATACCTTGTACGGACATTTGAATGAAGAATGTCTTGTAAATCTTTTTGAAGGAAAAGTATTTGAAGCAGGAGAACAAATTGCGGAGTTTGGTGATTTCCCGATTAATGGTGACTGGCCACCACATTTACATTTTCAAGTAATTACTGATATGTTGGGACGTAAGGGCGATTTTGCAGGTGTTTGCGAACCATCAAAAGCAGAGGAGTATGCAACGATATGTTTGGACGGAGCAACAATATTGGGTATTGCAAGATAGTTAATGAAATGTGCTGTGATAAAATTTAAAACCTCTTTTTAAAATAAAATATACACTATGCGAATAGGCTTTTTAACAATTGATTGGATTGATATTTTAGATATTTTATTGGTAGCTTATATGTTGTATCAGATTTATAAACTGATACAAGGAAGTATTGCTAATAAAATTTTCTTTGGTTATATACTTATCTATGGCGTTTACTTGGTGTCAAAAGCATTGGGAATGGAATTTATGTCCACTATCTTAGGACAATTCATGAACATGGGTGTTTTGGCTTTATTGATTATTTTTCAACAAGAAATTCGCCGTTTTTTAATGGTACTTGGTCGTTCTACTTCTTTTCGTGAAAGTGCTTTGCTCAAAAGATTTTATTCTCCTAAAGTATCTAATGAAAATCTTTCTACTTTACAATCCATTGTAGAAGCTGTAAAAGTAATGTCAAGCACTTACACTGGTGCTTTGATTGTGATTGAAAAAGAAGATGATTTGAAGAAATTTATTGAGTCGGGCGATGTGTTGGATGCAGAAGTATCAAAAAGATTATTGCTTACAATCTTTCATAAAAATAGTCCTTTGCACGATGGTGCTGTTATTATCAAAGGCGGAAGACTCGCTGCGGCTCGTTGTATGCTTCCCGTTTCAGAAAGTGGTACAATTTCACCAGCTTTAGGTTTCAGGCACCGTGCAGCCTTTGGTATGAGTGAACAAACCGATGCAGCCATCATCGTAGTGTCGGAAGAAAAAGCAGAAATTTCATTCGTGAACCACGGAGGAATTTTTAGAAATATGTCAGTCCAAGATTTAGAAGTAAAATTGAAGGATTATATTTTGAAGGATTGAGATAAAGACTTTAGGATTTTGGACTAAAGGACTTAAAGAAGATTTGTTATTAAATAAATGTCCTGTAGTCTTAAAGTCCAAAATCTTCAAGTCTTAGAGTCCCTTCAACGCTTCCTGATAAACCGGTAAAACTCTTTTCCTTGCCACATCGTGATTCACAATTGGCTGAGGGTACTCAAAACTATTTAATTCTGGAACCCATTTTTTGATGTATTCAAGATTTTTATCAAACTTCTGAGTTTGTAATGTTGGATTAAATACTCTAAAATACGGAGCCGCATCGCAACCACTTCCAGATGCCCATTGCCAGCCACCATTATTAGCCGCAAAATCAAAATCTAATAGTTTTTTGGCAAAATAAGCTTCTCCCCAACGCCAGTCAATCAATAAATGTTTTGTTAAAAAACTCGCAACAATCATTCTTACACGGTTGTGCATAAAACCCGTAGCATTCAATTCCCGCATTCCCGCATCTACAATCGGATAGCCTGTTTTGCCTTCGCACCAAGCTTTAAATTCTGTTTCATTGTTTCTCCAAACAATTTTATCGTATTCTTTTCTAAAGGCTTGTCCCTGCGAAATGTGTGGAAAATTGTATAAAATATTGAAGTAAAAATCTCGCCAGATTAATTCATTCAGCCAAGTTTCGGAAAGTGAAATTGCTTTACGAGCCAATTCACGAATACTTAGTGTACCAAAACGAAGGTGAACAGATAATCTTGAAGTACCTACAATCGCTGGGAAATCTCGTTTTTCAGCATAATTTTTTACGATAGAGTCTCTCACTACTTTAAGAGGAAAATTTGTACCAATTGTCTCAAAACCCATTGATGCTAAAGTTGGAATTTCAAAAGGTTGTGTCTGAAAAAAGTACTTAAAATACTTTTCTGTAGGATATGATTTTAAATAAAATTCATTGAGTTTTTCTTTCCACTTTCTGCTGTAAGGCGTAAAAACTGTGTAAGGAGTGCCTGTACCAGAGAGTATTTCTTTTTTCTCAAAAATTACTTGATCTTTATAAGTATTAAATTCAATGTTTTCGCTTGTTACGAATTCTCGAACATTCTCATCTCTTTCATTGGCATATAATTCGTAATCGTGATTGGTGAAAATACTTTCTATTTCATATTGATTGAGTAATTCAGGAAATACTTCTTCAGGTGTTCCGTATTTTACCAATAGCGAAGAGCCTAATTCTTGAAGAGATACTTGGATTTCAGTTAAAGCTTGATGAATAAATTCAACTCTTCTGTCACGTTTATCTTCTAATTTATCTAAAATATTTTTGTCGAAAATAAAGATTGGTAATACTGGCATGCCTTTTTTGAGTGCATGATACAAACCTGCATTATCATGCAAACGGAGGTCACGGCGGAACCAGAAAATTGAAATTTTAGACATTTGACAATTGTTAAAAATAATAATATACTCAGATACTTTCTTTTAACCGTTTATGACTCTTTTTGTTCGATTTAAGGTTTTGCTTCTCGAAAATATTTTAGTGAAAATGATTAACGAAACTGAAAACCTCCTGAAAATCAGCAATTTTAATTTATCCGATAAAATATTTTTTTTATTTTAATTTTTTGAGATAAATACAATTGCCTAGTAATGAGCTTGTTTGCTTTTTTGTTTTGTGTATAATCGCTAAATAATTTCGAATAATCAACTAAAAGACTAATTTATTATCATTTTGTATTGACAAGCCCTATCTCGAAATTGTATATTTGCAAGAATCGTATTGAAGTCATTTAGCTATAGGGCGTAAGACTTTGGTATAAAATCAGGATAGCTGTTTTGGTTTTATACGATAAAAACCCATAGACCAATCATTTTATCAAACAAAATCCAAGTTTAAAAACCGTAAGAAATGACTCCAGGCGAAAAAACCGCAAACATTATTAGAATGAAATTATCTGAGTTCAGATTCGACCTCCCTAATAACCTCATTGCCTTGTACCCACCAGAAAACAGAGGTGAATCACGATTAATGGTCGTAAATAGAAAAACCAAAACAATTGAACACCGTATGTTTTCGGACATATTAGAATATTTTGACGATGGCGATGTAATGGTTACCAATGATACTAAAGTTTTTCCTGCTCGTTTGTTTGGACAAAAAGAAAAAACTGGTGCAAAAATTGAAGTATTTTTATTGCGTGAATTAAATAGAGAACACCGTCTTTGGGATGTATTAGTAGATCCTGCTCGTAAAATCAGAGTAGGAAATAAATTATATTTTGGTGATAGTGATTTAGTAGCAGAAGTAATTGACAATACGACTTCACGTGGACGTACTATCCGTTTCTTGTATGATGGTGACCACAAAGCTTTAATGAAGGCAATTCACCAATTAGGCGAAACGCCACTACCAGACGAAATCCGTTTTAAACGTAAAGTAGAGCCTGCTGATGAGGATCGTTATCAAACAATTTATGCAGAACACGTAGGTGCTGTGGCGGCTCCAACGGCTGGTTTACACTTCTCGAAAATCATCATGAAACGTTTGGAGCTGAAAGGAATCAACTTTACTCCATTAACATTACACGTTGGTTTAGGAACTTTCCGTCAGGTGGACGTTGAAGATTTAACAAAACATAAAACAGATTCTGAAAATTTCAATATCACAGAAAGAACTTGCGATGTTGTAAATGAAGGAATTGATGGGAAAAAGAAAATCTGTGCCATCGGAACTACTGTTTTGAAAGCTTTAGAATCTTCGGTTTCAGCAGATGGACATTTAAAACCGATTGAAGGTTGGACAGATAAGTTTATTTTCCCTCCTTACGATTTCAGAATTCCTAACGCATTATTAACCAATATGCACTTGCCAGAATCTATTTTATTGATGATGACTTCTGCTTTTGGTGGTTATGATTTGATTAAGGAAGCATATCAAATCGCTATCAAAGAAAAATATAAATTCTTTAGTTATGGCGATGCCATGTTGATTATTTAAGATGAATAATCTCTAAGAATCAGGCGAAAGACATTAAGCATAAACATGGCTTAGGTCTTTCGCCTAATTGTTTTATAGGATTTTACAGATTCTTTCTAAGTATTCATGAAAAAATATGCCATCATCGTAGCGGGCGGAAGTGGAAGCCGAATGAGAAGTAATTTGCCAAAGCAATTTATTGAAATTGGCGGATTACCTGTTTTAATGCACACTTTAAACCGTTTTAAAGAAGCTTTTGCAGACATTAATTTAATTTTAGTATTACCCGAAAGTCAATTTGATTTTTGGGAAGAATTATGTCAAAAGCATCATTTTACTGTAGCACATCAATTAGTAAAAGGTGGAAATTCAAGATTTCAATCTGGAAAAAATGGATTGGCTGTGATAGAAACAGATGGAATTGTAGCTGTTCATGATGGCGTTCGTCCATTTGTAAGTACAGATATTATTCGAGAAAGTTTTGAAGTAGCACAAGTAAAAGGAACGGCTGTAGTAAGTGTGGCATCTAAAGATTCTGTACGAGTAAACGGACAAGCAATTGACCGCCAAACAGTTCGTTTAATTCAGACACCACAAACTTTTCAGGCTTCAATTATTAAAAAAGCATTTGAGACGGAAGAATTAAGTACTTTTACCGATGATGCTAGTGTGGTAGAATTTGCAGGTTTAGAGATTAATCTGATTGAAGGTTCTTACGAAAACATTAAAATTACCACACCAGAAGATTTAGAATGGGCAGAAATTATTTTAAAGCGAAATGCTTAAACGCTTAACAACCAAAGAATATATCGACGGCATTTTAGCTGCGAACAGAATGATTCTCAGCAGAGCAATCACGCTGACAGAAAGCAACTTGCCCACTGATAAAATATTGGCTCGTGAAGTGCTGAATGCAGTTTTACCCAAAACTGGTAATTCAATCAGAATTGGTATTACTGGTGTGCCTGGCGTTGGCAAAAGTACTTTTATTGAAGCTTTTGGTCAGTTTTTAACCAAACAGGGGAAAAGGGTTGCCGTTTTAGCCATCGACCCAAGTTCACAAATTAGTAAAGGAAGTATTCTTGGGGATAAAACCAGAATGGAAAAATTAGTCAACGAGCCACTGGCTTATATTCGCCCTTCGCCAACAAGTGGAGGTTTGGGCGGAGTAGCCAATAAAACTCGTGAAGCCATGTTACTTTGTGAAGCCGCAGGTTTTGAAGTAATTATTATTGAAACAGTTGGTGTTGGTCAGTCAGAAACATTGGTTCATGGCATGGTGGATTTCTTTTTATTATTGATGTTGGCTGGTGCTGGAGATGAATTACAAGGCATCAAAAAAGGAATTATGGAAATGGCTGATTTGATTGCCATTACTAAAACAGATTCAGGAAATGAATTGCAATCAGATTTGGCTAAAGTAGCCTATCAAAATGCTTTACATTTATTCCCGCCCAATCAAACAGGTTGGTATCCAGAAGTACTTACTTGCTCTGCGATTACTGAAAAAGGGATTAGTGAAATTTGGCAATCCATCGAAAAACATCATTTACTTTTTACTGAAAATGGTTTTTTTCAACAAAAGCGTAGTGAGCAAAATCTTGCTTGGATGTATGATTTTATTAAACAATCCTTAGAAGAAAAATTTTATCAACATCCCAATGTGAGCCTTCATCTCAAAAATATTCAGCAAGAAGTAAGTGAAGGCAAAAAGTTGCCCATCAATGCGGCTATTGAAATGTTGAATCTATTTTATCAAACATAAAAAATGAAAAACTTTTGGCATAATTTAGCCCTTTCAATTCTTAAATATCGACTTTCTTATTTGTCGGCAGTAATTGTACTCGCAATTTTCATGACGATAATGGCTGCTAAAACACAAGTTTCTAGCGAATTGCCTAAAATTCTACCTAAGTCGGACGAGCGTTTTCAGTTGTATGAATCTTTCAAAAAGAGATTTGGAGAAGATGGTTCTGTAATGGTAATTGGTGTTGAAACGGATAAGATGTTTCAATTGGCTTTTTTTCAGCAATGGCAAGATTTAGCGACAGAAATCAAAGCAGTAAAAGGCATCAAAACCGTAGTTTTTGCGGGTAATATTCCAAGAGTTGAAAAAGATGATTCTTTAAAACGTTTTATCACGAAAAATCTTATTACTCAAAGAGCTACTTCACAAATTGAAGTCGATTCTGTAAAAGCTAAATTAGATAAACTCCCATTTTACAAAGGATTTATCATCAACGAAGCAGGAAATGTACATTTGATGATGATTACTTTCGACCAAAGTGCTATCAATGATAAAAGTAGAGTAGAGGCTGTAAAAAAGATAAAATTAATTGCTCAGAATTTTGAAGAAAAAGAAAAAACTGAGCTACATCTTTCTGGAATGCCTTTTATTCGTACAGAAATGACGGCTCAGATTACCAATGAATTAGGTGTTTTTCTAATTTTAGCCATTGTTGTTACTTCATTGATTTTATTGGTATTTTTTAGAAATATCAAAGTGATGTTGGTGGCTTTGGCAGTTGTGTTGATTGGCATTGTTTCAGCTTTGGGAATTATCGTGCTTTTTGGTTTTAAGATTTCGATTATTTCAGGATTAATTCCACCTTTGGTGGTTGTAATTGGTGTACCAAATGCCATTTTTATCGTCAATAAATATCATGAGGAATACGCTGCTCACGGAGACCAACAATTAGCCTTAAAAGTAACAATTGAGAAAATTGGTCAGACTTTAGTACTTTCTAATCTAACTACAGCCATTGGTTTTGGCGTTTTTGCTTTTACAGGAAGTATTTTTCTAATGGAATTTGGTATTGTAGCTGCCATCAATGTCATGTTAACGTATGCCGTTTCGTTGATTTTGATTCCGATTATGTTTAGTTATTTAGCACCGCCTTCACGCAAAAATACTTCACGTTTAGAATCTGGTAGAATTGCAAAATTTTTGATTGGTATCGACCGTTGGGTGAATCATCGTAGAACGGTTATTTATTTAGTCATTCTTACCATTATTGGTATTTCTGTTTATGGTACTTCCAAAATAAAATCAATTGGATATATCGTTGATGATTTAACGAAAGACAATCCGATTTATACAGATTTGAAATTTATCGAGAAGAACTTCAAAGGAATTATGCCTTTTGAAGTAGCCATTGATACTTATGAGGCTGGAAGAGTAATGAATTCCCCAGAACTTTTTACGAAAATAAAAAGAATGGAAAAGGAATTTGCCAAGTATCCAGAATTTACAAAACCAGTTTCATTGGTTACAGCGGCTAAATTTATTTATCAAGCTTATCGTGGTGGCGACCCAAAATACTTTGTTTTGCCGGGTATCGATGAACTCGCAAAACTAAAAGAGTATAATTCAAGTCTTACTGGAAAACAGAACTTAGCCAAAGGATTTATTGATTCTACGAAACGATATACTCGTGTTAGTTTCCAAATTGCCGACTGTGGAACGGTTCGTACCAATGAAATTATTAGAGAATTACAACCGAAAATTGATACAATTTTTAATTATAATGCCGAAACAAATGAGTTTTATAAGAAAGGCGACAAGCGAGGTTATGATGCCGAAATCACAGGAAACAGTGTGATTTATGCTTGGCAAAATGATTATTTACAAGGTAATTTGGTAGAAAGTACATTACAAGCTATTTTCTTGATTTGTATCATTATGGCATTGCTTTTCCGTTCTTGGAAAATGGTTTTTATCTCTACTTTGCCAAGTTTAATTCCTCTTTTAATTACAGCAGGGTTGATGGGTTTCTTTGATATTCACTTGAAATACTCCACTATTTTGATTTTTTCAATCGCTTTCGGAATTTCATCAGACGGTACGATTTATTTTTTGACACGCTACAAAGATGAATTATTGAATAAAAACAGAACGATAAAAGAAGCCATTACAGAAACCATTTTGAATACTGGTGTTTCGATGTTTTATACAGCGATTGTCTTGTTTACAGGCTTTTTTATTTTTACAGCTTCAACTTTTAAAGGGACACAATCCTTAGGAATATTGATTTCTATCACATTGTTGATGGCGATGATTTGCAATTTGGTATTACTTCCTGCTTTCTTGATGACGCTCAATAAGCGTGAAAGTAAAAAACTCCTTCAATAATGAGGAGTTATTAAATATGAATTATGAGATTTTAATTTAGTTAGTGGCTGAAGCTTAATGCTTACAGCTACTAATTATCTTTGCGAATGGAAAAACAACCTTCAATATATACTACTCAGTTTTGGTTACTTTGCTTCAGTAATTTTCTTTTTTCTGCTAGTTTTCAAATGATGATTCCAGAATTGCCTGACTATTTGGGTTCGATGGGTGGAAAAGAATACATTGGTTACATCATTGCTTTATTTACGCTTACAGCAGGTTTTGCTCGTCCTTTTTCTGGAAAATTGACGGACACCATCGGTAGAGTACCCGTTATGGCATTGGGTTCAATCGTTTGTTTTGTTTGCGGAGGATTGTATCCTTTTGTGCATACCATTGCGGGATTTTTATTACTTCGTTTCTTACATGGTTTTTCTACGGGTACAAAACCAACCGCAACTGCTGCTTATGTAGCTGATATTATTCCAGAGGATAGGAGAGGTGAAGCACAAGGAATGCTAGGGATTTTTACAGCAACGGGCATGTCAATCGGACCAAGTATTGGAAGTTATTTAACCGATTGGACTTCTATCAATGTGATGTTTTTTACTTCTTCAGCTTTCGCATTGTTGTCGATTTTGATTTTAATTAATATGCGAGAAACACTTCCTACAAGTCAGAAAGAAGCTTTTTCGCTGAAATTATTTAAAATTGGTTGGAAAGATGTTTTTGAGCCTAGAGTAATTCCCGCTTTTACCGTAATGATTTTGGTATCTTTTTCTTCAGGTGTTTTATTGACACTTGTGCCAGACCAAACCAAATTATTGGGTATTAGCAACAAAGGACTTTTCTTTACAATTTATACGATTTCTTCATTGACGGTCAGATTATTTTTTGCAAAATCGTCTGATAAATATGGACGAATTCCAATCTTAATGATTTCGTCGGGTATTTTGGTAATTTCAATGATACTCTGTGCATCAACTAGCTCGTTTTGGATATTTATACTTGCATCCATCTTATTTGGTTTCTCGTGGGGATTCAATACGCCAACTTTAATGGCTTGGACAGTAGATTTATCTGACGAACATTATCGAGGAAGAGCAGTTGCTACAACGTATATCGCTTTGGAGGCAGGAATTGGTTTAGGTGCATTATTTGCAGGACAAATTTACCAAGGAAAAGTAGAGAACATTATTATTCCATATTTTCTGGCTGCTTTTTTTGCATTTACTTCTTTGGTATATTTATTTTTTAAACAAAAAAGAGCAATCGTTTTACTTGAATCTTAGTATTCAATGAACCAATTTTTCATAAATATTCAATACAATCATGATGGTTTTTGAACAGTATCTCGAACAAAAAAATATAGATTCAGAAAAATTTCTTTGGGATAATCCAGAGGAATTTCAAGACCTTAAAGTGATTTTTAATCAGGTAAATCCTGAGAGTTTTACAGCTCAAAAGAAGTTTTTAATTAACAAACTTCGTCGAAAATATCAGTTGAAAACCTTTTGACAAGTCATTTTTTTTCTCTTAAAGAAGTATCAAGCACTTTTAACTACAAAACAATAATTAGAACTATTTTTAGTATATTTATAATTATTAAAATAAAACGGTAGTATTCTACTTGTTGAAATTCCTTTCTTTTAAACTTTGCCAAGACGAAAATCTAAATCATTGTACTTTTTTAAGAAGAAAAATTCATGTCATCTGTAAAAAACTTAGAAACATTATTTCCAACCGAAGCTCAGATTCCAGCGGAATATAACCTCACTGAGCCGATTGAGCAAAGAGAGTATTTAGTAAACGGTGAGATGCGCCAATGGGCTGGAAAAACCCAAGACGTTTGGTCTCCGATTTATGTTCAAACGCCAAGCGGTTTAGAACAAAAAAGAATCGGTTCGTACCCAATCACCAATCCAGAGGATGCGATGGAGATTTTGGATGCTGCCGTAAAAGCTTTCGACCACGGTCGTGGCGAGTGGCCTTCAATGTCTGTAGCTCATCGTATTGAATGCGTTGAGAAATTCACGCAGCAAATGATTACGAAACGTGATGAAGTTGTAAAATTATTGATGTGGGAAATCGGGAAATCTTTAGGTGATTCACAAAAAGAATTCGACCGTACCGTTCAATACATTTATGATACAATTGGTGCTTTGAAAGACATCGACCGTAACTCTTCAAGATTTATGATTGAAGAAGGAATTATCGGACAAGTTCGTCGTTCGCCACTTGGTATTGTTTTGTGTATGGGACCATTCAATTATCCATTGAATGAAACATTTACTACATTAATTCCTGCTTTGATTATGGGAAATATCGTGATGTTCAAACCACCAAAACATGGTACTTTATTGCATTATCCATTGTTAGAGGCTTTCCGCACTTCGTTTCCAGCGGGTGTAATTAACACTATTTATGGTCGTGGAAATTCGGTAGTTCCACAATTAATGGAATCAGGTAGAATTGATGCTTTGACTTTGATTGGTTCGTCGAAAGTAGCGGATAAATTGAAAAAAATGCACCCGAAAGTAAACCGTTTGAGAGCAATTTTAGGACTAGATGCTAAAAATGCTGCCATCGTTACTGAAAGTGCAGATTTAGAATTAGCCGTGAAAGAATGTATGTTAGGTTCATTGTCATTCAACGGTCAGCGTTGTACAGCTTTGAAAATGATGTGGGTTCACGAATCGTTGGTTGATGCTTTCAATAAACGCATGTCTGAAGAAATTGGCAAATTGAAATTGGGAATGATGTGGGAAAAAGGAGTAAACATTACGCCACTTCCAGAACCAAACAAACCAGCATATTTAAAAGAATTGATTGAAGATGCCATTGCTCACGGTGCTAAAGTAGTTAACGAAGGTGGTGGGGAATCGTTCAAATCAATTGTTTACCCAGCATTGGTATATCCTGTGAATAAAGAAATGAAAGTATGGCATGAAGAGCAATTTGGTCCATTAGTTCCAGTTGTAGCATTCAGCGATATTCAAGAGCCAATTAATTATTTAATTGAATCATCTCATGGACAACAAGTATCCATATTCAGCAAAGATGTTCACCAAATTTCTGAATTAATGGATGTAGCTGTTCACCAAGTTTCTCGTGTAAATATTAACTCACAATGTCAGCGTGGACCAGACGGTTTCCCTTTCACTGGTCGTAAAGATTCAGCAGAAGGAACACTCTCAGTAACAGCTGCTTTGCGTTCATTCTCAATCAGAACGGTAGTAGCAACAAAAGAGACTACAGAGAATAAAGCAATCATTAACCAAATTGTAGAAAACCAAGAATCAACATTCCTTTCTACTCGTTTTATTTGGTAGTTGACAGCTTTGAGATTATATCAATAAAAAACCTGCAAGGATTTACTTCTTTGCAGGTTTTTTATTTTTTTTGAATAAGACTTTAATGCTTTACTTTCTTTTTACAATGGGAATTAATGGTCAAGTATTTACCAACGAATCAAAGCTGAACCCCAAGTAAATCCGCTACCAAAAGCGGCTAAACAGATTAAATCCCCATCTTTTATTCTACCAGTTTCCCATGCTTCGCAAAGAGCTATTGGAATAGAAGCTGCCGTTGTATTGCCATACTTTTGAATATTGTTCATGACCTTTTCTTCTGGTAATCCCATTTGTTGGCGAACATATTCTGAAATTCTTAAGTTAGCTTGATGAGGAACCAATAAATCTATATCTTCCGCTTGTAAACCATTTTTATCTAAAGCTTCACGAATTACTTCTGGAAAACGCACTACTGCATGTTTAAAAACAGCATTTCCATTCATAATTACATCTCCACTTGTTTTATCTTCTATTAAATTGTCATAAAACCTACCTGAACTACTACTGCTTGGTTCTTTAACATAAAGATCTTCTGCATATCTGCCATCTGCGTGTAAATGGGTTGAAAGTATTCTGTGGTTTTCATCTTCCGTTGCTTGAACAACCACAGCACCTGCACCATCTCCAAAAATTACAGCAACGCCTCTTCCTTCATTACTTGGATTCAGGAAAGTAGATTGTATTTCAGCACCAATCACCAAAATGTTTTTATACATTCCAGAACGAATAAATTGGTCTGCTGTAGATAAAGCATAAATAAATCCAGAACATTGGTCTCGAATATCAAGTACTCCAGCATTTTGAATCCCTAAATTTCTTTGCATCACAAAACCAGGCCCTGGGAAGTAATAATCAGGAGTGATGGTAGCATACACAATAAAGTCAACGTCATCTGCACTAATTCCAGCTCTTTCAATGGCTATTTTGGCAGCTTCCGTAGCCATCGAAGCGTTGGTATCTTTACCCAAAGTAAAGTATCTTCTCTCTTTGATTCCCGTTCGTTCAGTTATCCAAGCATCCGAAGTATCCATTAATGTTTCTAAATGTTGATTGCTGATGATGTTTTCAGGTACGTAATGTCCGATACCTGCAATTCTTGAGTAAAGCATAACTGAATGTTTAAATACGAGTCAAAATTATGAATATTCGTGAAAATATTAGATTATATTAATAAAATAAAGAGATGATACTTGCTAGGGTTATTTTGGAGACTAATAAAAATTGATTGAAACGCCACTACTTTTTGTTAATCATTGACTGATTTTTAATGAAGTGTCATCATTTTTGTTCATTAATGACCAATTTTTAATAAGATGCTACCATTATTTGTTAATTATTGACCAATTTTTAATGAGATGTCACCATTATTTGTTTATTCTTAACCAATTTTTATTGAGATGCTACCATTATTTGTACATACTTGACCAATTTTTAATGAGATGCTACCATTATTTGTACATACTTGACCAATTTTTAATGAGATGCCATCATTATTTGTTCATGCTTGACCAATTTTTATTACGACGTCACTATTTTTTGTTCATGCTTGACCAATTTTTAATGAGATGCCACCATTATTTGTTCATGCTCAACCAATTTTTATTGAGATGAGACTAATCTTCTTTATCCGAAAAAGTGATAAATGTTGTAGGAATCAAATTTATTGACTTGTTACTTTAGCAGAAGGAGAGGAGAGTTTTCTGAAATGACTTGTAGCTCAAAAAAAAATTGTCATCTAAGCTTTGCTTAAATGACAACCTTTATGAATCGTAATGATTTTTAAACCGAGAAACTTTCGCCACATCCACAAGTACGAGTAGCATTTGGATTTTTGAATTGAAAGCCTTTTCCATTTAAACCGTCTGAGAAATCAAGTTCTGTACCTGCTAAATATAGAATTGATTTTTTATCAACCATAATCTTTACGCCTTTATCTTCAAAAACCATGTCAGTAGCTTGTGGCTGAGAAGCAAAATCAAGATTATACATCAAGCCTGAACATCCTCCTCCTTCAACGGCTACTCTAACATTAAAGTCGCTAGTAAGTCCTTCTTTTTGACGTAGTTCTATGATTTTATTGGCTGCTATTTCTGTGATCGTTACCATATCGTTATTAAAATTTATATCATGTTGTTGTTTTTCAAACGACAAAGTTAATCTGAAAGTTCATTGAAAACATTGTTGAGGAATTCAATTTGAAATTATTTCAGGGGTAAATGTACTTCTGCCATCATACAACGAGCAGAACCGCCACCATTTCCCTCTATCATCGAAAGGTCGAAATGGTGAATTGTGCAGTAATCTTCAAGAATTTTTATTTGTGAAGAAGTTAATGAAAAATAAGCTGCATCAGACATCACTAATATTTTATCGCCTTTTTCGCTTCTTACTTCTAGCATGTTGCCAGCGAATTGATTCATTTGTGCCAGCGTAATTTCAATAATTCTTTTACCATTTGATTCTAAAGAATGTCTCAATTGCAAGCGTTCATCCAAATCTGGAACAGCTTCCAAACAAACTACAGAAAACATATCGCCAACACACATCAATACATTGGTATGGTAAATTTGTTTGCCATTGCCATCTACTGCTTCAAAAGAAACAATTTGATAATTCGTTTTCAAGGCGAATTCAGCCAATACTTCTTGATGCGTTCTTGGTGAAATACAAGCGTAGGCAATTTTATTTTTTCGGTCTAACACCATTGAACCTGTACCTTCCAAGAATTTATCTTCTTGTTCGAAAGACGACAAATCAATGACTTTATTGACATAAAATTTCTCTTGAAGGCTATCTACAATATCTTCTCTACGTTCCAATCGTCTATTTTCTGCTTGCATTGGATACAGCATTACTGTGCCATCGTTATGAAACGATATCCAGTTGTTCGGAAAAATAGAATCTGGAGTATGTGGGTTTGGAGTATCCTCAATAACGATAATATCAACGCCCGCTTTGCGGAGTTGAGCCACCATTTCATCAAATTCCTTTAAAGCAATTTCTTGTGAACTAGCTTGCGTTTCTTTACCAAAAGCTTGATTTTGAAAAGCATTCGAAGTAGCAGTTTGTTCATTGAAACCAAAACGAACTGGACGAATCATTAAAATATGAGCAGTAGTTTGATTTTGCATGGCTTTTGAAATTGTTAATTAAATGCTTGTTTTGATTATAGTTCACTTCTTAAAATGGGCATCGACATACAGTGCGAGCCACCTCTTGCTCTTGAAAGTTCTGCCGAAGGAAGCATAATAAAAGTGTTTTGAATGGTTTCAGGCGAACGTTTTTCCGATTCAAAATCATTTAATAAATCTTCCATTTTAATGGTTTCAAATCCTACTTCTTTGAAAGCCTCAAGTGTTTTATCGTTTCTATCGTAACCGATAACCACACCTTCTTTCACTGCCAACAAATTACAAGAATCTGTCCACTGTTCTCTGGCTCCATAAGGAAATTCATTATTCCCTGAATAAATAAATTTAACATCCAATGGTTGGCAACCAAGGTCGTAAATTGAAATTTCTGTTAATAATTCTTCCAAACTAGCAATTTCACGAGGTTCATGTGCTTGTCCACGACGAAACTGAACGATATGTACTTGTTCCGCTTTTTTGGATGGAAGCAAACCCGCTTTGATTAATACTTCATCTTCTGCCTTCAATTGTGGTTTTGCCAAAGAACCCAACAAAACCCAAACATTGCGTTTTACTTGTGTAAAAACCGTGTCAATGTGCATGTAATCACGTTTGTTCGGAATTTTCACCAAAGTAATTTTGTCAACAATTTTCTTTTCAAACAAGATTTTAATCACTTGTTTCGCTGCATTTACGGTTGTTCTTTCAGAAATGCCAATCAATAAATGGTTTTTAGCAACCATCATTACATCGCCACCTTCCAAAGTTGTTTGGGCTTCGTTGGCTTCGTATTCTGGTAACAAGAAAAGCGTTTCATTGTCTGGAATTTCAATCAAATTTTTACGAACGGCATCAAAAATTGGGTGATTAAAGAAAATATATTGTACCAATAAAGCTTCACGAGTACGAGCCTGTTTTTTGGGACGATTCAGTAAAATATGGTCGTTGATGGTAATGCCAATATCACGAGTAAAAATGAAATTTGGAATAGGTGGAAAAAGCATTTCGCCAGAAGGAGTACTTCCAGAAATTAAGGTTTTAGCTAATTCGATGGGTGGCAGATTGAACAATTCATCATGGGTTGAATACCATTCTTTTTCAATGGCACAAGCCGCCGCAACGAGTTTCATTCTCACTAAATCGTTTTCAAGAATATCAGAAAGTAATTTTTGAAGTTCTATTACTTTGTCTGAATTGAAATATTCTGGATGGTCTGGCTTGAAAAAATTACGTTCTTTATCGGCATTAATAGTTGCCAATTTGCCTTTTATCTTATCGGGGTCGAGAAAGTAAAGTAAAGTTTTTACGTAAAAATCATATTCTTGGCGACGCATTGTATCTAAATGAACGATGTCTTCAAAAAGCCAATCTTGTGCTTTTGAAGGAACAACTTTGCCTAAACCACTATCGGGACTATGAATGAGCAATCGCCTAAGCGTGCCTACTTCTGAAGAAACTTGGATGAGATTTTCCATAAAAATGATTGATGAAATCTGATTTCTCGCAAGTACTCATAATTTTTCAGCATTGTCAAGCCTGTTTTAAAAGGTAATTTTGAAAACATTGCCTATTGAATTTAAACCATGTTTTCAAACAATAATTTTTTGAGAAAATAATTTTGCCCATCCAGTTTTTAATTATTTTGGCTTTAATCATGTCGTTTTCCCCTTCGCAAATCGCTAAATATATAAGAATGACCAAACTTTTTTCATTTACTTAGAGTTGTTCTAAATAAAGTATAGTATTTAAAAAATACAATATTTAATTTTGTATCATGATTGAGAAGTTTACAATTGAGTAATCATTTTGAAATACATCAATAGGTAAATGTTAATCTCCATCAATCAAGGTTTAGAAATTAATAGATAAAATGCTCAAAATAGACAATTTACAGGCGAAGATTGGGGAGAAGCAAATCCTCAGAGGAATTAATCTTGAAGTTAAGGCAGGTGAAGTACACGCAATCATGGGACCAAATGGTTCTGGGAAAAGTACTTTAGCTTCTGTATTAGCAGGACGTGAAGACTATGAAGTAACTGGTGGAAGCGTAGATTTTAACGGAACAGATTTATTAGAATTAGCTGCTGAAGAACGTGCTGCTGAAGGTATTTTCTTAGCGTTTCAATATCCAGTTGAAATTCCAGGAGTTTCAACAACTAACTTTTTGAAAACTGCTGTTAACGAAATCCGTAAGTACCGTGGCGAAGAGCCAATGGATGCTGTTCAGTTCTTGAAAATGTTCAAGCAGAAAATGGCTTATGTGAATATCGACCAATCTCTTTTGAACCGTGCTTTGAACGAAGGTTTTTCTGGCGGTGAGAAAAAGAAAAATGAGATTTTCCAAATGGCTGTACTTGAACCAAAATTAGCTATTTTGGATGAAACAGATTCAGGACTTGATATTGATGCCCTTCGTATTGTAGCTGAAGGCGTAAATAAATTGAAATCTCCTGATAATGCTGTGATTGTGGTTACTCACTACCAACGTTTGTTAGATTATATCGTACCTGATTTTGTTCACGTTTTATACAAAGGACGTATCGTGAAATCTGGTACTAAAGAATTAGCCTTAGAATTAGAAGAAAGAGGTTACGACTGGATTAAAGCAGAAGTAGATGCTGAAGAATTGGGCGAAACAATCGCTTAATTCAATTTAGAGTTTTATTGTGTATTGGTCATTCTGATAACACAGCAATATCAATTATTAACATGGATAATAAAGATTCATTAAAGGCTCAATTAATTTCAGATTTTCAAACGATTGAAGGACGTATGAATGGTGCAGCAAAATCTGCTGTTCACCAAGTTCGTCAAGAAGCGTTGAAAACATTCGAAACCTTGGGCTTTCCGACGATAAAACACGAGGAATGGAAGTATTCTAACGTCAAAAACTTGGTTAATCAAGCTTTTGAATTTAATGCAGCTTCTGATTTTTCAGCACAAGACGTAGCAGAATCGTCAATCCCAAACCTTGAAGGAAATATCCTTTATTTTGTGAATGGCGTTTACAATGCAGAACTTTCTTCTATTGTAAGTCCAGCTTCAGAACTTCAAATTTTAACTTTTTCTGATGCAGTTAAGCAAGAACCAGCTTTAGTTGAGAAGTATTTTAACCAATATGCTGATTCAAAAATTAATGCTTTTACGGCATTAAATACTGCATTTGCTCATGACGGAATTTTCGTACATGTACCAGCGAATAAAGTAGTTACTCAGCCAGTTATTTTAAGATTCATTGCTGATGCAAGAAAAGTAAATGTAGCATGTCAGCCAAGAAATTTAATTGTTGTTGGCAAACGTTCAGAAGTACAGATTGCAGAAGCATTTCGTTCTTTAGGAGAAAACGCTTCATTTACCAATGCAGTAACTGAATTCTTTGTTGAAGAAGAAGCAAATGTACATTATTACAAAGTTCAGAACGAATCAGACAAAGCTTATCATATTGGTACAACATCGGTGCTACAAGCTGGTAAATCAGTTTTTACTGCCAATACTGTAACAGCTAATGGCGGTTTTGTACGTAATAACCTCAATATTAAAATTGATGGCGAGTACGCAGAAGCGAATATGTTTGGCTTATATATTCCAAACAAAAAACAGCATATTGATAACCATACTGCTGTTGATCACGCCAAACCAAACTCAGAATCGAACGAATTATATAAAGGTATTTTGAAAGATAATGCTGTTGGAGTATTCAACGGTAAAATCTTTGTTCGTGAAGATGCACAGAAAACAAACGCTTTTCAATCTTGTAAAAACGTATTGATGTCTGAAAATGCTTCTATGAATACCAAACCACAATTGGAAATTTGGGCAGATGATGTTAAGTGTTCGCACGGTACAACTACTGGACAATTGAACGAAGACGCTTTGTTTTATATGCAAGCTCGTGGTATTTCAAAAGAATCAGCAAGAGCTTTATTGATGTTGGCATTCGCACAAGAAGTAATTGACAAGATGAAAATTCCTGCCATTAAAGAATATTTACAGGAGTTAGTTGTTGATAAGATATATCAGGGATAATTGCTCACAGTAAAAAGCACCATTGAAACCATGATAACGACCGATATTTTAGATATACAAAAAATAAGAGCTGATTTTCCTATTCTTGATCAAGAAATCAATGGAAAAAAATTGGTTTACTTTGATAACGCCGCTACGACTCAAAAGCCGACAGCTGTTATCAATGCCATTGCTCATTATTATAATTTCGATAATGCCAATATTCACAGAGGAATTCACACTTTAGCCGAAAGAGCTACTCGTGATTTTGAAGCTTCGAGAGAAGCCGTTCGTGAATTTTTGGGAGCATCTTCTACAGAAGAAATTATTTTCACTTCTGGTACTACCCAAGGCATTAACTTGGTGGCAAGTACTTTTGGTAGAAAATTCATCAAAGAAGGAGATGAAATCATCGTGTCGGGGATGGAACACCATTCTAACATTGTGCCTTGGCAAATGCTTTGTGAAGAAAAAGGAATTACCTTAAAA
This sequence comes from Arcicella gelida, assembly GCF_034931025.1. Classification (NCBI taxonomy): domain Bacteria; kingdom Pseudomonadati; phylum Bacteroidota; class Cytophagia; order Cytophagales; family Flectobacillaceae; genus Arcicella; species Arcicella gelida. Next base: position 2,878 of record NZ_JAYGIL010000036.1, on the reverse strand, counting down.
GTAATTCCTGTAACTGAACAAGGAGAATTAGATATGGAAGCTTACGAAAACTTACTTTCAGAAAAAGTAAAGTTAGTAGCGGTAAACCATGTGTCTAATTCATTAGGTACAATCAATCCAGTAAAAGAAATTATTGCTTTGGCACATGAATATGGTGCAAAAGTATTGATTGACGGAGCTCAGGCTACTTCACATTTTAATATTGATGTGCAAGATTTAGATGCTGATTTTTATGCTTTTTCGGCTCATAAATTGTATGGACCAACGGGTATGGGAGCTTTGTATGGCAAAAAAGAAATCTTGAATGCCATGCCTCCGTATATGGGTGGTGGCGAAATGATTAAGGATGTTACTTTCGAAAAAACTACTTATAATGAATTGCCATACAAGTTTGAAGCAGGTACGCCAAATATTGCAGATGTTGTAGCGTTAAAAACAGCTTTGGAGTACGCAAATGCACTTGGAAGAGAAAATATCGCTGCCCATGAAGATATGCTTTTAGGTTATGCTACTGAACAATTATCTGAAATTGAAGGACTAAGAATAATTGGTCAAGCAAAGAAAAAAGTATCAGTATTGAGTTTCGTAATTGATGGGATTCATCATCAAGATATTGGAGTTTTGCTTGATAATCAAGGGATTGCTGTAAGAACGGGACATCACTGTACACAGCCTTTGATGCAAAGATTTAATTTACTTGGAACTTCAAGAGCTTCTTTTGCCGTTTATAACACGATTGAGGAAGTAGATAGATTAGTAGCGGGTATTCATCGAGTAAAGAAAATGTTATTGTAGTTTTGAAAATAGTGTAATTACTATTTTCAAAACTATTCAAAAGAATTTATGACTATCAACGAAACACAAGACGAAATCATTGATGAATTTGCACTTTTTGACGATTGGGCAGATAAATATGAATACATCATCGATTTAGGTAAAAAATTAAAAGGCTTACCAGAAGAGCAAAAGACCGAAGATAATATCATTAAGGGTTGCCAAAGTAGAGTTTGGCTGAATGCTCGTTTTGAAAATGGCAAACTATTTTTTGAAGCAGATTCAGAAGCGATTATTGTAAAAGGATTGGTGAATATGTTAATCAGAGTATTATCTGGACATACGCCTGATGAAATTACTGCTGCTAATTTGTATTTTATTGATAAAATTGGAATGACTTCACATTTAGCTCAAACTCGTTCAAATGGTTTGGCTTCGATGGTAAAGCAAATGAAAAATTATGCTATCGCTTATGGCTTAAAAGCTTAATTATTTACTAAATATAATCCTAGAAATTCATTATTATTGATAGAAATCATGTCGGAAGTTGAATTAAAAGAAGAAGTAATCAGAGCATTAAAAGGCGTATATGATCCAGAAATTCCTGTGGATGTATATGAACTTGGCTTGATTTACGATATTAAAATTTTTCCTGTAAACAATGTTTATGTATTGATGACTTTAACTTCACCTTCATGCCCATCTGCTGAAGCTATTCCTGTTGAGGTTGAACAAAAAATACGTGAAATAGAAGGTGTAAGCGAAGTGAGTGTAGAATTAACTTTCGACCCACCGTATTCACAAGACATGATGTCTGAGGCTGCCAAATTGGAACTCGGTTTTATGTAATTGTGTTTTGAATCAAGTTGTGCTAATAGCGTTTTTTTATTAGCTTTTTATTACAAGATAAAATCATATTTGAAGTGTTTCTTTGAAGAACAATTTTCAAATTGACTATTTTTCAAATTTTCAAACTTTATATCATGTACCCAGAACATTTAGTAGCTCCGATGCGTGCTGACATCGTAGAAGGAGGATTCAAAGAATTAAAATCAGCTTCAGAAGTTGATCAAGTATTGGCTGAAAAAGGAACAACTTTAGTGTTTATCAACTCTGTTTGTGGTTGTTCTGCTCGTACTGCTCGTCCAGGTGTAAAAGAAGCTGTTTGGAACGCTGCAAAAAAACCAGAACATTTAGTAACGGTTTTTGCAGGGGTTGACCAAGAGGCGACTCAAAAAGTTCGTGAATATCATTTACCATATCCTCCATCGTCGCCATCTGTGGCATTGTTTAAAGATGGTGAATTGGTTCATTTTGTAGAGCGTCATCACATCGAAGGTCGTTCGGCAGAAATGATTGCTGGACACTTAGAAATGGTTTTTGATGAATTCTGTGCTTAGTCACAAAATATTCCCCATAACAAAAGCGGCTTCCGATTTCGGAAGCCGCTTTTGTTATGGGGAATACCAGTGATTTGAATTATCATCAAAAACCATTTAGCCTTCGTTAGAGTTTTTCTCGGGGTCGCCAAGACCAACGAATTGAGCGTCAGCAACAAAAAAATGTAGTAGAATGCAAAGTAACGAGTTGCTTACGCTCGTGTTGTTGGTCTTGGCGACCCCGTGAAAACAGCAACAACGGCGAAGACCACCAGTTATTTTATCCGTTATTTTTATTGAACAATTTTCGACCGTTTAAACCTATTAGTATAATTGTAACGATTAGAGGCCAAACCCAAATAATCCACCCGTCAAATTCTTCTATACTTAAAACCCAAGTCCACGCTCGTTTTCCGCCTGTGATTGTTGTAAATGTCACAGAACCAATAATCCCAAGAACCAATAATATAAATTTCAACTGGTACTTGTTTTCAAGTTTAGGTAGCAATGAAAATAATAAACCAAGATAGCCACAAATACCAAATATCATTGATAAAACCATGAAGATTTCAACTAATTCTAAGGACAAGTTTTTTATTAGGTCAGGTAGGCTTCCCTTGAAAATTGTTTTTCGATATTGCTTTACGATAAAATCCACTCATGTTCTGGGTGGATTTTTGCTTTCATCTGAGGTGCTTTATTTAAAAAATACAATTTTGTTTGAT
>NZ_JAYGIL010000035.1:0-70184 GCF_034931025.1 Arcicella gelida | reverse complement strand
TCTTAGCAGTAACAAAATACAGAAAAACCCCGAAAATTGCCAGTATTGACACTTCTTCGGGGTTATTTTATTGGCAATGTGTTGATTATTAAATATTTACAAGATTAAAGGGAAGCCTATTTCGGACTGTTCTTCTTATTCTCTAAAACAATCAATGATGGTGGTAATTTTCTTCCCATCTGCAATTCTTCAATATCTGCAATTCCTCTTCTTAGAAATGAACCAAGTAGAATATCTGCATCGCCATCTTGATCCATATCTGCTACATCCATCACCATCCATTTACCTTGCTTGGCTTCTGGAAATGTTGATACTTTAAATTGATTACTCCCTTGATTATCCAATAACAAAAAACCTTCATGAGGTTTTTGTTTAGGGTCGGTAAAGAAAGAAATAGCGGCTATATCTAAATCTCCATCTAAATCAAAATCAGCAGCCATTGCTTTTGAAGCCCCAAACATTGGATAAAAATAACTTTGCTTAAAATTCCCTTTGCCGTCATTCATAAAAATCCTGATACCATGATAACTTTTTAGCGAAATAGATAAATCTGCATTATCGCCATTGGTATAAAGTATATCCAAGAATCCATCTTTATTAAAATCGACTAAGTCCATATAACTAGAACCATAAACAGAAGGAAAAGAGAGTACTTGTTGCTCTTCAAAAGTACCATGACCTGAATTGTAAAAGATAAAAACACCTTCACGTGCTTGTGTCATTAACACTACAATGTCTGGTAAATTATCGCCATTCATATCTTTGATAAAAGTATTTCTGGCTCCGGGCAATTCTTTTAAAATATGTTCTCTCCTTTTTACGCCATCGTACCAAGCCAATTTTCCTAATTCATTGCCAAAATTACAGAGTACAAAATCTTCTTTTCCGTCTTGATTCAAATCTGCAAAAGAAGCTTGAACTGGTCTTTGCAGAAACTCCACAATTGGTTTTGATCGCTTTTGTGTCGTAATTTCTAAAAGACTTCCTTTTCGAAAATCATTAGGATCCATTATTCCTAACGTTAATACTCTGAGGTTTTTTTGAGAAAAATCTACATCAGCAATTGGACTTGGTACTGCTATCGAATCTTTTAAAACACCATTCAAATCAAACTGTTTCAAGAAACTTTGTTCGCCACGCCAAGCAGCATAAATACTTTTTTGAGCAGGGTTAAACTTAACGAAAGTAACATAAGGTGTTTTATTGGCAATTCCTTCGATTTTTTTTACTGAAAAATTACTTAATCCTATCGAAATCTTTTCTTTTTTAGCTTGAGGAATTGCTTTTTCTGGAGCATTATCAATGTAATATTTGATAATTTTTGCCCAATCTTCTTTGGCAATAACAGGTTTTTCAGGAAATACTCCCGCTACAGCTAGAAACTGTAATTCCTCTGGATTCATTCCTCCATATACTTTGAAAATATCTGATTCCAAACCAAGTCGATGTGACATTTTAGGTAGAATACTTTTCTCCCAAGTAGCTTTATCTAATAAATCTGGACTAGGAAATTGATGACAACTAGCACAGTAGGTTTCTGCTAATTCTTTGCCGTTTTTGTTTGAAGGAACTGGAGGAGTATAGGTTTCTGATTTATTCGAATTCGAGCAATCCCATAATAAACCCGCTAAAACCAAAAGGAATAAACGATTTAACATCTCTTAAGATTATTATAAAAATGGTTATCAACAAAAAAGGGAATTAAAAATACATAAAATTTTTAATTCCCTTTTTGAATATGCAATTTATATTAAGCTAGTTCTGCAATGACAGTTTCGCCTCCTACTGGTCTATCTTCTAAGTTTACTAAAATTTTAGCATCTAAAGGAAGGTAAATATCTATTCTTGAACCGAACTTGATAAACCCAAATTCAGTACCTTGTTCTACCGCTTGTCCTTCTTTTACATACCAACAAATTCTACGAGCTAAAGCACCTGCAATTTGACGGAACAATACTTCTGTTCCATTATTGTGTTTTACTACAACGGTTGTTCTTTCATTATCAGTACTTGATTTTGGATGCCAAGCAACCAAGTATTTCCCTGGATGATATTTGAAATACGAAACAATTCCTGAAATTGGATTGAAATTGATATGAACGTTGATAGGCGACATAAAAATCGAAACTTGGCGACGTGGTTCTTTGAAGTATTCTGTTTCAACAACTTCTTCAATGACTACTACTTTTCCATCGGCTGGAGCAATAATATGCTTTGGATTTTTAACCGTTGTCCGAACAGGTACACGGAAGAATTGTAAAATAATCAATGCAAAAACTACGCTAAAAGCGATGACAATTTTGCGTAAAATCTCATTTTCTTTAAAAAAATAAGCAACAGCACTATTTAAAATGATTAAAAAAATGGTTGTAACTAAAATAGTACCTTTGCTTTCTCTGTGGATAGTCATGTGTTTAAGGGGGATATTCAAACAAAGTTAATTAAAAACTTTGAAAATCATGAATTCTTGGTTTTGGATAGTTATCTTAATTACTCAATAGCGATTTTACGAAATAAAATACTTTTTGTAAATATTTTAACGCAACCTTTTTTCAGAAAACCCGTATAGATGTTGAAACGTTGTCAAAATGCCCATTATTACAGACCAAAACAATAGCCTCCAAACCATACTTGAAGGGTGCCGTAAGGGTGACTCTAAAAGTCAAGAATTGCTTTATAAGCAATTTTATGGCTATGCTATGAGCGTCTGTTTACGTTATACCAAAACACGGGATGAAGCAGTTGAAGTAGTTAACGATGGGTTTATCAAAGTTTTCAATAATGCCGACAAAGTAGATTTGAATAGGTCTTTTAAAAATTGGTTCAGAAGAATAATGGTGAATACGGCTTTAGATTTTTATCGCCAAAATCATAAGTATTATGACCAAGATGACATTGAATATGCCGAACATTTGAGTGATAGAAGTGATGATGCCTCAGCCAATCTCTCTTATGAAGAACTGTTGGCTTTAGTTCAAAGATTATCGCCAACCTATCGTACTGTTTTTAGTTTGTATGCAATAGATGGCTATTCTCATGATGAAATAGCCAAAATGTTAGGTTTTTCAGTAAGTGCATCGAAGTCAAATTTAGCCCGTGCTAGGGTTAATTTGAGGGAAATGCTTAGTAAACGTTTTTAGTTAATCCATAAAAGAATAAAATCAAGGTTCTAATATAGAATCTTAAGAAAAAAATGTCAGATAAGTGGTGGGATATGTCCGATGACGAACTGGATGACCTTTTCAGAGAAGCCTCTGATAAGGTGCAAATTCCGTTTGACCAATCGTCTTTGGATAAATTAAAAGCAAAAATAGACCCCAAGCCTGTAATGGCACCTGCCACTCGTTTCAAAAACGAAAGGTGGCTACTGCTATTGCTTTTACTTTGTTTCGTAGGAGCAGGAATAGGATATTACTTTACAAAAGATAAAGTTTCAGTAAAATTAACAGGTTCAAAAAATCAAAAAGAGAATTTATTAAACAAGCAAAAACAGTCCATAGAAACTGTTAAAGAAAATTCAGAAGAAGTATCATCTGAAAAAGAGAAAACGACTGAAAAACTGATTACTAAAGAAAATAAAAATGTTCAAGAAAAATTGTCTGAACAACAATCAACTAAAAGTATCAAACTTGAAGAGGTTGAATTTACTGAAAAACAAGTAGCAAAAATAGAGATAGAAAAATCAAAAACTGAATCAGGAAAACTGATACAAAAACAAAATAATATCAGTTTTGTAAAGCATAAAAAAGCCCCTAAGCCAATATTTAACACAAATAATATTACTCCAAATACACAAAAAGCATTTGAAGAAAATGCTTTGATGAATAATCACATAAGTAAGCAAACCAATAAACTTTCCTTATTATCAAGTAAACCTTTGAAGGCTTTAAAGACAAACTTTCCTATTGTTTTACCAACTTTTGAAGAAACGATTGATGAACCAATCAAAGATCCAGTTATAAAAAACTCACGTTTCGGAGTACGACTAGCCATTGCACCCGATGCGAATGCCATTGAAAATTTAGGAGATTTTGCTTTTGGGAAATCAGCAGGAATTTTGTTCGAATACAATTTAACAAATCGCTTTGTACTTCAAACAGGGGCAATTTATACTTATAAACAATATACTACAGGTATTGAGAATTATCATGCTTGGGCTAAAAACTGGTCATATCGCCCAGTTTTACCAACAAGTGTTGCAGGTGATTGTAAGATATTAGATATACCAATCAATATTCGTTATAATGTATTGATGAAACCCAAAAATACTTGGTTTGTAAGTGCTGGTGTTTCTTCGTATTTGATGTTGACAGAAGCCTACGAGTATTATTATGATACCGCTTCAATACCAGCTGGCTTTCCAAAAAATGTATCTTGGAAAAGAGATGATGATTACTTCATAAGTACTTTGAATTTATCTTTTGGCTTCGAAAAACGCATCAATCAGCATATTTCAATTCAAGCAGAGCCTTATTTAAAAACGCCTTTAAAAGAAGTTGGAAGAGGAAAAGTAAATCTTTATAGCAGTGGAATTTTGTTTTCTTTGAAGTATGGTTTTTAGAAAAAATGCTATACAATTTCTAAAATCATAGATTCTAAGGTTAAGCCTGGTCCAAAGGCACAGCTTAAAATATTTTGATTTTGATGGATGTTTTCAGTGTCTTTCAAAATCTGTTTTAAGACAAAAAGTACTGTTGCCGACGACATATTGCCATAATCGCTCAAGATTTGATAAGCATATCTGTTATCATTGGCATTGATGTCTAAAGCCGTTTCAATGGCTTCTAAAATGGCTTTTCCTCCTGGGTGAATTGCATACAATGAAATATCTTGCTTTGTTAATCCTGAATTAGCAAAAAGTTTGTCAGTCAATGCCTTTATTCCTGATTTAACCAACTTAGGAATATAGGAAGTAAGTGTCATTTCAAAGCCGAAATCGGCTACTTGCCAAGCCATATCTTGTTTCCCTTCAAAATACAAATCACAAAAGAAAGATTTCATGGCTAAAGACTTCGCATTTTCAGAAGGTGTAGCTTCGATTAATACCGCCGCCGCTCCATCAGCAAAAAGTGCATTCGATAACAGAAAATCTTCATCCATTTTCTTCTGAAAATGAAGTGTACACAATTCCACACAAACCAATAATACTTTTGCTTCAGCATTGGCCTTACAAATGGTATCTGCCATTTTCAGCCCATTAAAAGCACCGTAACAACCCATAAAATTGATGGCAGTTCGCTGAATATTGGTACTTAGTCCTAAAGCAGCAATAATTTCAATATCAAGCCCCGGAGCGTACATTCCTGTACAACTTACCGTGATGATGTGCGTAATGTTGGGTAATTTCCCCAACTCTGCAATCGCTTTTAGGCAAAGTGGTAATGCGTATTTTTTATAGGCAAGCATTCGTTGAGAAATACTTGGGAAAGGCTCTAAATCAGAAGTCTGAGGATAAAATTCGTAGTCAGAAAAGGTTTTTCCATAGTCAGATAATACAGAATAACGCTGGTTAATTTTAGTAGAACGATACAAAGCTTTTAATCGTCGTTGTTCATATTCATTCATTTGTAAGGCAGAAGCCATGAATTCCGCAATTTGCATTTGTGGAAAACAATTTTCAGGAACAGCCGTACCTATTGCATTGATAAAACTCATGAATAATTGCGGGTTTACCGTTTTTTAGATAACGAAAGCTAAGTATTTTAAAGCATATTATATTTGATATACGAAATACTTATCAAAATTGTTTTCATTCTGTCGGTAAGATGTCAAATTATAGCATTTTATCATTCTTTTTTAAATACTCCACTACTTTGTCAAGGATTTTGGTATGTCCAGCTTCAAGAGTGATTAATTGAGCATTAGGAAGTTTTGTCGCTAAAGGCAACACTTTTTCGGAAGGTAAAATGGTATCGTATTTCCCAGTAAAAATGGTTACGCTAATCTTTTCGTTGTTGATTTGCTCGGCTAGCTTTTTCAAATTGAATTTTAAATATCGAAAACCTGTCCACGATTGAAATACTTGTTTTTTTTTCGTCGGCGTGTCTAACATTCGAAGAGCGAAACGGATAGAACTTTCTGGAACAATCCGCATTTTGGCAAAAAACTTCGTGAAAGATAAAAGTTTTTCTTCCTGAAAAATAACATATTTGAATATCTTCCGAGTAAGGCTAAAACGTGTTGCAAAAGCATAAATCGGATGTTCTGAAATACCATCAGGTGAAACTAAAGTCATACTTTCAATGCGTTTTGGAAAAGCTTCAACAGTTGCCAAAGCGAATCTTCCTCCCATACTAAAACCTATTACAGAAAAGGTTTCAATTTGATTTTCTGCTAAAAATGTTACAAGAAAATCTTTCCAAATAGATTTTGTAATCACTTCGTTTTCTGATACTTGATTTGCATTATCAACAATATTTTTTCCATGAAAAGGTAAATCAAAAGCATAGATTGTATAAACGTTGCTAAAGGTTTCGGCAAAATGCTGGAAACACAAAAAATCCTGCCCAATCCCATGAAAGGCGAGCAGGATTTTTTGTCCGTTTCCGATTTTTTGAAAATATAATTTCATGAATGATTAATGACCTTTACCGCCTTTTACCACGGCATTGTCAAAGTCAATTCCTTGATTTTTCAATACGCCTTGTACTCTTATTCCGAAGAATACCAAGTAAGCAAAACAAATAATTGGTACAAAGTACGATTGTTGAATACCAATTGTGTCAGCAACAATTCCTTGAAGTACTGGAACAACTGCACCTCCGCAAATCATCATAATCATATAAGCTGACCCTTGGTTGGTGTATTTTCCTAAACCAGCCGTTCCTAAAGAGAAAATACATGGCCATAAAACCGAACAGAACAAACCTCCACTGATGAAAGCAAAAAGCGTAATATCACCTGAGCCTAATACACCAATAACCATTGCTAATGCTCCCATTCCAGAGAAAACTAAAAGTGTTCTAACAGGTTTTTCATCGCAATAGAAGAATGCCGCAATCATAATTAATACACAAATTGCATAAGCGTATAAATCACTCATATCGCTTCCGTGCAAAGTATTTACACCTAAAACAATGCCAAAAGCTACAAAAGGAACAACAACAGTTAATATCTTTTTGGTTGCTGGAGCTACATCAAAGTTACTCAATGCGGCCGTCCAACGACCAATCATCATACTTCCCCAGAACATCGAAACGTAATGTGAAATTTGTGAAGAATCTAAACCTTGTGTTACTTTTAAGTATTCTCCTAAATTACTTCCGATGGTTACTTCAACACCCACGTACATAAAAATGGCAATCATACCCAATACTAATTGTGGATATTTTAATACGCCTGTTCCGATTTCTACTTCTTCGTCGTTGGTAATTCTTGGTAATTTAGATACTTTGAAAAAAATGGCTAATAATACAAAAAGTGCTCCTAGAATCAAATAAGGTAATTTTACAGATTCGATAGTTGCATTTTTAGCAGCATCCGCAGCGATAGAACCAAAAATAGCAAAGCTAATAATTACTGGTCCAATTGTTCCACCTAAGTTATTTACCGCACCACCCAAGTTAATTCTGTGTGAACCAGTTTCTGGTGGTCCAAGAGCAATCATAAAAGGTTGCGTAGCCGTTTGTTGTAACGAAAAACCTAAACCAACAATAAATAAAGCTGAAAGCAATAATGGAAAAGATTTCATTTCAGCAGCTGGATAAAACAATAATGTTCCTAAAGCTGAAATAATTAAACCGTACACAATTCCGTTTTTGTAGCCGATTTTGTTCAAAATATCACTTTTGATTACACTTGAAACAATAAAGTATAAAATTGAACCAACTGTGTAAGCAATGTAAAAGGCAAAATCAACTAATTGCGCCTGCCATTGTTCTAAACCAAATTTTTCTTTAAACAAAGGAATTAAAATACCGTTTGAGGCTGCAACGAAACTCCAGAAGAACCATACCGTCATGAGTGTATAAAGATGGGACTTCTGATTGGATTGTGTGGTCATTGAAAACGTGTTTTAGGGTTATTTTTTAGACTGATTAAAAAGGATAATTTTACTTTAAAGCTAATACTTTTTAATTGTTTCGTCAAAATTATATTGATAAAATACCAGAACCTTTACTTATATTGCCGATTGAGTTTGAAAAACATCAAAACACTCTTTTATTGAACATAAATATCTGCTGAATCATAAACCACCACTTTCGACCATAAATGATGATTCTCTGCTCCGAATTTTTTGTGTAATGGATGCACCAAATATTTTTCTTCGTCTTCTTTGCTATCAAAAATCAATAATACAGAAAAAGAGTATGAAGCATCAGTAACTGGTTTATCAAAGTCATTAATTGACGGCAAACCAATATGTGCAGATTTTATCACTTCAATTTTACCCAAAGCTTTCAAAGCTGCTAATAATTGATCATGGTCTTTTTTGTTACTTGGGTCTTTCAACCAAAAATATACGTGGTGTACAAAAGAAAGTTTTTCACCTTTGGGTGCTGCGTTTGAATCTGTCGTTGCGATACTTGTCATGATTGTTCCTGTGGCTAATGCCGTTGCTGAATTTTCTAAAAATTGTCTTCTGGATGATTTTTGCATGATTTTATTCGAGATTTTAATTTTATTCCTATTTTGAAGCGTACAAACAACAAATATATCTTTTCTTAGCGGAAGTCTATCATGAAATATCCGTGAACTATTTTATTCAACATTTGGGTTACTCTATCGACTAAACATTTTTATATATTTGAAGTTTACTTAACACAAATTTCCCTAAAACATAAAATATGAATATTGCCATTATTGCCACTTCGCCCAGAAAGAATAGCAACTCCTTACGTTTTTCTAAGTATTTACAAAAAGTACTAAAAACTTCAGGCTTTGAGAATAGTACCATTGTAGATTTTCATCATTTCGATATTCCCTCAGTAGGTAGAGGAATGGTACAAAAAGATGATTTAAGCCTTTTTCAAGCTGAATTGATTGGTGCTTGGGAGAAAGCAGATTTGGTATTTTTTGTAAGCCCAGAATATAATTGGACTGTCAATGGAGATTTATTAAATGCTTTGCATCAGTTGGGTTCAAAAGATTTTGTACACCTTTTTAATAACAAAGTATTTGCGTTGGCGGGTGTTTCTAACGGACGTGGTGGTAAAATTCCTTGCTTAGAATTGACGACAGTTATTAATAAAATTATCAATTTCACAAATCAGTATTCTGTGATTTCTCCAAGAATCTATGAGTCACACGAAACAGCTAAGAATTTGGATGAACATGCAGATTCAACAGGAAACCATATTTATGAAAGTACAGTAAAGGCATTTGTCGATTATGCTTTGGTTATAGCGAATAGATGGGTGAAGTAAGCTAGTGATTTAGTGAGTTGTGAATGCATATTTTGACAAATCAAACTTATTACAAAATACAGTAGCGGTAACTCTTGTGGTTACCGTCTTATTGTGAATCTTATTTATACAATACAAAGAGGCAACCCCAAGGGATTGCCTCTACAAATAATTTGTTATTCACGAGTTGAAAACTCGTGCTACGATTACTAGCTATATCTATCATTTCTCCAAGGATATGCTGTGTTGGAGTAACCTCTTTCTTCCCAAAAACCTAATTTGTTTTTGGGCATGAATTCAATTCTTTTTATCCATTTTGAGCCTTTCCAAGCATATAATTGTGGCGTAATCATGCGGAGTGGACCGCCATGTTCTACAGCTAATGGTTGTCCATCAACAGTATGACCTAGTAATACATCTGGTTTTAAGGCTTCTTCTAACGAGACATTGGTAGTATAAGTATCATAACCATAACACATAATATGTGTTGCTGTTTCTTTCGGCTGTACTAAAGCGGCTAAATCTAAAAGGCGAACGCCTTTCCAAATCATATCTAATTTCGACCAAGTAGTTACACAGTGAAAATCAGAAATATCTTCTGTTTGTGGTAAAGCCATGAAATCTTCCCAAGTTAATATTACAGGGTTTTCTACTTCTCCGTCGATAATCAAACGCCATTTGTCTAATGGAATTTTTGGTTGATAGCCCAAATCAAGTACGGGCCATTTGGTCGTCAACGTTTGTCCAACTGGAGTTGTTGGCATTCCGTGACGATTGATTGGACCTTTTCCTTGCGGTTTTATATCAGCCATTGATGGCGTCGCTTTCATTTTTTCTTCAAAACGAGCCTTCAATTTCATCCTTGCCTCAATGATGCGATCAAGTTTATCATCTTGGTTTTGTTCGTTTTCCATCTTAGTATTTTTTAGCCTATAAGCTTTTTTGTCTATTTTGAACCCATTGATTTGTGTAGAAAAAGTACGCTGATATTATAATCAAGATTTCTGCTATATTGTTTCTTCAGCATTAATTTTCAACCACAAAAATGCACCAATCATTACAATGATTCCTAACAATAATACAGGAAAATTATAGCCAAAATTAGTCGCTAAATAGCCAAAACTTACTGTACTAAAATAAGCAGCGAGTAAACCTGCGGAATTCATTGCTCCAGAAATCGAGCCACTTCTTGTTCCTCCAATATCCATTGAAACAGCCCAAGCTACGGGTGCAGTAACATCCATAAAAGCCATTCCCAAAGAAAGTAAAATAATGGCTATTGTATTATTTATCGTCAAAGCAGAAACAACCAAACATATTCCTGAAATACCTAAACCAATAATAGGAACAATTCTTCTTCCCCATTTTTTACCGTATTTTTTAACTGCAATATCACTCAAAAAACCACCTAAAAAGCAACCTAAAGCTGCCAATAAAAACGGTGCAGAACCGATGAGTTTCAATTCATTTTCACTGACACCTCTACCTTGTTGTAAATATTTTGGTAACCAAGTTTGAAAGAAATATACTCCTGTGGCATAACAGGCATACATCGCCATTAAATAGCCTAAGTTTTTATTTTGCAATAACTTAAAAATAGAAGTTTTTGCTCCGTGATTATCCAATTGTCGCTTGGCAAGAATTTCCTTTAACTCATCTGCTGAAATATCCTTTGCATCTGTCGGTTCTTCCTTATGCCAGAACTGCCAAAAGATTACCCAAATCACACCTACAAAACCTAGTACATAAAAAGATGCTTCCCAACCATAATGTTGTTGAATTGGAATGACGACCAACGGTGTCAAACCCGCACCTAAGCGAGAAGCTCCCCAGATAATGGCTTGGGCTTGTCCACGTTCGTTGGCAGGAAACCATTTCGCTAAAGCAATAGCAATATTTGGATATGCTCCAGCTTCGCCAATACCAAACAAAAATCTAACGACTAAAAGCATGGCAAAACCCGTAGAGAATCCTGTTAGTATCGTAAAAAAAGACCACCAGAGAACAACTCTAATCAATACTGATTTTGCTCCGATTCTATCGCCTAATAAACCAGTAGGTACTTCGAAAAGTGCATAAGCCAAAGTAAATGAACCCAAAATCCAACCCCATTGTACGGCAGTTAATCCTAATTCTTTAGTGATGCGCTCGCCTGCGGTGGAAAATGCGATTCGGTCGAGGAAAGTGATGACAGAAAGAATAGCAAGTACAAGCAGTACTTGATGACGCTTTTTCATATTTAGATGGTTTGGTTTTGGATGTTTAAAGATAATACTCTTTTAGGGAAATGCTATCCTAATGCTTTCAACCAAACACAATTTCATTTTACTAATGATACTCAAAGCATGAAGCTTCATATAATTTATATCAACGATGATACTCAGCACATGAAGCTTTATATAATTTATATCAACGATGATACTCAGCACATAAAGCTTTATATAATTTATATCAACGATGATGCTCAGCACATGAAGCTTTATATAATTTATATCAACGATGATACTCAGAGTATCCTCATTCTTATCTTATTGAATACTCATCAAAGCAACGTAAGTTTCAAGCCCGCTCCTTAAATTTTGGATTCTGATATTTTCATTTTCAGCATGCTGATTATTATCATGATTGGCAATTGGCACTGTAATCGTTGGTGTTGCCAAATGTTTATCGAATAAATATAAAGGCAAACTTCCCCCCGAACTTGGCATTAAAACAATGTTTTCTTTAGAAGTACTCTGTACTGCTTTGATGATAAGCTGTGCGATGGGTAAATCCATTTTAGTACGTTGGGCGTTGTATCCTTCTTTGGCTTGGACACGGGCAATGAGTGGATATTTTAATCTTTCTTCATCAGTAATACTCTCGTTGGTAGTCACATAATAACCTTGAGATTTGATGTGTTCGATTACCTTTTGAACTTGTCGCTGAGCATCATTTCCTAATACTAATCGTAAATCTAAAGCCGCTGTTGCCGAAGTAGGAATAATATTCGCTACCATTTTACCTACGTTTGCACTCGCAATTCCATTGATATTTAAAGAAGGTAAACTAATCAATTCAGCAAGTGATTTACCATCACCTTCGGCACGCACAAAACCTAATTCATTTCTCATTTGCTCGTCGGACGGGGGAATGTTCGCTAATGCCTGTTTTTCTAAAGCTGATAAAGGAGTAACATCATCATAAAAACCGTTAATCAATACTTTGCCTTTGGTATCTTTCATCGTTGCTAATAGATTTACTAATAAATTAGCAGGATTCGGCGCCCAATTTCCATAATGTCCGCTATGCAACGGACGCTTCGACGCAAATACTTTTACTTCCATATTTACATCCCCACGCACCCCAAATACTACTTGTTTTCGTCCAGATTGATGAACGGGGCCATCGCAAATTACCCAAAGGTCGGCTTTGAGTTTATCTTTATGTTTTGCTAGAATTTCTTCTAAATGAGTAGAGCCAGCTTCTTCTTCGCCTTCAAAAAAGAACTTTAAATTTACCGAAGGTTTGATTCCCATTTTAGTCATGGCTTGATAAGCCGATAAAATGGTAAATACGCCCGCTTTATCATCCGAAGCACTTCTACCATAAATTCTCCATTCAGGATTGATACTTTCCGAAGCTTTTGGAACATCAATAATTTTACCGCCTTTTTCTAAAGAAGCATCTAAGAAAACCGCTTCAAAAGGTTTTATTCCCTCCGCCCATTGATTAGGATTTACTGGCTGACCATCGTAATGTGCATAAAACACTAAGGTTTTTGTAGCATTTGGTACGATTACTTCTCCATAAATAGCAGGAGGAACACCTTTGGTTTTGGCATCTAATTTTTGGGTTTTAATGCCTCTGTCCTCCATCATTTTCACGATATAATTTGCTGTTTTTTGAATGCCAACAGTATCATAAACGACATTAGGAATAGACAACAAGCCCATGAATTCCTGAAGAAGTCGATGTTCATTCGCTTGACGAAATGCACGTGTTTTATCGACCAAATTGCTTTGAGAAAAAACCGTTAAAACATTGAGGAACAACAAAGTAAGTAAAAAGTAGCGTTTCATAAATGAAGGTTGATAAGTAATAGTTTGAGTGATGAATTAGTATTGTAAGAAGGATATACTTGTGTGCAAATATTTTTTATCTTAATATTTTGATGTAGCGGCAAACCCTTGCGGTTGCCGCACTCAAAACGGCAACCGCAAGGGTTTGCCGCTACATCAAATCAGCTTTAAAGATAAACTTAAGCCTTTGTACAGGAGACTCATGCTGAGTCTTGTGGATTAAAACACTAATTTAAAAATAGTCCCCTGCCCTTCTACTGAATTGACTGTGATGCTACCTTTGTGCAATGCCATTATTTGTTTTGATAAACTTAAACCTATACCCGAACCATTGGTTTTTGAAGTAAAAAAAGGCACAAAAATTTTATCCAACAATTCTGCCGACATACCGATGCCATTGTCTTTTACTTCAATCACTACTTTCTCTTGTGGGTTTAAATACGCTCCTATTTGGATTTTAGGTTTTTCAGATTCTTTAACAGCATCCATCGCATTAATCATCAAATTGATGATTACTTGCTCTATCAAAGCCAAATCGCCTTCTATTTGTAAATCGAAATCTTTCAAGATTACATCTAATTCAATGTTCTTTTGTTCAATCTGATTTTCAAGTAGAATCTCTACGCTTTCAAACAAATCTCGAATATAAAAAGTAGAGAAAGAAGTAATAGAAACCTTTGCTAATTGTCGATAAGTATCCGCAAATTTCAACAAATTGGCACTTCGTTTTTTGATGGTTGAAACACCCAAAGTAATGTCTTCCAATAATTGTTTATTGGCAGGATTGGGATTCTCGCCACTTTTCAATCGTCCTTCCATCGTTTCTGCCAAAGAGGCAATCGGAGCAACGGAATTCATAATTTCGTGGGTCATTACCCTCAATAATTTCTGATAAGCTTGTGCTTCTGTGTCTTCAATGGCTTCGTTTACGTTTTGGAAGGCGATTAGATGTGTTAATTTCCCTTCGTTC
Organism: Arcicella gelida; assembly: GCF_034931025.1. Lineage (NCBI taxonomy): Bacteria > Pseudomonadati > Bacteroidota > Cytophagia > Cytophagales > Flectobacillaceae > Arcicella > Arcicella gelida. The sequence continues at coordinate 55,809 of NZ_JAYGIL010000035.1, read as the reverse complement.
ATAAAAGTAGTTTTGGCTAACAAAACCTGTTTATGGTCTATTTTCACCAATTGATTTTCACCACTTTTCAAAGAACTAATTGCCTGAAAAACAAAGAGATTCCGTTTTTCTAAAGAAGAAATATTTCTTAAATAAGGAATACTTAACATCTTTTTAAAAGCCTCGTTCATCCAGCCTACTTCCCCATTTTGGTCATAAGAAAGTATTCCAGTATCCACCAGCTCTAATATTTTTTGAAGGTATTGATATTGTTCTTCACGTTCGGAAGAAAGTTGTTTGAAAGTACCGTTGATTTGATTGAAAGCTCTACGCAATTGCCGAACCGAAACAGGTGCATTTTTTTCGGCAAATTGTAAGGAGAAATCTCTGTACTGAACAGCTTCAATAAATTGAGTCAGTTCGGTATTAGTTTTATTGATGAATTGTACAAAACTCAAAATCTGAAAAAACAGTACCAATCCGATAAAAAAGAGTAAAGTAAACTTACTGTTTACGATACAAAAAGCCGCCAAAGTAATACTTCCCAAAAGTAAAAGTACTCTTAACGTCAGACTGACTTCATAGCGATTGAGTTTGAACATACGTGATTTAGAAGTTGTGAATTGTGAGTAATGAGCAAACCATTAATGCGGCTTAAAACAATTTTCATCCTCAGCAAACGTATTAAATGTTTTCGCTAAGGATGAAAAATCTTATTTGCATCGTGAATCTATGATTTTTAGCTCATTACTCAAAATACAAAATTATTTCACTTCTGTCAACTCCAATACAACACTTGTTCTTCTTAAAGTAATATTTGGATTCACTCCTACATTCATCAAATAATCTCCAGAATAAACAAGGTCTTTTTCAATGCTTGATTTTGCATCTGGATAGACATTTATTTCTTGAATTTTATATTTCTTTTTTGGGTCTAATCCTTTCAATTTTACAGGAGTCACACTGAAAACACCGTCGTAACGATTGGTGGTTAAATAAGAAAACATCACAGCATGATCTTGTGCGGCATTACTAAATATCAACGAAGCATAAGGGTTTTCCCAAGGGTTTTTCAGACGATACAAATCGCCATGCCAAACGACATCACTGATTCTCTTATAATTCGCCAATGCCTGCTGACTAAATTGCAATTCTTTTTCAGATAAATGACTCACTACAATATCATAACCCATTTTGCCCATCATCGCAACGTCAGTGCGGTATTTAATGCCCACTTTACTCCAATCAGTAATGTGATTACACTGAGCAATGGCAGGATAAAAATATAAATATTCCCACTGCATAAATACTCTTTCGAGTGGGTCTGTATTATCACTTACCCAAAATTCAGTGAAGTATTTCAGCGCTTCATAATCTACTCTACCGCCTCCTCCAGAACATAGCATCATCGGTACTTTTGGATATTTCGCTCTGATTTTTTCTAATACTTTATATAAGCCTCGTACATATTCTACGTAAAGATGCGTTTGTGGTAAACCTTTCTTTTCTAAATAAGCCGAATGAGCATTATAGACAACGGCATTACAATCCCATTTGATAAAGGCGATTTCTGGATTTTTGGTAAAAAGATTATCAATAACACCATACACAAAATCTTGTACTTCTGGATTTGATAAATCTAAAGGCAATTGATTTCTGAAATAATGTTCTGGTCGCTGAGGTTCACGAATTACCCAATCAAGGTGTTTTTCGTATAATTCGGATTTTGGATTTACCATTTCGGGTTCAACCCAAATCCCAAATTTAATACCTGCTTTTGTTGCTTCTTTTACCAAATAACCAATGCCGTTTGGTAATTTTTTTCGATTTTCTTGCCAATCTCCCAAACCTGCAACATCGCCATTTCTTGGATATTTGTTGGCAAACCAACCATCATCCAACAAAAACATATCAACGCCTAATTTTTTTCCGTCTTTAAAAAGTTCGGTCAATTTAGCTTCGTCGAAATCGAAATAAGTAGCTTCCCAATTGTTCAACAAAGTAAGTCTTGAACCTTCGCCGTCCAAAATTCTATACTTTCTTGCCCAATTGTGCATATTTCTACTGGCTTCGCCTTTTCCGTTTTCAGAGAAAGTAAAAATAAAAGACGGTGTTTTAAAATCTTGATTGCTTGCCAAGGAATACTCCGAAGCATGTGAATTGATTCCTGCCAATAAACGAAGGTTATGATAAGTATCCATTTCAAAATCTATTTTGAAATTTCCCGACCAAGCCAACGTTCCTAATAATACTTTACCAGCATCTTCGGTAGCAGGTTTATCGAACGACAACATAAAAGTTGGTGGTTGAAATAAATTCGCCCTTGTTCCCAATTTAGAATCTAGCGTTTTGATACCCGCCGTCAGTTTAGTTTCTTCGGGCTTCATTTCTTTTGCCCAGCCACCGTGATAATGATTGAGGTAATAATCGTCTGCCATGAAGTACAAATTGGCAGAAGCATATTTTTGTAAAGTAATATTTTTTGCTTCTTGATGTTTGATGACCGACCATTGTTCAATGACGTTTTCTTTGTAATAAACTTTATAGAAAAGTCGTACTTCAAGGGCATAAACGGGGTCTTTTAATACGATTACGGTTTCAGAAACATTATCATCAATTTTCTTTACTTCGTGACTAACGTATTTAAGTTCCAAAGAAGAATTTCCATCGGCGTGTTTTACTTCGATGGCAGGTTCTACCAAATTCCAAGTACCACTTGGCGTGTAAACCGAATTAAAAATTCCTGAATTTTCATCATTGATTTTGTACTCTTTGGTAATCAAGCCGTAGTCTGCTGATTGGGCTAGTTTTTTTCCGAAGAAAACAGTTCCTAAACGGTTGTCTTTATCGGTTTGAAAGACCAAAGCATTTTGTGAAGTTTCGATAGGAATAGTAATCAACTTTTGGGCATTGATACCAAAGCTGATGAAAAAGATTCCTAAAATAACATAGAAGGTTTTTGGAGAGTAATTGGACATTTGCATTTTTTAGATTATTTATGCCAAAATAAGTCATTTCACATAGTTTAATGACCAATCTTATCATGAATTGATTAGATTTTATACATTACTGTCTTTATGTTTGCATCACTCTTAATAAAATTAAAGCATGAAAAAAATTAATCAAATCTCTTTAGTCTCATTGCTATGTTTGGCTACTTTACCAGCTTTAGCACAGCAAAAGCCATCGCTTCATTCGGAAATGCTGCACACAGCACAACCAGATTATCCAGTGGCTTACACTACACCCAAAGTGGAAGAAGTAACACAAGTACTTAACAGAATCCACAAATATTTAGATGCTGTTACGCCAATGAAAGTAATTAGCAACACGACAAAAAAAGAAATTACAGACTTTAGCAAAATAGATACCAGTGCGGTTGTAGAAAGAGGAACATTCAGCTTAACAAGCTACGAATGGGGCGTTACTTATTCAGGAATGTTGGCGGCAAGTGAAGCTACTGGCGATGAGCGTTTTAATGATTATGCTCGTAAACGCATGACTTTCTTGGCTGAAAAAGTACCTTATTTTAAGGAAGTATTAAAGCAAAATCCGAGTAGCAAAGGACTTCGCCAAGTAATTATGCCACATGCTTTGGACGACTGCGGTGCAGTTTGTTCTGCCATGATTAAAGCGACGAGAGGAAATGTTGTGAAAACAGATTTACGTCCATTGATTGATAATTACATGAATTATATCAGTACAAAAGAATTTCGTTTTACTGATGGTACTTTAGCTAGAAATCGTCCGCAAGCTAATACACTTTGGTTGGATGATTTATTCATGGGCGTACCTGCTTTAGCACAAATGGGTAAATTGACAGGCGATAATCGTTACTTTGATGATGCAGTAAAACAAGTATCACAATTTTCAAAAAGAATGTTTAACCATCAGAAAAACGTATTTATGCACGGTTGGGTGGCAGATATGGAAACGCATCCAGAATTTCACTGGGGACGTGCCAACGGCTGGGCTATTCTAACAATGGTTGAATTATTGGATGTTTTACCAGAAAATCATGCGGGTCGTGCAGAAGTATTGACTTTATTGAAAGCACATGCTAAAGGCTTGGCTTCGTACCAAACAGGAAGCGGTTTCTGGCATCAATTATTAGACCGTCCAGATTCTTATTTAGAAACTTCGGCTACAGCGATTTATGCTTATTCTTTTGCAAGAGCAATCAATAATGGATGGCTTGATGCAAAAGCTTATGGACCAGCTACTTTATTGGCTTGGAATGCAGTAGCTACAAAAGTAAATGCTGGCGGACAAGTAGAAGGTGTTTGTGTAGGAACAGGAATGGGCTTTGACCCAGCTTTCTATTATTATCGCCCAATAAATGTATTGGCGGCACATGGTTATGGTCCAGTTTTATTAGCAGGAGCAGAAATGTTGAAATTGATGAAATCTGGAAAATATTCTATGAACGATAGTGCTTTGCAGTATAATAAATAATTCTGTGAAATAGTCAGTGAATAACATTCTGATGAGCCATCATTTGGGGAATTCCCAAATGATGGCTTTTTTGTTTAGATTGCGTTTGGAAAAGAATTCTTAATTATTGACGAGTTGAAAACTCGTTTTACGAACTAATGTTAATCTTTTGTTAATATCATACTTTTAAAAGTAAAGTCTCGTTTCTCAGTCAAATCAAATTAAATACTCAAATGAAAAAATTAGCTAAAATGTTAATGCTTGTTATCCCATTCGGATTAGGAGCTTTTGCAAGTACTGCACAACAAGTAATCGTAGAGAAACCTCAACCTAAAAAAATTGAAGTAACAGGAAGTGCCGAACAAGAAGTATTGCCCGACGAAATTTATGTTTCTATTACTTTAAGAGAATATTTTAAGGATAATAACAACAAAAATAAAGTTGATATTATGGTTTTGGAAAAGCAACTTCAAAAAGCAGTAGAAGAAGCTGGTATTACTAAAGAAAATTTTAGTGTGGGCGATATCAACGGTTATCGTGAATGGTTTGGCAAGAAAAAACCAACAACCTTTTTAGAAAGTAAAAGCTATATCGTGAAAGTAGCCAATTTGTATAAAATTGATGGAATCATCGCTAAAGTAGATGATAAAGGCGTTGCTTCTACAAATATCAGTCGCTTCGAATACTCTAAAATAGAAGCATTAAGAAAAGAAGTAAAAATTAAAGCTTTGCAAGCGGCTAAAGAAAAAGCGAAGTACTTATTAGAAGGTATTGGCGAACAATTGGGCGAAGCCTTGGAAATTTATGAAATCGACAATGGTTATTCTCCAGCACCAATGTATTCAAATATGATGTTGAAATCAGCAAGAATGGAATCCGCCGACGCAATGCCTGAAAGTACTATCGACGTTCAGAAGATAAAAGTGAGATACGAAGTAAAAGCCGTTTTTAGAATTAAGTAGGGTTAGAATGCGGACTTAATGACTTTAGGACTTAAAGACTATAGACGCTAAGGTATTTAGAGGTAATTTTTTAAGGGTCTTTTTTAGTATAAATTTTAGCTTTTTTATCCTAAAGTCTTTTAGTCTTAAAGTCCTCAAGTCTTAATAAAACAATTTCCTTCAATTAATAGCACGACTCTGCGGAATCGTGCTATTTTTGTTTATAAACTCATTTCTTCAACAAATATGAAAGTATCCTTACTTAAATTATGTCTCCTTTTTTTCTTTAATGTCCCAATCTTTGCCCAACAAGGAATTTATTTACTCAAACCTGCCCGAATATTTGATGGAGAAAATATTCATGAAAATTGGCAAGTATTGATTCAAAAAGAAAAAATTATAGCTGTCGGAGAGAATCTAAAGATTCCTCAAAACACAGAAATTATCAATTTGCCGAATGCTACATTATTGCCCGGATTGATTGAAGGTCATTCACATTTATTACTTCATCCATACAACGAAACCACTTGGGATGACCAAGTTCTGAAAGAATCTCGTGCAGAACGCATCGTCAGAGCCACTATTCACGCCAAAAATACTCTAATGGCAGGTTTTACAACCATCAGAGATTTAGGAACTGAAGGAGCTGATTATGATGATATTGGTTTGAAACAATCTATCGAAAAAGGTATTATTCCTGGCCCAAGAATGTTGGTTGCTGGTCGTGCTTTGGTAGTTACAGGTAGCTATGGGCCAAAAGGTTTTCAGTCGGATGTAACCGTTGTTCAAGGTGCGGAGGAAGCTGATGGCATAGATAATTTATCAAAAGCAGTGAGAACCCAAATCGGGAAAGGTGCAGATGTGATAAAAGTTTATGCCGATTATCGCTGGGGACTTTTTAAAGATGCACAACCAACTTTTTTAGAATCAGAATTAAAATTGGTTGTTGATATTGCCAAAAGTTCTGGTCGTGATGTAGTTGCTCATGCTTCCACAGCCGAAGGAATGCGCAGAGCAATTATGGCAGGCGTAAAAACGATTGAACATGGCGATGGTGCAACGGCAGAAATCTTTCAATTAATGAAAGAAAAGGATGTATGCTTTTGTCCGACTTTAGCCGCTGGCGATGCTACTTCTCAATACAAAGGTTGGAAAAAAGGACAAGAACCCGAACCAGAACGCATTCAACTAAAACGTAAAAGTTTCAAAGAAGCATTAGCCGCTGGCGTGAAAATTTGCATGGGAGGTGATGTGGGCGTATTTCCACATGGAGAAAACGCTCGTGAAATGGAAATGATGGTAGAATATGGCATGAAACCAATAAATGTTTTACAGTCGAGTACTTCAGTAAATGCAGCAGTATTCAAACTAAAAGATTTAGGAAATATCAAAACAGGGTATTTAGCTGATATTATTGCTGTTCAAGGAGAACCTGAAAAGCAAATCTCAAGTCTGAAAAATGTGATATTTGTTATGAAAAATGGTATTATCTACAAAAAATAAATGCTAACCGCTGAAGACAACGATTAACTTATATATTTGTAATAAAGAATAATCGCATATATTGATTACCGCAAACCAAATTACTATGTTTACTAAAAACGACCTCAATCAAATTCAGGAATTAGGCATTGACTTAGCAACTGTTGAACAACAAATTCAAGATTTTACAGATGGCTTTCCGTTCATGCAACTTCAAAAAGCAGCAATTCCTGAAAATGGCGTAACACAACTTTCTGAAGAAAAACTGGCTGAGTATGTAGCCCTTTATGAAAGTAAAGTAAAAAGCATTACGCCTTTGAAATTTGTTCCTGCTTCTGGTGCAGCCTCAAGAATGTTTAAAGCTTTATTTGCCTTTTTGGAAGAAGGAAAATCAGATAAATCAACAAATCAATTCTTTGAGCGATTATCTGAGTTTGCGTTTTATGACGATTTAAAAAAAGTTCTCCCTGAAAATGCCGATGAAAAAACCATTGCAGATTATTATTTAACAAGCAAAGGTTTGGAATATGGTACTTTGCCTAAAGGACTTTTGAAATTTCATAAATACGAAAAAGCTAACAGAACTGCTATTGAAGAGCATTTAGTAGAAGGTGCAAATTATGCTAATACAGACGGAATTGTAAAATTACACTTTACTGTTTCTCCAGAGCATTTAAGCCGTTTCAAGACACTTTTAGATGCAGTATTGCCTACTTATGAAGCTGATTATGGTGTAAAATATGACATTGCTTTTTCTGAGCAAAGAAAATCGACAGATACAATTGCTGTGAATTTGGACAATACACCATTCCGTGAAAAAGATGGTTCGTTACTGTTCCGTCCTGCGGGTCATGGTGCTTTGTTGGCTAATCTGAATGATATTGATGCCAATATTGTGTTCATTAAAAATATTGATAATGTAGTACCAGACCGCATCAAACAAACTACTTATGATTATAAGAAAGCTTTGGCAGGCGTTTTACTTCATTATCAAGACAAGATTTTTGATTATCAACATCAATTAACAGAATGGGCTTCACAACCTTTGATTAATGAATTGACAGAATTCTTTGAAAAAGAACTGTGTGTATTACAAAACTCAGCATTTACAGATTTGCCTCATAACGAAAAAGTAGCTTATTTCTTGAAAAAGCTAAATCGTCCATTGCGTGTTTGTGGCGTGGTAAAAAATACTGGCGAGCCGGGCGGAGGACCATTCTGGTGTAAAAATGCTGATGGCACTACTTCTTTACAAATTGTAGAATCTGCGCAAGTAGATTTAGACAATGAAGACCAAAAAGCTATTTTCAATAATTCAACACACTTCAATCCAGTTGATTTGATTTGTTCTTTGAAAAATAATAAAGGCGAGAAATTCGATTTATTGAAATTCCGTGACCCCAAAACAGGTTTTGTAACTCAAAAATCTAAAGATGGTAAAGACTTGAAAGCACAAGAACTACCAGGACTTTGGAATGGTGCAATGTCTGATTGGAATACGATTTTTGTAGAAGTTCCCTTAATTACTTTCAATCCTGTAAAAACAGTGAATGATTTATTAAGAGATGAACATCAATAGAGTGATGAATGTTGAGTGCAGAGTGAGGAGTAAATTTTATAAATTACTCCTCACGCTGCACTCAACATTCAAAACTATTCTTACTCCTCATTCTGCACTCCGCACTCAAAATTCAAATTACGCTTGTTTCACCAATTGAATATTGGCAATTAATTTCACTTCTTCACTTACCAAAGCACTTCCTGCTTCTGTGATTGCGTTCCAAGACAAACCAAAATCTTTACGATTGATTTTACCTTTCAATTCAAAACCTGCTTTTACATTTCCCCAAGGGTCAGTAGCAGTTCCGTTATATTCTACTGCTAAACTTACTGGTAAAGTAGTTCCTTTAATTGTTAAATCTCCAACTAATTCAAAATCGTCACCGTCTTTTGTGAAAGAAGTAGATTTGAATGATAAAGTTGGGAATTGTTCAGCATCAAAGAAATCTGCACTTTTCAAGTGACCGTCACGTTGTTCGCTATTCGTATTAATTGATGCCGTATTTGCCTCAAATGAAATTGATGCACCATCAAAATCATCATCAGCTTCTACTGAACCGCTAAATTCTTTGAAGTTTCCTGTTACTGTTGTAATTACTAAGTGTTTTACTTTAAACTGAATTTCTGAGTGTGAAGCGTCGATTGCCCAAGTTGCATTTGCCATTGTATTGTTAGTTAAAAAGTTTTTGAAATATTCAATGTCTATACATTTAATGTTATAACATACAAATATAAAATAGGTTCAATCGAATTATTTTTTTTGAAAAAAAAATAAAACACGACCCATTCACACATCCGAACTTAAAGCTGTATGGATGATTTAATTTGTTCAAAATATTTCTTAGATTAATTTTTGTAGCGGCAAAGCCTTGCGGTTGCCGCACTCAAAACAGCAACCGCAAGGCTTTGCCGCTACGCCAACTTCGCTTAATCCTTCGTAAAATACTAATCTGAAACCGCTAACGCCCAATCAGCCATTCAGTACGCTTATTTATATTGAAATACATTCCGTAATTTTGTTTGATTAATTCACCAACATAAATGATATGAATCAACAAATCTTTGTGCTGAAATTCACATTGAAGTGGCTTTTAATGGCAGTACTTGTCGGTTTGGCAATTGGTTCGGCTTCGGCTTTCTTTTTAGTTTCACTCGATTGGACAACTCACTTCCGTGAAAATCATCCTTGGTTGATTTGGCTTTTACCATTAGGAGGTTTAGCAGTTGGTGTTATGTATCATTACTTCGGACAAGACGTAGCCAAAGGAAATAATCAATTGATTGAAGAAATTCAGCATCCTGAAAAAACTATTCCTTCTAAAATGATGCCGTTGATTTTATTGACTACTTTGCTCACGCATTTGGTGGGTGGTTCGGCAGGAAGAGAAGGAACGGCTGTACAAATGGGCGGAGCAATTGCTGATTTTTTTACAAAACCTTTAAAATTCAACGACTTAGACCGAAAGATATTGCTGATAATGGGTGTAAGTGCTGGTTTCGCTTCGGTTTTTGGTACTCCTTTGGCAGGAACATTTTTTGCATTAGAAGTAGCTTTTATCGGAAAAGTACGTTACGAAGCCATTTTGCCAAGTCTCTTTTCGGCTCTGATTGCAGATTATACTTGTCAGGAACTTTGGCATGTTGGTCATACACATTATGCTATTCCAGCTGTACCACATTTAACAATTCCGACAATTTTGTGGGCAATGCTCGCCGGTATTTTGTTTGGTTTGGTTGGAATGTTATTTGCCAAAAGCACTCATTTTTGGAGTAATTTATTCAAAAGTAAAATTCCTTATCCACCTTTGCGACCAGTAATCGGTGGCGTGATTTTAGCCATTTTATTTTTTGCGGTGGGTACTTCAAAATATAATGGTTTGGGCGTTCCCGTGATTGTGGAAGCATTTAGCGAAAAACTACCTTTCTATGATTTTTTGGCAAAAACATTTTTTACAACGCTTACTTTAGGTTCAGGATTTAAAGGTGGAGAAGTAACGCCCTTGTTTTATATCGGAGCAACGATGGGAAATGCTTTGACGAATTTTATTCCGCTTCCGATAGCTCTTTTGGCTGGAATGGGCTTTGTAGGTGTTTTTGCAGGAGCTTCTAATACGCCCATTGCTTGTACTTTAATGGGAATAGAATTATTCGGAGCAGAGTCTGCTATTTATTTGGCTTTGGCTTGCGTGATGGCTTACGCATTTTCGGGGCATTCAGGAATTTATTCAGCCCAGAAAATTGCCGTAAAAAAATACCAAGAACCCGACGAAACTTTTTTATAAACAAAGCCATGAAAAAGATAATAATTACCTTGATGTTTATGATGAATGTTATATCAGAAAATTACGCTCAGAATTTAGGGAAAGTACTTCACGAAAATCACGATATTTTCCGTGAATCGACCGTAACAAAACGTAGATTCGGACACCAAACTTTGGTGGACAGAATTGAACAAATGAAGAAAAATCCTTTGTTTGAAGTATCAAAAGCTACGCAGTCGAGCGAAGGAAGAGATATTTTCTTGATAAAATGTGGTACAGGAAAAACTAAAGTACTGCTTTGGTCGCAAATGCACGGCGATGAAGCTACGGCAACAATGGCTTTGATGGATATTTTTAATTTTTTGGAAAATAAAAAAAGTACCGCCAACGAAGACCAAACACTGACGCAATTACGAACAAATTTGCTGAAAGAATGCACTTTTTATTTTGTTCCGATGTTGAATCCTGACGGGGCTGAGGCGTGGACACGCTACACGGCTTTGGGAATTGATATGAATCGTGACGCTTTGGCAACGCAAACGCCAGAAGGAAGTTTATTGAAAAAATTAGTTTTCGATTTAAAACCTGATTTTTCATTCAATCTTCACGACAAAGGCAGACGTTATTCGGCTGGTAAAACGGGAAACTTAGCCACTATTTCTTTTTTGGCAACGGCTTATAACGAAGCCCAAGAAGTAAACGAAACCCGAAAAAAAGCCATGTTGATTATCGTTGGAATGAATCATGCTTTACAGCCTTTTATTCCGAATGCCGTTGGGAAATGGCCTTCAGATTTTGAACCACGAGCTTTTGGCGATAATATTCAAAAATGGGGTTCGACCCTGATTTTGATAGAATCGGGTGGTTTTAAAGGCGACCCAGAAAAACAGTATATCCGAAAATTGAATTTTGTTTCGATACTTACAGGTTTGAAAATGATTTCGGATAAATCTTACGAAAAAGAAAATATCAAAGAGTACGATGCAATTCCTGTAAACGATAAAGTGATTTTTGATTTAATTATCAGAAATGCCACCATCAAGAAAGGAAATAGTACTTATCAAGCTGATATTGCCATTAATAGAAACGAAAAACCTGTAAAAGGCAGAGACTATTTTACGCAAAGTTCTGTCATTGAGGAAATTGGCGATATGTCGGTATTTTTTGGTACAGACGAAATTGATGCCACAGGCTTGACATTCAGTGCAGAAAAAAAAATTGGTTTGGGGCAAAAAGCGGATTTTGAATTAGTAAAAGACGGAAAAGTAATTTATAAAATTAATAACGGAGTAAAATTGTAACTTGATTCAACGAATCAGGAAAAATGTATGGAGAATCCAGTAATGATTTTAGGTGCAGGCGGTTTAGGAGCTGTCGCCCTTGATATTTTCAAGACAAATAATGTGGTAGTCTATGCTTTTTTGGACGATAACAAGGAATTGCACAATACAGAAATCGACGATGTAATCGTGATGGGAAGTACTGACGACGATGATTATACCAAATTAATCGGGAAAAGATGTGAAGTATTTATCGCAATCGACGAATTGAAAGTTCGTCAGAATTTGGTAGAAATGTTGCATAATGATAAAAAAGTACAACCTGTAAATGCCATTCACGAACAAACTGCCATTGCCGCCACTGCCACAATCGGACATGGAAATTTGATTTCAGCAGGAACAATCATTAACGCACGTGCCGAAATTGGAAGTCATAATTTACTTCACAGTCGTGTGATTGTGGATTATGATGCCAAAATAGGAGATTTCGTTCAAATTGGAGCTGGAAGTATCATCGGAGCAGGCGTTTCGGTTGATGATAACGTTTTTATTGGTTCAGGCGTAACCATTGTTTCAGGCGTGAAAATCGGAAAAGGAGCCAGAATTGGTGCAGGTTCGGTAGTCGTTGAAAGCGTGAAAGCTCGTGAAACAGTTTTCGGAAATCCAGCGAAGAAAGTATAATTTTCTTCTTCTCTATTTAGGAAAAATTCATTTCCTAAATAGAGAAGAATTCATTACAATCTCAAAGTATCGTGATGAACTAGAAAATCTTGATATGCCAAAGCAATTCCTTGTTCTAATGCGATTGTATGCTTCCACCCTTTAGCATGAAGTTTTGAAACATCCATCAATTTTCTTGGAGTACCATCTGGTTTAGCAGTATCCCAAATCAATTCACCCGTAAAACCAACTACTTTTTTTACGGTTTCCGCTAATTCCTTAATCGTTACGTCTGTTCCTGTTCCAACATTGATAAACTCTTCTTCACTGTAATTTTCCATCAAGAAAACACAAGCTTCTGCTAAATCATCAGCATGTAAAAATTCTCTCATTGGCGACCCTGTTCCCCAAAGCGTTACGGCTGCATTTCCAGCTAATTTAGCTTCATGAAATTTACGAATCATCGCAGGCATCACATGCGATTTTTGTAAATCGTAATTATCATTTGGTCCATACAAATTCGTTGGCATTACCGAAATAAAATCGCAACCGTACTGTCTTCTGTACGATTCACACATTTTAATTCCAGCAATTTTAGCAATGGCATAAGGTTCATTAGTTTCTTCCAACAAGCCTGTCAACAAATACTCTTCTTTTAAAGGCTGTGGAGCTAATTTTGGATAAATACACGAAGAACCTAAAAACATCAATTTTTTCACTTTGTTCACAAAGGAACTATGAATAACATTGTTTTGGATAGACAAGTTTTCATACAAAAAATCGGCTCTATAAGTATTGTTAGCGATAATCCCTCCTACTTTTGCCGCAGCCAGAAATACATATTCAGGCTTTTCGTTTTCAAAAAAATCGGCAACGGCTTGCTGATTGCGAAGATCAAGTTCTTTAGAGGTTTTCAAGATAAAATTAGTAAAACCTTTTTCTTGTAGTTTTCTATGAATTGCCGAACCCACCATTCCTCGGTGACCAGCGATGTAAATTTTAGCGTCTTTTTCCAAGATATATATCGTATGATTTGCTCTGTTCTTGTGATAGAACGAAATTCCTTATCTTTACTTATAAAAATAAATTATTCGTATTTTCGTTCACAAAGGTAACCATTTCAAGTTGATAACAGGAAAATCTGCTATGGTAAACCTGCTGATTTTCGATTCTTTTGATTCCATAATATCTTTTCGTCTATAAAAATGAAGTCTATCTTTTTCTTTTTAATATTTATATTTTCGTTCGTTTCCCAATGCTCATTTGCACAAAATGATGAATTCAAAACGAACGCCAAACCACAAACCGATACTTCTGCCAAGAAAAAAGGTGGGATTTTAGGCGGTTTAGGTTTAATCCAGTCTGATTTATTAGACAATGTGAAAAATGCCAAGAAAACAATACAAAATAATCAAGATGAATTTAAAAGACTAAGTAGCGATGCAGCTGATTTAACTGCTGATTTAGGTTTAAAAATCAATAAATCAAAAAAGAAAAGTAAAGTCAAGAAACAGCCTAAAGATTCCTACGAAGATATAAAATTTGAATTACGCATTGGCGAATATGGCTCAGGAACAAGATTAACCGTTGAAGAAATTCATGTACTGAGAAATCCTGACGAAGCCGAGCCAAGTATTTATGCCAAAGAAATTTGGTGGTACGACCCAAAACTTAGAAGAGTAACCAATGTGCCTAGAAAAGATAAAAACTACGGAGAAATTTGTCACGGACCTTATAAAAAATATGTAAACGATGAGTTAGTAGAAGAAGGTTTTTTCTATGTTGGTGTAAAAGATGGTCGTTGGGAAACTTATAATCAAGAGTATATTCTTCTTACAAAAGAAAAGTATAAAAAGGGCTTTTTTGCTGATTCAAAAATTAGTTATTACGACAAAACTGAGACCAAAATCAAGGAAGTAATTCCTGTAAGATACAGCAAAGTAACAGGTGAATATCGCTCATTCTATGAAGGCGGACAGCTAAAAGAAGAAGGGAAATTTGATGATAGCGTAAAAATCGGTCGTTGGCGAGAGTATCATCAATTTGGTGCGATGGGACGTTTAAAAAAGGAAACGCTTTATCCAAAAGATAAATTTGACACTTCTGAAACAGTAGTTTTGCAGGAACGAGACAACAAAGGGAAAATCATTTACGAAGCACCCAAAGCGAAAAAGAAAAGTGAAGATGAAGATGAGAATTGACAACATGTGTCATCCCGAATTTTAAAAATCATAAAAAAGAGGTCGAAAAACTAATTTCGACCTCTTTTTTATGATTGATGAGCAACGAATTCCTACTGTTTGAGCGAAGCGAGTTTAGGAATTCTTGATTTTCTTTTGTTACTTTTCTTTTATCAAGAAAAGAAAAGTAAGGACAAGGCGATAAAAACTACAAAACAACCCAAAACTCGTTATTTGATGAGAAAATTCGGGATGACTCATGTTTAGTCAAAATCTATCGTTTATGAATATCAGAACCGCCCGAAGAGCTTGATTTCACTACTCTTGCATTGCCTTTGTGATATACGTCGCTACCACCAGTAGCAGTAATACTAATTTCTTTTTCAGCCCAAACATAGGCATCAGAACCACCAGTTGACGAAACACTACAGAAACTTGTTTTTAAATCAGAAGCTTTTAAATCACTTCCTCCTGTTGATGATGCTTTAAAAACAGTAGCCGTTCCAACCAAGGTAACATCAGAACCACCCGTTGTTTGACAAGTAAGTTCGTCGGCATCAAGTTCTAATTTAACATCCGAACCCCCTGTGGCACTTACGTTAAGTTTAATTAAATCTAATCTATTTTCTGAATAAACATCTGACCCCCCTGTGGCAGAAATACCAGCTAAATCTTTTATCGTAACATATACTTTTACTGGTTTAGAATTCCAATTAAACCAACCCCATTTAGAGTTTTCAACATAGATACTCAAGCCTCCATCTTTTACTTCTGTAACGATGTCATTGATTTTATCCTTATCAGCACTCACAGTAACTGATTGTGCATTTCCTTGCTTAATATACAAATCTATCCCACTTGTAACTCGAATAGTTTTGAAACTACCAATTGTACGGTTTTCTTTAGTAAGTTGTGCAAAAGTGGTTACTACTGAAAAAAACGTAATAAATACGATTGAAAGAGATTTAGCGATGTTTTTCATGATGCTTATTGTCTAATTGTGAATGTATGAGTTTTGAAATCAATTAAAAAGTTACCGAAATCCGACATCAGAAATCCGACATCCTACAACTCTCTCATTAGATGCAAAGCAACAATCAAAGGTTGCACTAACTTGGAAAAGAAATCTTGCCCATCGCTACCGAAGGAATTCCTTTTCTTGTGCCAAAATCTGATTCTCCTCCTGCAACTGTCTCATTGGCTAAAATGGCGAAAAGTACTGCTTCCTTCGCATCGCCAGAAATACCCAAATCATCCGTTTTAAAGAAATTAGCAGGAATTAATTCTTTCAACCATTGAACCAACAATGGATTATGCATTCCTCCACCCGAAAGATAAATATTGAAATCTGCTAACGATTGCGAACCAACCGCCCAATGAATAGCTTCTGAAATGGTTTCAGCACTGAATCGAGTAAGCGTTGCCAATAAATCATTCACCGCAATATTTTCTGTTTTACTGAGTACTTGAGCATTCTTGACATAATCAATACTGAATAATTCTGGACCAGTTGTTTTTGGAAAAGGTGCAAAAAAGAAATTATCTGCTTTTAATACTTCTAATAATCTTGTGTTTACAGTTCCTTGTTTGGCAATGGCAGCATCTTTGTCGTAAGCCAATTCAGGGAAATAATATCTTGTAAAAGCATCAATCAAGGTATTTCCTGTTCCAGTATCCGTTACAAATACTTCTTCTGGATTCATACTGGCGGGTAAAAAAGTAAAATTAGCAATCCCACCCATATTGAGCATAATACGATTTTCACCCTTTTTTCCGAAAATAAAGTAATCTCCATAAACGGCTAAAGGAGCACCTTCACCACCAGCCGCAATATGTTTTTGCCTGAAATCAGACAGGGTAATAATGCCTGTTTTTACAGCGATATGGTCGCCATCGCCAATTTGTAAAGTGGCATTCGGAAACATTTCTTGCTGATGCAAAATTTTAGGAGCGTGCATCACAGTTTGTCCATGCGAAGCGACTAAATCTATTTCTTCTGCGTCAATTTTCCACGTTTTCAAACAATCCAAAATCATTTCAGCATGTAATAAACCTATCCATTCATTCAATAAAGCTAAGTGTTGAAAATCTATTGTTTTTTTGGCAAATACCTTTCTAATTTCAATTTTGATGGCTTCTGAATAATCAACCGTTTCAAAATTCAATAGCTTAACAACTGTTCCTTCGCCACTTCCTGAAATTTCACAAAGAGCAACATCCAAACCATCCATTGAAGTACCAGACATTAAACCAATAATTTTTCGAGATGTTTTTCCAGCTAGTTGATAAAGTTTTTCTACGTTTTTATTCATGTTTTTTATCTAATTGTGCATTGAATTTAGTTGTTTAGCATATCATTTATCGCTGAAATTTGATTAAATATCATACTTCCCTAAACGTCTATACAAAGCGGTCCGAGTTAAACCTAATTCACGAGCAGCTTTGGTGATATTTCCGTCATGTCTTTCGATGGCTTTCAGAATGGTTGATTTTTCCATTTCATCAATCCGTAAAGTATTTGGTTCACTACTCACAGCTATCGGATTTTCGATAGAAGAACTTAAGTCCAAATCACGAGCTGTTAATACTTGTTCATCCGACATAATTACGGCTCTTTCGATGGCATGTTGCAATTCCCGAATATTCCCAGGAAAAGCATATTTACGCAATTTGTCTTTGGCTTTTTCGTCAATTTCATGAAGATTTTTATGATATTGTTGAGCGTAAGTTTTTGTAAAATACTCCGCTAGTAAAACAACATCATCGCCACGACTACGAAGTGGTGGCAAAGTAATTTCAATGGTATTGAGTCGATAAATTAAATCTTTACGATACTGATTTTGTGCCGACATTTCTTTGATTGGAGCATTCGTTGCAGAAATTAAACGAATATCAATAGATACAGGCGTGTTTGTTCCCAAACGAGTTACTTCTCTATTCTGCAAAACAGTCAATAATTTTGCTTGCTGTGGCAAAGAAATATTTCCGATTTCATCCAAAAATAAAGTGCCTTTATTAGCAGATTCAAAACGACCAGCACGATCTTCACGGGCATCGGTAAATGCTCCTTTTTTATGTCCGAACAATTCAGATTCAAATAAGCTTTCCGTTAAAGAACCCAAATCTGCATGAACAAAAGGTTTGCCTGCTCGCAATGATTTCTGATGAATCAATTTTGCTACTTCTCCTTTTCCTGTTCCGTTTTCTCCCAAAATTAGAATATTAGCATCCGTCGGAGCAATCTTTTCAATTTTATAGAAAATATCCTGCATGGCTTCACTTTTACCAAGCAAAGAATTGATAATGGTCGGTGCTACACTTTTTTTATTTTTATTTGAGACAGGATTTTCTAAAGCAGATTTTTCAAGAGCTTCTTCAATAGTGACCAATAATTTTTCATTTCGCCAAGGTTTCAATACAAAATCAGTTGCTCCTTCTTTCACCGAACGTACTGCCAAATCAATATCTCCATAAGCAGTAATCATAATTACGGCTACAGATTTATTAATTTCTCTAATTTTTCTCAACCAAAAAATGCCTTCATTTCCTGTATTTAATGAACTTTTGTAATTCATATCCAGCAAAATCAAATCGAATTGAGTTTGAGCCAATAATGATTGAATACGTTCAGGATTTTTTTCGGTAACGATTTCTTTTACTTCAGGACGAAGTAACATTTTCACAGCAACCAGTACATCTGGGTCATCGTCGATAGCAAGTATTTTGGCGTTTTTTAGAGACATGTTAGAGATTTAAGCTATGAGTTTTGAGCTATAAGCTTTTTTAAACAGAGTGAGCGGTTATAGTTAAAAAGTTCAAAACTGATAGCTCAAAGCTCATGGCTGAAAGCTGACAGCTTATTCAAAGATACAATATTGATAACAAAGGTTGCATCAGATTTTACTTCAAAGTTTTTAAATACAAAAAGCCAACTGTTGATAACAAGCAAAAACAACCCATTACATACCACAAAGTAGTAAAACCGAAATTATCAACTACTTGCGAGCCAATGGTTGGCGAGGTAATTTGTGCAAAAGAATAACACATGGTGTACATGGCAATGTACTGTCCACGGTTAGATTCATCTGAGCGTTCTATCGAAAAACTTTGCATGAATGGCATCGCAAACATTTCTCCTACAGTATTCAAAATGATGGAAATCCACAATATTCCGACAAAAAAATAGGTATTAAAAACCCAAAAAGACAAAGCTGTTAAGGCTGTTCCAATCGCAATCAGGTTTGTTTTTAGGAATTTACCATCTAATTGATGTACCAAAATCATTTCGATAAAAGCAATCATCAAGCCATTACAAACCATCAATAAACCAATTTGCGATTCGGGTAAATGATACACCGTTCTGAAATACAGCGGTTCTAAACTGAATAATTGAAAAAATGAAATGGCGTATAGCGTAACACAAACCATAAAAAACCAATATACTTTATCTTGATAAGGTGAACGTATTAATGGTTTTGCTAACAATGTTTCAGCCTCATTTTTACTTTTTTGAACAGGTACTTTTAGTAAAACTCTTAACAAAATGGCGGCTACAATACAAGTAATTCCATCTGCCCAAAAGAGTAAATCGTAATTGATTTCGGCAAGAATTCCACCCATTCCACCACCTATCGACCAACCTAAATTAATTGCTAAACGATTCAAAGAAAAAGAACGAGTACGGTTTTCCACTTCACTATAATACGCTAAAGCAGCAGCATTGGCTGGACGAAAACAATCACCCAATAAAGTAAAAATGAATACTCCTGTACAAATGGCATAAAAATTAGTGAGGTGCATTATCACCAATAACATCATTCCTGCGAACAGTAAACTGAAAAATTGGATGTAATAAAACCCGACTTTATCCGTCAGTTTTCCTCCTAAAAAAGTACCAAATAATGCTCCTGTTCCATACACGCCCATCACAATACCAGCATCGGTTACACTAAAATGTAATTTCTGGGTTAAGTAAAGCGACAAGAAAGGTAAAACCATTGTACCACTTCTGTTTACAAACATTACTCCAGAAAGTAACCATACAGATTTGGGTAATCCTAAGTAAGCATTTCTATAAAGTTGTAACGATTTAGCAAACATCAGGGATTATAGGTATTTAGTATTGAAAAGCTATTAATATTGACTGAAAATAAGCTTTTGATTTATTTCCAATATTTTAAGAGATAAAAAAACGTGTTGTTTGACAAAAAACAGGAAGAAATTATTTTTTTGTCAAACAAAAAATATTAACTTATGTTCAGAATTAATAGAAAATGACCTTTAAACGCATTTCACCTTAGACAAGCCCCAAAACGATGAAAAAAAAGCCTCTCATGTTAACAGCGGAATCCGTTGAAGTCTTAGTAACTAATATCGTCGAAGAATTATTGAAAGGACAAAACACTTACAAATCAGAAACAGACGCACTGAAACGCAAGATTAAAATTGGTATGCTTAGAACACTTACCTATCAAAAATTAATCAGAAAACAGCAACTCATCAACACTAGTCAACAGAACAACTAAATCATTTTAACTTTACCGCCATAAAGTCAAAATGAGTAAATTATTTCAATTTTTCCTTCAAAAAGTCTGCCGTGTAATTCCCTTCTATCTTAGCCATTTGTTCGGGTGTTCCTTCAAAAGTAACAAAACCTCCTTTTTCTCCGCCTTCTGGACCCAAGTCGATGATATAATCTGAAGATTTTATCACTTCCATATTATGCTCAATAATAATTACTGAATCTCCTTGTTCTACTAAAGCATTGATGGCTTTCAAAAGTTTCTTGATGTCATGAAAATGTAAGCCTGTGGTTGGTTCATCAAAAATGAAAAGCGTTTTACCTTTGTTCGAGTTTCCTTTTCCTAAGAAACTTGCCAATTTTACTCTTTGGGCTTCTCCGCCCGAAAGTGAATTAGACGATTGCCCCAATTTCACATAACCCAAACCAACTTCTTGTAAAGGCAATAATTTATCGGCTAATTTAGCTTGGTCTTTCTTGAAAAGGTCAATCGCTTCATCGACAGTCATGTCTAATATATCTGCAATGTCTTTCTCATTGAATTTTACGTCTAAAATTTCTTGTTTAAAACGTTTTCCTCCACAAGACTCACATTTCAATTTTACATCCGCCATAAATTGCATTTCAATCGTCACGAAGCCTTCTCCTTGACAGGTTTCGCAACGTCCGCCTTCTACATTGAATGAAAAATGTGCAGGCTTATAACCTCTGGCTTTGGCAATTGGTTGTTCGGAATACAATAATCTGATTTGGTCATAAGCCTTAATGTATGTCACAGGATTTGAGCGAGACGATTTCCCAATCGGATTTTGGTCAACCATTTCTACAGCTTCAATTTTGCCAATACTTCCACTAATTTCGGCATATTTCCCTGCTTCGTCGGTATAAGTTCCCAAATGACGACCCAAAGCTGGATACAAAATTTTACGAATTAACGTAGATTTTCCCGAACCACTTACACCCGTTACAGCCGTCAAAATTCCCAAAGGAAACTTAACACTAACATCCTTTAAATTATTTTCGTAAGCACCTTTTACTTCAATAAAACTGGTTGATTTTCTACGGAATTTGGGTACTTCTATCGTATCGTGTCCTGTTAAAAAATTAATCGTATGCGAAAACCCAGCTTCTGGTTTTGCTTTCGTTTCAATATCATTAATGGTTTCCCAATTTCCTTGAAAAACCAATTTCCCGCCATTACTTCCTGCATCTGGACCAATATCAATAATTTGGTCAGCCGCACGCATTACTTCTTCTTCGTGTTCTACCACAATGACGGTGTTGCCCATATCTCGCAGAGATTCCAACACTGAAACCAATCTTTGCGTATCTCTTGGATGTAAACCGATAGAAGGTTCATCTAAAATGTACATTGAACCCACCAAGGCACTTCCCAAAGAAGTAGCCAATTTGATGCGTTGGAATTCGCCTCCTGAAAGTGTTGAAGACAAGCGGTTAAGTGTTAAATAGCCCAATCCAACTTTCTCCATATATTCTAAACGAGTTTCTATTTCTACTAAAATTCTTTTAGAAACCCCATATTGATAATCAGGCAAATCAAGATTTTTGAAGTAATCGCTTACATCACTCAAAGGCATGAGTACCAAATCAATGATTGATTTTCCTGCGATTTTCACATAACCTGCATCTTTTCGCAAACGTGAACCTTTACAATCTGGACAAGTAGTTCGCCCACGATAGCGTGAAAGCATTACTCGGTACTGGATTTTATGCGTTTCTTTTTCCAACATCGCAAAGAAATCATCCAGACCTTGAAAGTACTCATTTCCCGTCCAGAGTAATTCCTTTTGCTCGTCTGTCAAATCTTTGTAAGGTCGATGAATTGGGAAATCGAATTTTGTACCCTTTTTCAACAATGGAATCAGCCATTCGCTCATTTTATCGGTTCTCCACGGAGCAATCGCTCCTTCATAAACAGAAACACCTTTATCAGGAATGATTAAATCAGGGTCAAGTCCGAGAATTCTACCAAAACCTTCACAGCGTTTACAAGCACCATAAGGATTGTTGAAGCTCAATAAATTCAAAGAAGGTTCTTCAAAAACAATTCCGTCGGCTTCAAAACGATCGGAGAATATTTTCGTTTCATCGCCTACAATTTCTACAAAACAAGTACCATTTCCTTCAAAAAAAGCCGTTTGAATAGAATCCGAAAGACGAAATTGTGTTTCCTCTTCAGGTTGTCCGTCGGCTTCTTTTTTAATCACCACACGGTCGATGAGAATTTTATAATTATTACTGAATAAATCTATGGCAGGAAGATTTTTCAGTGCTTCTTTATCTTCTAAAAGTTCTTCTAAAAATTTCGTTTCTTCATCAATGACAATACGAGTATAGCCTTTTTGAAGTAGAATTTTCATTTCTTCTGAAAGCTTCCGTCCTTCTTTCAAATACAGCGGCGACAGCACCATTACTCTTTGTCCTTCGTCTTTAGTAAACAAATAATTCACAACATCCGTCACGGTATCTTTACGTACTTCATTTCCAGAAATCGGCGAAAAGGTTATTCCAATTCTGGCAAAAAGCAATTTTAGATAATCGTAAATTTCAGTGGTAGTTCCCACCGTAGAGCGAGGATTTTTACTCGAAACTTTTTGTTCGATGGCAATCGCTGGCGAAATTCCTTTGATGTAATCGACATCAGGTTTTTCCATTCGTCCCAAGAATTGACGAGTATAAGAACTTAAACTTTCAACGTACATCCGTTGCCCTTCGGCAAAAAGTGTATCAAAAGCTAAGGACGATTTTCCCGAACCCGACAAACCCGTAATCACGACCAGTTTATTGCGAGGAATGGCAACATCAATATTTTTTAGGTTATTTACTCTTGCCCCTTTGATGATGATAAAACGTTTTGGGTCAAGGTCTTCAAATGCAGTATGAGGCTGGTTGATGATTTCGGAATTGTTCATGAAACAAAGATAAGAAATTCTAGACTGTGAAAACTGGCTTTTCAACAATCAAACAATGATAAAAAAGGCAAGAAATTAAACCTATTTATTAGGAGACACGTTTTCCAAAAAGATTGTTTCGTGCTTTACAAGAAAATAGATAATCTTTGCGTTAAATTAGCGGATTCTATTAAGGTTTCTAGGAAAAAATAAATTATAACCATGCAAAAATTACTTTTTATCATTCTAATCTCTATTGCTGCTTATACAACTTCTTATTCACAAGCTCCTGTTGTTATTAAACAAGATAGTTCTGTTCGGGATTTAGACGAAGAACAAGACGTTAGAGATTTACCTTTTAGCCAAAGAATACGTTTTGGTGGCGGACTTGGTGGTTTGCAATTTGGAAATCCAACAGTAATTGGTATTTCGCCGATGGTTGGTTATCAAGCCACTAATGATTTTATCGTTGGTGTTGCAGTTGACTATCAATATTACAAGCAAAAATACTTTGCTTCGCTAAACCAGTACGGACCAAGAGTTTTCGGACAGTATCGTCTGCATTTCTTGGATAATATTGCATCGAATATGTTTGCTCAGGCAGAACTACAAAAGTATTATTATAAACAAGCGGGTGCTTCATTTGAATATCCTGTACAAACCTTGGCAGGTCTTGGCTTTGGTTTTGGAGGTTTTCAAATCACCGCTCTGTATAACCTTACTTATAAAGAATATAATTCTCCTTACGGTAGTCCATTGGTATTACGTGTTGGTGGATTTTTCTTCTAAAAAATACTTTATTACAATTACATAAGGCGGGTTTTCAATCCGCCTATTTTTTTGAGAAAATGCAAAAAAAGAAATCAATTTTCGATAAACTCAGACCTCTTTTATTATCCCTCATTGCTGGGATACTATCTGTATTTTTCTTCGTAGAAATCATCTTGGTTGCCTTTTTAATTTATATTTGGTATTCAACACCTGCCAATACAAGTGCTAATTACCTTGAAGAAGGAATCATTATCACAATCATTTTAACGATTCTAACGTATTTCATGAAGGTGAAATTTGACAAATTGGTTAGTTCGGAGAAAAAGAAAATTTTATTCTAATAAAGCCAAAACATCGTCTTTGGTTAAAGATTTCACAAAGCTTTCTTCTGTCGTAATTAATTCATTGGCAAGACGTTGTTTGCTTTGTTGTAAAGCCAAAATCTTTTCTTCAACGGTATTTTTTGTAATGAATTTATAGGTAAATACTGTATTTACTTGCCCGATTCTATGTGCTCTGTCGATGGCTTGTGCCTCAATCGCAGGATTCCACCAAGGGTCTAAAATAAAGACATAATCGGCAGCCGTTAAATTGAGTCCCAAACCTCCAGCTTTTAAAGAAATCAAGAAAATCTGTATATCTTCATTTTGCTGGAATTTCTCTACTTGTGCTTGGCGGTCGTGCGTACTTCCATCCAAATACGCATAAGGACGAGCCTCTTTATCAAGGCGTTCTCTGAAAAGGTCAAGATGTTTTACAAATTGACTAAAAATCAACACTTTATGTCCTTTACCTAAAATAGATTCCAGTTTGTCCATCACGTCTTCCAATTTTCCAGAATCTCCTTCATAGTCAGTATCAACCATTCTTGGATGATTCGCCAATTGTCTTAATTTGGTTAAACCTTGTAGCACAATCATTTGCGACATAGCCATTCCTTGCTCATCGATATGTGCTAGAATCAAGTTTCTGAAATACGATTTTGCTTCTTCGTACTCCTTTTCTTGGTGTTCCGACATTTGTGCATAATGAATACTCTCTATCTTCGGAGGCAATTCTGTAGCTACTTGCGATTTATGTCTTCGCAACATAAATGGTTTGATGATTGAATACAAGCGATGGATTTTTGCATCATCGCCCTTTTTTTCAATCGGAACTTGAAATTCATTTCTGAAAAAATGTTGAGTTCCCAATAATCCTGGATTAATGAAAGTCATTTGCGACCATAAATCCATCGTACTATTTTCAAGCGGAGTACCAGTAAGTACCAAACGGTTGCGGGAATTCAATTGCATTACCGCTTTCGTAATGTATGATGACGGGTTCTTTATCGCTTGCGATTCATCCAAAATCACATAATTAAAACGGTAATTTTTTAGTAAATCAATATCAATTCTAATAATGCCGTAGGTTGTCAATACAACATCATAATTATCAAATACTTCAATATTTTTATCCCGATAAGTACCAGTATAAGTCAATATTTTTAGTTCAGGTGTGAATTTGCGAGCTTCCATTTCCCAATTATAAATCAAGGAAGTAGGCAAAATCAATAAACTGGGTTGCCCTATTTTTTGCTCTTTTTGCGATTGCAATAATGTTAAGGTTTGAACAGTTTTTCCTAAACCCATATCATCTGCCAAGCAACCGCCAAAATGATAATCGTTCAAAAAGCGCATCCAATCGTAACCCGCTTTTTGGTATGGACGCAAACTCCCTCTGAAACCTTTTGGTAAATCATAAGCATGGATTTCATCAAAATCTCGTAGCTTTTCTAATTTTCTGCTGAGTACTGCCGTAGCCAAAGATTCACTCTGTAAATCTTGTACCAATGAAAGGTGATGCTTTTTCAGAATAAAGCCATCTCTTTCAGTATGATGTTCGATAAAAGCGAATAGCTCTGAATATTGAGTAAACCAAACTTCTGGAATCACGGCAACTTCACCGTTGGGCAAAGTAAATTCTTTCTTTTTCTGTAAAATCAAATTACGAAGTTTCAAAAAAGGAATTTCAAAATCCCCAAAATGAACAATGGCATTAATATCAAACCAATCGTTTCCTTCTGTAATATTTACTTCAATGTTTGAAAAACCCAAGAAATACTTTTTGCCATCATCTTCCACGCTTTGTTCTATGCCAAAACCCGCTTCGGTTAAGGTTTGATAATTCTTCTGAATCCAAGCAAAAGCTTCACTTTTTGGTAAAATCATTTTACCATTTTTAAGCTCCAAACCCAATGTGTCAAGCATCGCCAAAGTAGATTTTTCGAAAGTTAAATCTCTTCGTACTTTATGGAAAACGTAGTCGTCTCCCTTTTTTTCCATGCTAACATTCACTTCTGTAGAAAAACTATCGAACTTAAAAGCATATTCTCCATATTTAAAAGCCAAACTTATCGACAATTCTACATCTTCATCTTTCAGGTTATCAATATCGTCGTTATCTGCTAGTGCTGTTTGAAGACTTCGAGATTCCGCAAGATTCAAAATTGGAATGCCTGCATAAGCTTCCGAACGAATTTCAAAACCTTTTGCATAAACATCAAACATAGTAATGATTGACGAAACGAATTTTCGATAATAATCTTCCTCAATGGTTTTAGGAATCACGATAAAACGCTTTTGTAGAAAAGGACGAAGCTTTTTCCCATCTACTTCTTTGGCAAAATGGTAAAGTTTGTTTTCGATAATAATCCAAGCGGGTTCGTCGCAAACGATAAAGGCATTTTTATATTGAAAATCCACTTTAGCACCCGCATATTTAATCGTCGGGAAATAGTGTGTATTATCTGTATTCCTCATGAAATGAAAAAGTACGGTCGCTTTTTCAGGTAATACTTCTACTTGTTGCCAAATTGGATTACCATCACTGCCCATGATGAACAGTTTTTTCCCAAGCAACAAAGGCATCATTTCAGCTTTTACTTTTTCTACATAGGTAGCAATCATTTCTTGTAAAGCTTTTTCCCCTTTTTGTGAGTCATATACTTTCAAGAAAAAATCAACGACTGAACGCTTTTTTGAGCCTACAAATTTTTTGTAAATATTTTCTGATTGAAGCGAATTTATCAGTTTTACGAGTTGTAAATCATTTTTATCTAAGCCATGTGCAAACTCGTTGATGTTTTTGATGGATACGTTTTGATTCAACAAAGTAAGTTCTTCTTTATCGTCGAGTTGAACAATAAAAGCTTCAAAGAGGTATCCGAGATATTCATGACTGAGTACCGAATAAATGATTTGAAATGGTTGAGCAGTAGAAACTTTCATGATATGTTAAATAGATTCAATGTTCTGAAATACAGTAGAGGTAATGAATTTTCAACGATAAAGTTGCTGAACAGAGCGAGAAGTACATTTATTTGAATAATTATGAATTTTAAATATAGACAAATATGATGATACTTCCCAAATAATTCATTACAAATTTGGAGGAGCAGGCATTAAAAAATAAAAGCCATGACTTGCGTCAGGGCTTTATATTGTAATAAATCTATGAAAGATTTTACCTTGTGTAAATCATTACTTTTTCTTTCTGCGAGCCTTTTTAGCTTCGGCAAGTAATTTTTTAGCTTCTTCTCGTTGTGACGATTTACGCTCAGAATCTTCAATTACTTGTTTGAAGTATTCAATTGCTTTATCATAATCTTGTTCTTGCGAAGCGATTTTTCCTAAAGCAATCATCGATGACCAGTAATAACCTGAATTTGTAGAGCCAGTTTGTTTAGCAAAATCTATCGTTTTTTGATAATAAGCTCTTGCTTCTTTGGCATCTCTGTCATAATTCATGGCATAATAGCCCAAAATATAAGCGGCATATCTACCACTTACGCCTTCATAACCGGGATAATGTTCCTCTATTTTTTGAAGGATACTTTTGGCAATCGTTTTTGCTTCCGTTACTCTACCCGCTACAAAAGCACTTCTTGCATAAAATCTTTGAAAAAATGGATTGTCGGGATAAGTTTCATAAGTGTATTTCGACAAATTCAAGGCTTTTTCATTCATGTTTTCCATGCCATAAATCTGCAATAAAAAGTAACGGGCTTCTGTACGAGTATAAAAAGCATTATAACTTACTTTTTCTAACTGACTGATTCCCTTTGGCTTATCACCTTTTGGGAACAACCAAAGTACTGGACGAAGCATAGCATAATTTTCTTTTACATAATGAAAATAGTAATTATACAATCCGTCGCCAAACATCAATTCTGGACTAAAATCAGAGAAACTTCTTGAGCGGTCGAGATACTTCAACGCATTTTTTGCGGCAAAAGTCGCTTTCGTCCAATGTTTTCTTTCAGAATGTAAACGTCCTTTAAAAGCATAAGCTGCCGCCATAAAAAAAGCCGCTTCTGGGTTTTCAGAATCATCCCAAATTTTTTCTGCTTTTTCAATACTCTTGTCCATGTAATCAATACAACGTTCGTCGTAAATTACATTTTCGGTATTAGGTACAATTTTCCACCACTCCATCAAACCCAATAAAAAATCAGGAAGTGGATGGTCAGGATATTTTACTTTCAAGTAATTGAATTCACGTTCGGCTTCGTAAAACTTAAAATTATACATGTGATTGATTGCCTGCGTAGCTTCAATCTGAACTTCAGCCGTTAGCAAAAGCATCCCTTTTGAACGCTCCTGTTCTGCTTTTTCAGTATCTTTCCACCATTGTGCTTTGGCGTTTTGTTGTTGCGAAAACATCAAAAAACACAAGAGGAATACTTTTATATAAATCGAGAAATCAAATATTTTTTTCATGGATGATTGTCTTTTCTGGATGTAAATTTAAGGAAATTTTAAGTATTGCTCTAACGAATGATACAACGAAAAGCATTATTAAAAAGTGTTGTGAAGATTTGAGAATATATTTCATTAAATATTTTCTGATATTTCAAGATTTGTCTAAACGTTCAGTTTAGCGTATTTTTACAAATTAGCAATCAAGTATTTATGAAATCCACGATACAAGTACACGACAAACATTTTGAAGTATTCATCCAACAAAGTGTTTTAGAAAAGCGAATCGCTGCACTCGCTTCATCCATCAATCAAGACTATGCTGGAAAACAACCTTTGTTTTTAGCCATTTTGAATGGTTCATTTATGTTTGCCGCCGAATTGATGAAATCAATCACTGTTTCTTGTGAAATTACTTTTCTACGGGTTTCATCATATCAAGCAACTGAATCTACGGGAAAAGTACACCAAATTTTGGGTTTGTCAGAAAGTATCGAAAATCGTGATATTATCATTATTGAGGATATTATTGATACTGGTTTGACGATGATTGAAATCAAAAAGCAATTATTGGCACAGAACCCAAGTTCTTTGACGATTGCAACACTTTTCCAAAAACCAGAAGCCTTGAAACAACCGATTGAGATAGAATACATTGGATTCGAGATTGAAAATAAATTTGTGTTGGGTTACGGTTTAGATTACGATGGATTGGGTAGGAATTTAGCAGACTTGTATGTGTTGAGTGAGTAATTTTTTGATGCTAATTGTTTGATTTAGGATAAAATAAAAATTTCAACTTCTATTTTCTTGACTATTATTATAAGTAGTTCATGAAAAGCGTTGAGAATTAAACACCTGCATATCAATACTTTAAAATCGAAACTCATCATTCATAATTCATCACTCTTAATTATTTTGTGTCCATTCAACACAAAAAAGAGAACAGATAGCCTAAATCCGTCCTTCGAAAGCTAAATATCATACTTTATTTGATTAAATTTGCGGTTCGACAAACAGATCAATAATGAGTAAAAGTGTTTTATATTTTGAACTAACCACGCCCGTTGAAGACAACAGACCTGTGTATATTTCAGGCAGTTTCAACGAATGGCTTCCTAATAAAGAAGAATTCCGCTTAAACAAAGTTGAAGACGGAAAATACATATTGAAGTTACCAGATACTATTAAATTGCCAGAAAGCTTTGAGTATAAATATACAAAAGGCGGATGGAATCAAGTAGAATTAGATGAATTTGGTAAACCCACCGCAAACAGAATTGCCAAAGTAAGAACGGGCATTTTAAAAGATTTTGTACCACACTGGAGATTAGACGGCGAAAACCTTTCTGGAGATGTAATGCCAGAAATTCGCTTGATTTCAGATGCTTTTGAAATTCCTCAGTTTGACAGAAAGCGTGCGGTTTATATTTTACTTCCTCATAATTACGAAAAATCAGAAAAACATTATCCTGTCATTTATTTACAAGATGCCCAAAACCTTTTTGGTGGTGGTTCTGAGTTTGGCAACTGGGGTATTGATAAACAATTAGCCGTTTTGGCTGCCCGTGGTCATGGCGATGTCATTGTTGTTGCGGTAGCACATGGTGGCGAACAACGTTATCAAGAGTATTCTCCTTACAATAACCCAAAAATGGGAAAAGGTCAAGGACGAAAATATGCTCAGTTTCTCTCAAAAACATTAAAGCCATACATTGATAACAATTTTAGAACTTTACCAGAACGTGAATTCACAGGCATTGGCGGAAGTTCTTTAGGCGGATTAATCAGTATTTATGCAGGTTTGATGTTTCCAGAAGTGTTTGGAAAATTGATGGTATTTTCTCCGTCACTTTGGGTTTCGCCCAATATTTATTTTGATGCCATTGATTTTATTTCTCATTTACCAACCAATATCTACATTTACGCTGGTGGTGATGAAGGAACAATGATGATTCCGAATGTTGAGAAACTGAAACAAACCTTCCAAAGACAAGGCATTAGAAAAACGGAAATCAATCTTTCTTATGAACCAGAAGGAATGCACAACGAAGACCAATGGGGCAAAGAATTTCCAAAAGCGATAGAATGGTTATTCTTTAATCAATAGTAAAAAAAATATCTATAAAAGGCTCATTTATTTACAATTTTGTAAGTAGATGAGCCTTTTATTTTGTTTTTATACTTTAGTTTTTTGATAATCTTTGACATTAACAATTATTGGTATATTTGTGAATCATCAGGTAACAATTCCATTATGAATCGTAAAGAACAGTTAAGAAAAATTTCGATTACAGAACAATTTGATTTATGTATTATCGGTGGAGGAGCTACAGGAGCAGGTATTGCTCTGGATGCAAGCCTGAGAGGATTGAAAGTATTATTAATTGATAAAAATGATTTTGCTGGGCAAACCACTTCAAAGTCCACCAAATTGATTCACGGAGGCGTTCGTTACTTGGAGCAAGCTGTTAAAAAATTGGATTGGGAACAATACAAAATGGTTCAGAAAAGTTTGCATGAAAGAGATACGCTGATAAAAAATGCACCACATCTTACTCGTCCATTAGCTTTATTAACGCCTTGTTATACTTGGATAGAAGGAATTTACTTGACTATCGGACTAAAACTTTATGAATGGATTGCGGGAAATCATGGTATTGGAGCAAGTAAATGGCTGTCTCGTAAAGAAGCCTTGAAAACAATTCCTGAACTAAAAAAAGAAAATTTAACCTCCGCAGTATTGTATTATGATGGACAATTGGACGATGCTCGTTACTGTTTGGCAATACTTCAAAAAGCAGAAACGTTAGGTGCTACAATTTTGAATTATGCCGAAGCCATTCGCTTTGAAAAAGATAATCACGGAAAATTAACGGGGCTTCACATTAAGAATACTTTAAATGGTGATACTTTCTCGATTCGATCAAAAGTATTTATCAATGCTACAGGACCATTTGCTGACCATGTTCGTAAAATGGCAAACCCCAAATTAAAACCAAGAATGAAAGTAAGTCGTGGAGCGCACATTGTTCTCCCTGCTTCTTTAATGAAGAATGAAACCGCCATTTTAGTCCCGAAAACGGATGATGGACGAGTACTTTTTATCATTCCTTGGCAAGACCATCTTTTGGTAGGAACAACCGATGAGGAAGATAAACTTTCTGAAAATCCAGATTTAGAGCAATATGAAATTCCTTACTTATTAAGCTACGTAAATCGTTATTTGGGAAAAGAAGTAAGCCCTGAAGAAATTACTAGCGGTTTTGCAGGACAAAGACCATTGTTGGGAAAAGCAGAAAAAGGTTCTGATACTAAATCTCTGGTTCGTGACCATGAAGTAGAAATTGATAAAAACAGTCAATTAGTAAGTATCATGGGCGGAAAATGGACTACTTACCGATTGATGGCAAAAGATACTATCGACCAAATTTATGAGCATCTTTGGCAACAAGAACCTGTTGCTTGTACTTCAGATTATCAATTATTACATGGTGCAGAAGGTTATCGTTTTGAAGATTGGGAAAAGCTTTCAGCACAATATCAAGTATCGCCAGAAATCACACAACATTTAATGAAGAAATACGGTGTATTTGCTGAAAACGTATTAAAACTAACAGACAATCAACCTGAATTAAAAGTATTAATTCATCCAAAGCATCCATTTATCAGAGCAGAAATTGTCTATGTAATTCAAGAAGAAATGGCAATGACCAGTAAAGATATTCTGGAGAGAAGATTAGGATTGGCATTGAGAGATGCGAAAGTGGCGAGAGAATCAGAGGAAATGGTGAGAAGCTTTTTAGTACAATTTAGTAGATAAATGGCAAAAAAATCATTTCTAATTGAGCGAATAATTCGCTCAATTAGAAATGAAATAAGTAATACTTCAAACTATTCGGAAAGCTCTAACCAACGCAATTCTTTCTCGTCGAGTTCGTCGGTGATTTCTTCGATTTGTTTTGCCCAAGCTCCCAAATCTTCGTAGCTACCTCCATTATTGAGTCTTTCGGTCAATTCAGCTTTTTTCTTTTCTAATTTTTCAATGGCTTTTCCCAAATCTTCGTACTCTTTTTGTTCTTTGAAAGAAAGCTTTCTTTTCGTAGTCGAAACTTGAACCGAAGGCTCTAATTTATGATTATTCGTCGAAACGGGTTCGCTTTTGACTTTTGGTTTTTCGCCTAAAGTAATTTCATTTTCTTCCAACCATTCTCTGTAATCGGTATAGTTTCCAGGAAAATCTCTGATTTGTCCGTCGCCTTCAAAAACAAAAAGATGTTCTACCAATTTATCCATAAAGTAACGGTCGTGAGAAACCAAGAGTAAACAACCACCAAAAGCAATCAAGAAATCTTCTAAAATATTCAAAGTCTGAATATCAAGGTCGTTGGTAGGTTCATCAAGAATCAAGAAATTTGGATTTTTGATGAGTACTTTCATCAATTGCAAACGTCTTTTTTCTCCCCCCGATAATTTATCAACCGCAGCATATTGTACTTTCGGTTCAAATTTGAAGTGCGTTAAAAACTGACTTGCCGAAATGGTTTCACCCGTTCCCACCGTAACAACCTCTGCAATATCTTTGATAACATCAATTACTTTATCGCCCGGTTTGAAGTCCAAATCACCTTGTGTATAATAACCATAAACAACGGTTTCGCCTGTAGTAATGCTTCCCGAATCTGGTTGTAGATTTTGGGTAATCATGTTCAAGAAAGTAGATTTCCCGATACCATTTTTCCCAATAATTCCGATACGGTCTTTACGTTGAAAAATGTAAGAGAAGTCTTCTACAATTTTTTGATTTCCAAAACCTTTATTTAAGCCTTCAATTTCCAAAATCTTACTTCCTTGACGAGACATTTTTACGTTCAAGGTTACTTTTGAATCATCTTTGCTTTGCGAAGCCTTTTCTTTCAGTTCATGGAAAGCATCAATTCTATACTGAGCTTTCGTGCCACGGGCTTTCGGCTGGCGACGCATCCATTCTAATTCTGTCCGTAAAGTATTTTTGGCTTTGTCGATACTTGCCGCTTCCGAAGCTTCACGTTCAGCTTTTTTCTCTAAGAAATAACTGTAATTTCCACGATATGGATAAATCGTTCCGTTATCTAATTCGGCAATGTTGTTACACACTCTGTCCAAGAAATAACGGTCGTGCGTTACCAACAGTAAAGTGATATTTTGTGCAGAAAGTGTTTGTTCCAGCCATTCGATAGTTTCCAAATCCAAGTGGTTGGTAGGCTCATCGAAAATCATTAAATCTGGTTCTTCGATTAGTACTTTTGCCATTGCTACACGCTTGCGTTGTCCACCCGAAAGCTGAGAAATCTTGCGTTCAAAATCATGGATTCCTAATTTGCCCAAAATTTGTTTTACTCTACTTTCATAATCCCAAGCATCGTGTTTGTCCATCATCTCCAAAGCGTCCGACAGTAAATCAGAATCTTCTGGATTTTCCATGGCTCTTTCATACATTTTTAAGGCTTGATTGGCAGGAGAATCGCCCGTGAAAAGCGTATCCATTACGCTAAGGTTTTCATCAAAGTCAGGGTTTTGGAAAAGGTAGCCAACCGAAATACCTTTACGGATACTCACTGTACCTTCGTCAGAAGGAATCAAACCTGCTAAAATGTTCATTAAAGTAGTTTTACCCGCTCCATTTTGTCCGACTAACGCTACTTTATCTCCCTTCGAGATACCAAAATTTATGTTACGAAATAACCAACGTTCGCTGTAGTTTTTCGAGATATTTTCTGCTGATAAATAATTCATAACACAAAGGTAGGAAGTAAAGCTGTAAAAGGGTAGAGAGTTGAGAGAATTAGGTGATTTAAGAAATTAGAGATTTCAGATGAGTAAATCAATTTCAAAAACCAAAGTCTAATTTGCCAAATATTTCATTGAAGGGAGTATTAATGTCAATTATTTGAAATTGGGGGCTGGCTTCACTGCGTAGGATATTATAAATAGCAAAAGAACGAGCATCGGAAGTCACAAAGTAATGAATACTTTTATCAACATCTGCTTGTGCAAATAATTTAGAATCATTAGGTATAATTGTTCGAGGGGAAATAGAATTATCTTTTACTTTTCCTTGTGCATTAAACACAATTCTTGCAAACTCACCTGTTCTTTTGGCATGGTCTAAATTGAAAGGAAGAATTTGAATATTATTGAGAGGTAAATCTGTAATTGAACCTTTTACACAGTACTCTGCTATGGTAATTGTAGATACTTTCAAGGTAACTCCTTGCTCAAGAAAATATTTAAAATATCCTCTTGCATTAATATGTAGAGGGTCTTCATCATTTAATAATCTAATGAAGAAGCTGGTGTCGAGCAAAACACTATAATTCATAAGTTCCTCTTAGATTAAATACCCAATCATTGGCATCAATACCGCTCCAATTCTTTTTTGCTCTACCAATTAAAGCATTAAGATATGAATCATCATATTTGGGATTAAAATCAATCAACTCCAACAATGTTAGAGTACTCTTATCAATTTCACCTGTATCAATATTTTGTTTTCCATATACCCTAACTCCATACTTTTTGTAAAGTAAGTTTTCTTCGTGTCCTTCTAAAAACTTCTTAGATGTGTCAATTGTTAACGAGCCATAATCAGAAGTATCAATGTGAATATTAGCTTTACTTTTCCCTCCCGCATTAGTAAGTGTTCCGTAAAAGTATAGCTCTGCATCTACCCAAATATTTTTTGTTCTAACAAAATTCGTTTGCGGAGTAATCCTTAATTCTACTTCATCATCTTTTTTCAATGAAGTTTTAAATTCAAATTCATAGTTCTTCTGTATAGATAAAGCTTGAATATTCTCAATTGCTTGAGCTGTTTTTAGCTCTAAGAAATCTATGGAATTAACATTATTAATTTGAGCTAAAATGGCACTTAGACTTATTACTGCCTGAAGACCTGTTCTGAAGGTATTCTTTACCGAACCCTCTTCAAGATTATAACTAATTAAAGGTCTATCTTTTTTATTAATTGGATAGAGCAAATCTTCAACATTTTGAAGAAGCACAGCAATTTCATTAATATCATAACTATCAGGTGAAAGTTTGATATTTCCATAATTACCAACAACTCTTATCTCTATATCTCCGAATTTTTCCATTTGTTGCAAATATACAAATTTAAAGAAATGACAAAATATTTGTCAATAACAATCTTTAGCGTATTTGTCTTTTCTTTTATCCTCCCTCCTATCAAGTCAATTCTCCATTGAACACATAAACTTTTTTTGGGAAACAAGTCAATTTATTTTTGGGTTTAAGACTTATCTGAATTTTGATTAATCTTGTAAGTTGTAAGCGTTAAAAAACCAAAACTTAAAACTCATGTTACAATTTCTTAAATATGTTTTAGCTACTATTGTTGGGTTAATTGTTTTCTCCATCGTTAGCTTTATCCTTGTTATTGGTATTGCTGCGGCTGTGGGTGCTTCTCAAGAAGAAACAAGCCTTAAAGATAACTCTGTCTTAAAATTAGACCTCAACCATGCCATCGAAGAAAATGTAAGCGATGAAGAAAATCCTTTCAAAGATTTAGGTGGTCCATTCATGGATAACAATGAAAGTATCGGAATGGTACAAATCAGAGAAGCCTTAAAACGTGCCGCTGCTGATAGCCATATCAAAGGAATTTACTTACAAGCACATTATCCTCAAGCTGGCTATGCTCAATTAGAAGAAATTCGTAATGCACTTCTTACTTTCAAAAAATCTGGAAAATTCATTTATAGTTACGGTGAATCTTTCACTGAAAAAGGATATTATGTTTCATCTGTTTCTGATAAAATCTATTTGAATCCAGCTGGTGGAATGGATTTCAACGGAATTAGTGCGGAAGTAAGTTTTTATAAAGGTGCTTTGGATAAATTAGACATCAAACCTGTCGTTTTCAGAGTAGGTGAATACAAATCTGCTGTTGAACCTTATCTCCGTGAAAACATGAGCGATGCCAACAAAGCTCAATACTCTTCTTTGTTGAATAGCATTAACAATCATATTTTCGAACAAATCGCTGCTTCTCGTGGTATTACTGTTCCTGAATTAAAAAAAGTAGCTGATGAATTAATCGCATACAAACCTAAAGGTGCTTTAGCGGCAAAATTGGTAACCGATGTTGGTTATTACGATGAATTTGAAGCTGATTTCAAAAAGAAATTAAAGAAAGAATCTGAAGATAAAATTGATTTTGTGAGTCTTTCTAAATTCTTAAAAGCTGAATCTGCCATTCCTTTTAACGATACCCAAAATAAAATTGCGGTAGTTGTCGGCGAAGGTGCGATTATTGGTTCTAAAGCGGATAAAGGAAATATTGGTTCAGACGATTGGGTGGCTGAATTGCGTAAAGCTCGTGATGATAAAAAAGTAAAAGCCATTGTATTAAGAATTGATAGTCCAGGAGGTTCTTCGTTGGCTTCTGATGTGATGTGGAGAGAAGTAGAATTAGCAAGAAAAGTAAAACCTGTAATCGCTTCAATGGCTGACTATGCGGCTTCTGGTGGTTATTATATGGCGATGGCTGCTGATACAATTGTGGCTGAACCAACAACGATTACAGGTTCAATCGGAATTTTTGCTCAGTTTTTTAACTTTGAGAATTTCTTAAAGAATAAATTAGGAATCACTAACGACCGTGTAAATACTAACGCTCACTCTGACTTCCCAACGGTTACTCGTGAAATGACGGATTTTGAAAAAGATTGGTTTCAAAGAAGTGTAGATGCAGGTTATGAAACCTTTACTTCTAAAGCGGCAAAAGGACGTAAAATGAGTATTGAAAAATTGAAATCATTAGCTGGCGGACACGTTTGGTCGGGTATTGAAGCAAAATCAAATGGTTTGGTGGATGTATTAGGTGGTTTAGAAGATGCTATTAAAATTGCGGCTAAAAAGGCAAAATTGAAAGAAGGTGACTATAAAGCAAAATTCTATCCTCAACCAAAATCTTTCTTTGAAGAGATTTTTGATAAAAAAGAAGATGCTGTTCAAGCGAAAATCATGAAAGCACAATTTGGTGAATTAGCTCCTTATGTAAAACAAATTCAAGATTTGAAAGCTCGTGAAGGCTTAATGACTTTAATGCCAGAAGTAATTGAGTTTAAGTAATTTCAGGTAACAATAATAATTTCAGCGTAAATTTATAGGGAATATAACCCGTAGATTTACGCTGAAAAATTTTCCAGACAACCCAGATAGGTATTTACGGATTAAAAGAAAATCTGTAAATAAATAATCTATAAAGCTTGATGAAATGAAAAAACTAATACTCTTTTTAGGAATTACTTTGTTGTTTTCTTCTTGTGCTAAAGAAGCTACTATTTTCGTTGTCCGTCATGCTGAGAAAGATTTGGCGTATAAAGGAGATGACCATTTTCGCCCTTTAAATACTGCGGGACATCAACGAGCAGGAATTTTAGCCAAGCGATTAGCTAATGAAAAAATAGCTAAAATTTATGCTACCGAATACCTAAGAGTACAACAAACTGGAGATTCTTTAAGAATCAATCAAAAAATAGATACTGCTATTTACAGTGCTAAAACTGCTTACTTTTTCGATAAAATCAAGCACGATAACATGCAAGGTAAAAACATTTTAATCATCGGTCATTCTAATACTGTTCCAGAAGTTATTCGATTTTTAGGCGTCAAATTTGATTTGAAAATCATTCCTGATACCGAATACGACAATCTTTATCTCGTAAAAATGAAAGGCAAAAAAGTAATAGATTTCAAAGCTGAAAAGTTCTAAAACTTCAAACCTAAATCAAGTAAGATTAAACCATTTTTCGTGATTAAATCTTTATAGGCTTTAGTATTATTGATTTCTGTGAGTCCTCTTTGATATTGTATGCCAAAAATAAAAGAGTCGTCTCCTCCGCTAATTCTTTTTTCAAATCCTAAACCTAATAATAAACCAACATCGCCCATATTGAATATACTGGGTTGATTTCCTACTCTTTGACTATATTGATAAAGTGGATTACTAGCTTTGTCAATAGGTTTTTCTGCAATTTTCAAATCTAATACTCCTCCAAATTGTAAATAAACCGGAGTATCCGACATCACTCCATCACTAAAGATTTTTAGCGTTACGGGTACTTGTAAATATTGTAAATTGAAAGCGGCTTTGTTACCAGTACGTTCATCTGTGCTGAGCGGATACTCTGCAAACAAATCATTATTATAAAAATTATTACCAACGGAATAACTTTCACCTTTAACAGTGTACCATAAACCTGTACTAAAAGCGTATTTCTCAGCAAAGTAAAAATCAATGATTGGTCCTAAGCTCATTTTCAAGTTAATGCCCGAAGCTTCTAAATCTCTGAAATCTTTAGTAGTTTCTACTTCGTTGAGCGTAATATTCGGGGAGAACTTGAAGCCAATTTTTAATTTATACAAACCACTACGGTAGCCACTGCTGTATCTGGAACCGTATCCATAATTCTGTGTGTAGGCTTTGGAGGTCATCAACAGAATAAAAAGAATTAAGAATGCGTTTTTCTTCATAATTTTGTATTGTTAAATAAGTTGTTTTCAATAAAACACGACTAAAGCGGTAAAACTATTAATCCAAAAGCGTATGCTTCTAAAATTAAAAATATATTGTATCTCCATTTTCATCGTAAGTCTGGCTTTTGCTTGTTCTTCTGAAGGAAATGAAGCTTCTGACCCTGATGTAAGTAAGGTACAAGTAAATGTTTCTATTCAACGACTTGACAAAGAATTACTTGCATGCAAAGATAAAAATCAGCTCATAAATTTTTTCAATACACACAAAAGCTTCACCAGTACTTATTTTCAGGTTTTACCCCAAGATTTTGAGAAATTAGCAGAAAGATTATTGCCTGTTATTACCAATCAAGCTTTTCAAGATTTTTACAAACAATCTCAAGAACCTGCTTTTTTCGGAAATACTCAGCTTGAAGATGATTTTAAAGAAGCTTTTCAGCATCTCAAATATTACTACCCAGACTTTAAAGAGCCTAAAATTATTACAATTTTCACAGGTTTTTTTGCTCAAGATGTACTAAGTAGTCCAGAATTAATGATTTCGGACTCATTAATTATTATTGGACTAGATTATTTCATGGGAAAGAAAGGTAAATTCCTTCCAGACATCTACGATTACCAATTAAGAAAAGCCGCACCCAATGCCATCGTGCCACAAGCTGTACTTTTACTTTCGGCCAAATACAATGCAACCAAACCTTCTGAAAAATCGTTATTATCGGATATGGTTTGGTATGGGAAAAGTTATGTTTTCGGACATACAATGATGCCCTCTAAAGCAGATAGTTTGTTTATTGGATATTCTGATGCACAATTGACAGACTGCTATACTTTTCAAAAAGATATTTGGGCACATTTTATTGATAATAAATTACTCTATACAAACGATGCCCCTATCAAAGCAAGGTATATTATGGACAGACCAGTCACAGCAGAAATTGGTGCATCCTGTCCAGGAGCTATCGGTCGTTGGTTAGGCTGGCGAATTATTGGAAAATACTTTGATGAAAACGAAAAACTGACGATTCAAGAATTAATGAAGCAAACAGATGCTCAGAAAATCTTCGAGCAATCAAATTATAAAGGATTACCAGACGAAGAATGATGTTCGATGTCAGAGATTTGGGATTTCGGATGTTGGATTTTTCTCAGCCCTAGTTTTTTAAACCTATAAGGACTTACATAATTGTCTATTAATGAGAACTTTATTCTCAAATCCTTATAAGTAAAAGGACAAATTAAATTGACAATAAATTTATGTTTGAATATAGTATTAACTATCTGATTTTAAATTAAATACAGATAACAGATATACAGTTAACTAATAACGTCCTTTTACTTAGGTTTTATAAAACGCATACAATTTAGCCTATGGCTTAGAGCCTAAAGCAAAATAAATACATTTGACTCAAAGCTGAAAGCCAATGGCTGAAGGCTAATTAATAATTAAACCCAATAATGGCAAAGCGAAGTAGCAGTTTTGGAGCAGGAGTTTCTCCAGAAGATAAGAAAAAAGTAAGTAAAGAAGGTTTCAAAAAAGCTTTGAAGATTTTCAGATTCACCCTTCCTTATAAAGGCACATTTGCCATAGGTTTTGTGTTTTTGATACTCTCTCAAATCACCACTATGAGTATTCCTTTATTAATGGGGCAAATGGTTGGTGCAATTGTTTCACCAGAACAAATGGCAAACGCTACTACAGGAATGAGTAGTGGAATGGTAACAGACAAATTGCAAAATGTTTTTCATGAAGCACCTAAGTTCACGTTGAATGAAGTAACCTTAATTTTTGTAGGGCTGTTAATTCTTCAATCGGTATTCTCATTCTTTAGAGTAATTACTTTTACAAGAGTATCGGAGCAGTCTAT
Source organism: Arcicella gelida (assembly GCF_034931025.1). NCBI lineage: Bacteria > Pseudomonadati > Bacteroidota > Cytophagia > Cytophagales > Flectobacillaceae > Arcicella > Arcicella gelida. The sequence goes on along the minus strand of NZ_JAYGIL010000035.1, from coordinate 14,679 downwards.
GCGTGACCTCCGCAATGCACTTTATTCTAAAATCATTACTTTGCCAGTACCATTTTTCGAGAAAAATCGTGTGGGTGAATTAATGAGTAGAATCACAACCGACGTTTCTCAATTACAAGATATTCTTTCGATTACATTGGCTGAGCTTTTTCGCCAAGTATTTACTTTGGTGGGTGGTATTATTTTAATTTCTTACTTGTCGAGTAAGCTTACTCTTTTTATGTTGCTTACATTTCCGTTTTTAGTAATAGCCGCTATTATTTTCGGGAAATTCATCCGTAAAAATGCAAAGAAAGTACAAGATGAATTAGCCGCTACCAATATCATCGTTGAAGAAACGCTACAGTCTATCAACGTCGTAAAAGCATTTACCAACGAAAGTCTTGAAGCACACCGCTATGGTTTATCCGTACAAAAAGTAGTTGATTATGCTTTGAAAGCAGCGAGTTTCAGAGGTGGTTTTATTTCTTTTATCATCTTCGTACTGTTTGGTGGTGTTGTGGGCGTAGTTTGGTATGGAGGCAACTTGGTTTTGCAAGGCGAATTAGCTTTCAAAGACCTCTTCACGTTTATTATTTACACAGGTTTTATTGGTGGTTCAGTAGGTGGTTTGGGCGATATGTATGCACAAATTCAAAAAACAGTGGGAGCTTCTGAACGTATCTTAGAAATTTTAGGAGAAGAATCTGAAGTAAAAATTACTGACATTACTGTTCCAAGTAAAGTAACTAAAACAGAAGTATCCAATGATGGAACACCAAAAATTCAGTATCGCAATGTTGCTTTCCAATATCCTTCTCGTCCAGATATGCCAGTATTAAAAGATATTTCTTTATCAGTAAAATCAGGTGAAAAAATAGCTTTGGTGGGTCATTCAGGAGCAGGGAAATCAACAATTGTACAATTGTTGATGCGTTATTACAAACTAGCAAAAGGAGATATTTTGGTAGATGGTAAAAACATCAATACTTTCGATATTACAGATTTAAGGAAAAACATTGCCATTGTACCACAAGAAGTAATGCTTTTTGGTGGAACGATTTATGAAAACATCGCTTATGGAAATCCAGAAGCAGATGAAAACTTAGTGATTGAAGCAGCCAGAAAAGCGAATGCTTTAGAATTTATTAATTCGTTTCCAGAAGGATTTAAAACCATCGTTGGCGAGCGTGGCGTGAAGCTTTCGGGTGGTCAACGACAAAGAATTGCGATTGCCCGTGCCATTTTGAAAGACCCAGCCATTTTGGTACTGGATGAAGCTACAAGTGCTTTGGATTCGGAATCTGAAAGACTGGTGCAAGATGCTTTAGACCGTTTGATGCAAGACCGTACTACCATTATTATTGCTCACCGTTTGGCTACCATTCGCAATGTTGATACCATTTATGTGTTGAAAGATGGCGGAGTAGCAGAAAAAGGAACGCATGATGAATTGGTTTTGATTGATGAAGGAATTTATGCTAACTTAGTAAAGTTGCAGTTTGACAATGCAATGATGATAGAATGAAACCAGCAATAAAAGATACATTAAAAACATATAACCTTCGCCAAACTGATTGTCGTGAAGGTATTTTGGATGTTTTCATGAGCAAAGAACACGCTCTTGCTCATGCCGACGTGGAATCACAATTAACAGAACAATTCGATAGAGTAACGGTTTATAGAACGCTGAAAACGTTTGTTGATAAAGGGTTGATTCATAAAGTATTGGATGATGAGGGTGGTGTAAAATATGCACTTTGTAAGGATAATTGCCATGCAGGAGACCATACGCATCATCATGACCATGTTCATTTTAAATGTACAGCTTGCGGATTAACTACTTGTTTAGACCATGTAGTAATTCCTAACTTTATCCTTCCAGAAGGTTACAAACGTGTGGAAACAAATTTGTTGGTACAGGGAGTTTGTAAGGATTGTAACAAATAGACTTTAAGATATAGGACTTTAGGACTTGAAGACACAAGAAGCAAGATTTTTTTGGGAGGACTTTAGAGTTTAAAGACAAAAGAGGCAAGATTATAGTTTAAAGCATTTCAATACTTTAGATATTAAGTAATGGGCTATTCAGAGATGGATAGCCCATTTTTTTGTACTTATATTTAACTTTTCTTTCGACTTTAATTGCATAGATTTTAGGACTTAAAGATTTATAGCACTTCAAGAAGACAGAGACATAAAGCAAAATATCTTTTTTGTACTTGTATTTTATTTTTCTTTTTAGGAATACCATTTTTCTATATAGCAATGCTCTATTGTTATACAGAAAAATGTCATTCCTATATAGCAATGCTCTATTGTTATACAGAAAAATGTCATTCCTATATAGCAATGCTTTATTGTTATACAGAAAAATATCATTCCTATATAGCAATGCTCTATTGTTATACAGAAAAATATTATTCCTATATAGCAATGCTCCATTGACATACAACAAAATCCTATTTCTGTATAACAATGCTCCATTGTTATACAGAAAAATAATATTCCTATATAGTGACATTTTTTTTCTGTATAGAAAAATTGTTCTCTTTATTGGAAAAAATACTTTGCTCTACTTTTATGACTCAATTCTTAGTAGAAATGACAATTTGCTTTTTAATTCATCATTTTAATTTATCACTAAACAAACATAGCTTTATTGATGCTGTTTGGCGAATAACCTTTTGATAATTTATTATTTTAGCAAATTATTACTTATTTGTAGCTTAAATCTTCATCAAACAATTTCTTATTCATGAAAAAGCATCTTTTTCTATTTCTTTCAATGCTTTCCGCAGGCAGTACAATGGCACAAAGTCCATTATTACTTCGTCAGCCAAGTATTAATAATGATGGTTCTGTTGTTTCATTTTCCTATCAAGGAGATATTTGGACAGTACCTAGTACAGGTGGAAATGCCACTCGATTAACTATCCATGAAGCTTATGAGAGTAATCCAATTTTTAGTCCAGATGGCAAGCAAATCGCCTTTTCAGGTACTCGTTTTGGCAATAATGATATTTTTGTAATGCCTTCAACGGGTGGTTTACCCAAACGTTTGACCTTCCATTCAGCTCAAGATTTAGTAGCAAGTTGGACGCAAGCAGATAAAATTTTATTCTCGACCAGTCGTGAATTTAAGCAAATTGAACGCCCACAAGAAGTATATTCAATTAGTGCAAAAGGAGGAACAGAATCAAGAATGCTAGACGCCGTAGGCTTCGACCCAGTACTCTCTCCTGATGGGAATTTTCTTGCTTTTGTACGTGGAGACATCAATCCTGTAGCTCGTCAGGCTTATAATGGTAGTTCAAACAGGGATATTTGGGTATATAATATCAAAGCAAAAAGCTTTAACAAAATTGCTTTGTTCGAAACCAACGATATTATTCCACAATGGGGAAAAAATGGTTTGTTATACTTTTTAAGTAGTGTAGATGGTGCTTATAACCTTTATCAAATCAAAATTTCAGGCGACGGAAAAGCAGAAGGCACTCCTAAAAAACTAACGCAATTCAAGGATGAATCAATTCGTCATTTCAGTATTTCAAAAGATGGCAATACTATTGTTTTTGAAAAAGAAATGGCTCTTTTTACTTATAACGTAACGAGCGGTTCGGTTGCAAAAATTAATGTAAACATCAATGCCGACGAACGCTTTGATGCCTCTGAACAAAAAACATTTGCCACAGGGTTAGACAACTTTAAAGTATCGCCAAATGGAAAATTAGTAGCGTATAGTCTTCGTGGTGAAATTTTTATCAAAGAAGCAGATAAAGAAAAAACAAAGAGTATCAATGTTTCTCAGCACTCATTCCGTGACATTGAACCTGCTTGGTTGAATGATTCAACGTTACTTTTCACAAGTGATAGAAACAATGGCAATTTTGATTTGTATTTAGTAAATTCATCCGATGCTTCAGAACGTAATATTTTTAAATCGCTGAAACATCAAATCACACAAATTACAAAAACTACAGAAGATGAATCTTCACCAGTAGTTTCACCAGATAATAAGAAAATAGCCTACATTAAAGGCAGAGGAAATTTTGTAGTAGCAGACATCAGTGCTGATGGGAAATTAACGAACGAAAAAATATTAAGTGAAGGCTGGAACAAACCTAGTGATATAGCTTGGAGTCCAGACAGCAAATATTTAGCTTATAGTCAAGGAGATTTATATTTTAACCAAGAAGTATTTATCAGAACTGCCGATAATTCAAGCAAGCCTGTCAACGTATCTATGCACCCACGTGGCGATGGTAATCCGTTTTGGAGTGCTGATGGTTCAAAATTAGGTTTTGTTTCTGAAAGAAGCGCTGCTCGTAGTGCAGATGTTTGGTTTGTATGGTTGAAAAAAGAAGACTGGGAGAAAGAGACACAAGATTGGCAAGAAAAAGAAACGCCAGCAGCCGATGCTAAACCAGACAAAAAAGGAGTGAAACCAATTGTGATTGATTTTGACAATATTCATGAAAGAGTAGTACAAGTAACAAATTTTCCTGGTAATGAAAGCGAATTTGTGATTTCAAAAGATGGCGAAACCTTCTTTTACACAACTACAAGTAGTTCGGCAAAAGGAAGGGATTTATTTAGTATTAAATGGGATGGCAAAGAATTAAAAGAAATTACCAAAGGTGGTAGTAACCCTAATAATTTGACGCTCGATAAAGAAGGCAAGTACACTTATTATACAAAATTAGGTGGTGCACTTTCTCGTGTTGATGTGAAAACAGGATTGCCTGAGGCCTTGCCATTCGTTGCTAAAATGAAAATTGATTATTTGGCAGAGCGTACACAAGTATTTGAAGAAGCATGGAGAACCATTCGTGATGGTTTTTACGACCCTAAATTCCACGGAAATAATTGGTTACAATTGCATGATAAATACAAAGAGCGTTGTATCAATGCCAGTACTTCAAATGATTTCAGAGATATGTTTAATTTACTATTGGGTGAATTAAACTCAAGCCACATGGGCTTAACAGCACCAGACCGTGCTGAAACACAAAGAGAAATTACAGGTTTATTAGGAACTGAATTGATTCCAACGGCAACAGGAATGAAAGTAAACCACGTAGTGCCAGAAACTCCAGTGACTAAAAGTAAGAGCTTAATCAATGAAGGAGAAGTGATTACGGCTGTAAATGGACAGGCAGTAAGTGAAAGCGAGAACTTTTATGGTTTATTAAATGGCTTGGCTAATGAAAAAGTACTCTTAAATGTTAGCGACGCCAATGGAAAAAACAGAGAAGTTGTAGTTCGTCTTACACAAAGTATCAGCGATAATTTATACAATGAGTGGGTTGACAGCAGAAAGAAATTAGTGGAGAAATTCTCTAATGGTCGTTTAGGGTATATCCACATCAAAGGAATGGATTTCCCAAGTTTTGAAGTAGTAGAAAGAGAATTTACGGCTGCTGGCTATGGAAAAGAAGGCATCTTGATTGATGTTCGTTATAATGGTGGCGGTTCAACAACCGATTATTTAATGACGATTTTGAACTACAAACAACATGCTTATACTATTCCAAGAGGTGCAAGTACTGATTTAGAAAAAGATAAGAAAAAGTTCAGAGAGTATTATCCAATCGGAGAACGTTTGGTTTATGCCGCTTGGACAAAACCTTCAATCGCACTTTGTAATGAAGGAAGTTATTCTAATGCAGAAATTTTCTCGCATGCTTATAAATCTTTAGGCATTGGTAAACTAGTAGGTTTACCAACCAATGGTTCAGTAATTTCTACGGGAGGAAAATCTTTAATGGATGGTTCTTTTGTAAGATTACCGGGAAGAGGATGGTACACTAAAGCAACTGATAAAAACCAAGAATTGGGTGCAGCCATTCCTGATATTATCGTTGAAAACACACCAGATTGGATTGCTAAAGGAACAGACGAGCAATTGAAAGTCGCAGTAGATACACTTTTGAAAGATATTGACGCTAAGAAGTAAAATACATTAAAGATTACAATTGAGAGAAATAAGTATGAGTTTTGAATTGTGAATGATGAATGCTGAGTTGTTAAATTAAAATACGCTACTTTAATTGATACAAAAACAGTATTTATGTTATAGACGTTTATGCTTATTTCTCTCAATCGTAATAAAAGACTGATATTAATTCCATTCATGAATGGTAATGTTTGCTGAAATCACTAAATTTCGATTAAAACAATCGCTCTAATTTAACTATCAAAAGCAATCATAAAAATGTATATCGGCTCAATCGATCAAGGGACTACTAGTACCCGCTTCATCATTTTCGACAAACAAGGCAATCAAATCTCTGTCGGACAAAAAGAACATTCACAGATTTATCCACAAGCAGGTTGGGTGGAACACGATTCAGATGAAATCTGGAGCAATACCCAAGAAGTAATCGGTTTAGCATTAGGCAAAGCCAACCTTTCGCCTTTAGATATTGCAGCGGTGGGCATTACTAATCAACGAGAAACAACAGTTGTTTGGAATCGTTTCACTGGTCAACCATATTATAATGCCATCGTTTGGCAAGATACTCGTGTCGGAAACATGGTAGCTGAATTAGCCAATGAAGGCGGAGCAGATTGTTTTCGAGCAAAAACAGGTTTGCCTTTAGCAACATACTTTAGTGGCTTAAAATTAAAATGGCTTTTAGAAAACGTAGAAGGCTTGCGTGAAGATGCCGAAGAAGGAACTGCTATTTTTGGAAATATTGATACTTTTATCATCTGGCATTTAACAGGAGGAACAGATGGAGGTATCCATATTACAGATGTCACCAATGCAAGTAGAACGCAATTAATGAACTTGCAATCTTTAGCTTGGGATGATGATATTCTTACCAAGTTGAATATTCCTAAAGCCATGTTACCCGCCATTAAATCAAGCAGTGAAATTTATGGAGAAGCTCGTGGCGTACTTTCAGGCGTACCCGTTGCAGGTGATTTAGGCGATCAACAAGCCGCATTGGTTGGACAAACTTGTTTTTCCGCAGGTGAAGCAAAGAATACTTACGGCACGGGTTGTTTTATGTTAATGAATACAGGCGAGAAAATCACGCCATCAACTTATGGCTTGCTTACTACCGTTGCTTATCAGTTTGGGAATCATCCAGTACAATATGCTTTAGAAGGCTCTGTCGCCATTACCGGAGCGTTAGTACAATGGCTTCGTGATAATTTAGAAATCATTAAAAATAGTGCTGAGATTGAAGCTTTAGCCAATTCTGTTGAAGATAATGGTGGATGTTACTTTGTGCCAGCATTTTCTGGTTTGTACGCACCTTATTGGAAAGCGGATGCCCGTGGTGTAATTGTTGGACTTACTCGTTATGTTACCAAAGCACATATTGCTCGTGCAGCTTTAGAAGCTACTGCTTTTCAAACCTTAGAAGTATTGGAAGCGATGGAAAAAGATGCAGGTATTGAGATTTCATCATTAAGAGTAGATGGCGGAATGGTAGTCAATGAAACTTTAATGCAGTTTCAAGCAGATATGGTGGACGTTCCCGTGGTTTGTCCTGCCATGATTGAAACAACCGCTTTAGGTGCTGCTTATGCAGCAGGTTTAGCAATAGGTTACTGGGAAGATTTAGACGATTTAAAACAAAACTGGGGAATCGCACAAACTTGGAAGCCAGATATGGAAGCGTCAAAAAGAGAGAAATTATATCATTATTGGAAAAAAGCCGTCACTCGTAGTTTTGAGTGGGAAGAATAATAAATCGTAGCACGAGTTTCCAACTCGTGTCATAGTAATTTGGCGTTTGGAAACTCGTGCTACGGTTCATAAAATTATAGTTTAACAATAGTCTTCCCAAAAGCTTTTCCTTGCAACATCAAATCCAGTTGGGCGGGTACTTCTTCTAAAGTAATCTCTTTAGCGAGTATTGTTAAATCTGTTGGTTTCCAATCAGATGCTAATTTTTGCCAAATGTTTTCTCGCAAAGACATCGGACATTCGGCAGAATCAATTCCGAACAAAGTATTTCCACGAAGAATAAAAGGTAAAACAGTTGTGTGCAATTCGGCAGAGGCAACCAAACCACAAATCGCTGCCGAACCTCCGTAAGTTAAAGACTTCAAAGCAGTCGCTAAAATATTTCCACCAACAGTATCAATTACTCCTGCATAAGTTGATTTTAATAATGGTCTTCCAGATTGGTCATCTAAGGCTTCTCTGCTTACAATTTCGCTTGCTCCTATTTGTTTTAAGAATTCAACAGCTTCAGGTTTACCAGTTACAGCCACAACTTCAAAACCTAATTTAGCTAAAATGGCAATCGACAAAGTCCCCACTCCTCCTGTTGAGCCTGTTACCAAAACTTTTCCTTGTGCTGGTTTTAATCCATAATTGATTAAAGCATTGATACACAAACCAGCAGTTAATCCAGCCGTTCCGTGAATCATGGCTTCTTTTAAACTTAAACCTGTGGGCAATTTCACAATCCATTTGGCTGACACAGAAATATATTCAGCCAAACCGCCCGAAATATTCATTCCTAAATCATAACTGGTAACAATTACTTCGTCGCCCACTTTAAATTCTGGAGAATCACTCGCTTCTACAATGCCAGCAGCGTCAATGCCAGGCGTATGTGGAAATTGTTTTGTTACACCTTTATTCCCTATTGACGATAAAGCATCTTTATAATTCAATGCTGAATAATGCACTTTGATTAAAACATCTCCCGCTGGTAAATCTGAAATCTCTCTTTGTACAATCGCTCGTGTATATTGTTTCTCAGCACTTTCTATAATCTGTAAAGCTTTAAAAGAATGGTTCATGGTTTTATCTTTGTTTTGTTTATTCGCTTATATTTATGCTGTAAACCTCCACAAAAAAATATTGAAAGTCAAGTAGTTACATTCGTTACAGGTACTTACAAATAGTGTAGTTTTATTGATAATCAAGTACTTAATTTTTATGATTTTAGAAAAAAACTATATCGAACAAGATTGTCCTTCGGATGTATTTATGAAAGTACTCAAAGGAAAATGCAAAACAACGCTGATTGTGCTGATTAAAAAGGGAATCAATCGTTTTGGAGAAATGAAAAGAACCTTACCAACCATTAGCGAAAGGATGCTTGCCAAGCAATTAGACGAACTCGAAGCCGATGGAATTTTAAACAGAACTGTTTTTGCAGAAGTACCGCTAAAAGTAGAATACGCACTAACTGAGTACGGCGAAACGCTTTATCCCATTGTAAAAGAAATAAGACGTTGGGGACATATTCATCAAGAAAAACAATTAAAATAAATCTATAAAAAAAAGCATTTTTCACTGACATACTGTTGTCAGTAAGCATGATTTACTTTGTACTGTTAATCAAAAAATAAAACCTCAACAGTCAAATGAACACACAAGTAAAAGAAGTACCTACTCAGAAGTATTTTATTTATCGTACAGAAACAACCCTTTTAAATGTAAACGCCATTGCTATGCGTGAGATAGAGACTCTCTATGCTACCGCTGGTCAATTGGGCTTAGACACTTCAGCACCTCTTGAGTTTATCTATTGGGGTGCAACTGGCGATGTTGAAAAGCCTTTTATCTTAGAAATTGCCTTGCCTGTGGGTGACGAAGAAGTAACAATTCCTGCACATTATGAATTACTAGAACATCCTTCTTTCAAGGCTTTTGCTTATACACATCATGGTGATTTCAGCAATATTATGCCTGTTTATAAAGAGCTGTTTAATCAACTATTCGCACAAGGACATAAACCAACAACTCAAACCAGAGAAGTATATATCAATTGGGTGGACTTAACTTCTTCGGAGAATGTTACAGAGATTTTATTGGGGATTGAGTAGGTGATTGGAATGGGAATTGTTTTATCAAAAGGTCAGGTATTGATGCCTGACCTTTTTTTATATAACAGTAGCACGAGTTTCCAACTCGTTTATAATTAAGCTTAACGAGTTGGAAACTCGTGCTACTGGTACTCTTTTATTTAATCGAACAACATGAAAATTATTACTTGGAACTGCAAGACTCTGTCCCCTTTTTCTTACATCCCAATATACTTAAACCGCATTATATTGATTATTGCTCTGCTTCAATAAAATGTATGTTGTGATTAGTCTATTTTCTCTCAATCATCAACCGCTCATCATTATTTAAAATCCATTTATCCTTTTTCAATCATCCTTTCCAACCTCTAAAACATTATTGGTGTCAGTATTATCGTTGTACGAAGCAATGTAGTAATTATACTTTTAATCTTACATAGTTTCCTGTAAATCAAATCAAAAGAAAAACAATTTTTAACCTTTATCCTTTAAACTCAGTCATGAAAATGAAACAAATTAGTGTATTCATCTCGCTCTTATTAATTACTTGGGGATGTGCATCAGAAGAAGAAGTTAATGTCTATTCTGAAATTTCAAGTATTCAATTTTCAAACTCTACCAAGATTACTTTTGAGGAAAGTAAAAGCGATACTTTTAGTATCAAAGTTGCTTTGAATAAGCCATCTAAAAAAGATGAAGTAATTGAATTTAACTTCAATGGTTCGGCTACTCTTGGACAAGACTTTCAATTGATTACTCCTAATCCTCTAACTATCAAAACTGGTGATTCGACGGCAATAATTAAATTAAAAATAATCAAAGATTCAGCGGTTGAGCCTGAAATTGAAAACTGTACAGTTACCTTTAAATCGTTAAGTAGCACACTTCAATTAGGGCAAAATGGTTCTTTTGAATTTGACATTTATGAAACTAAAGCGATTACTAAAGCTTTAGTAGGGTTTGAGTTTAGCACGCTAAATGTGGATGAATCCAGTGATGTAAAAGTAAAACTTAAAATCAACGAACCTATCAATGAAGACCTTGTTGTACTTTTAGAAAAACAAAGTGATAACCATTATTATAGTATTAATACCAACTCAATGTATTTTGTGATTCCTGCTGGTTCAACAGAGAGTATTGTTTCTTTAAACTTGATGGATTATCGCCCTACCAAAGGACGCAACCTTCTTTACAATTTAAAAATTAAGGATATTCATAATGATAAGGTCATCGTTGATACAGTGAAAAGTGAACTAGCCATCAAAACTATCGACGCTAATAAAGGCTTACATTTGAAGGTAGATTGGGAAGGCATCGCCGATATTGATTATTATGAAATTGTAGATATGGATGGCAACAGATACGATTACGAAACTAGCAAAGAAGGCTCTGTTAGCGTTCAGAATCTTCAACAAGACGGTACTTATTATCTAAAACTCAAGGCAAGTAAACAATTGACAACGAAAGTACCCATTACTATCACTGCTCAAAATACCACATTAATACCTGTTACGACAGTAGGTAAATACAAGTTTGATTTTAAAGACATCAACGACCCCGTTGCATTACTGATTTACAAGCAAGGTCTAAATTTTACCATAGTGCAACGTGATGTAGTAATTGTTCCACCTGTTGAAGTAGGTTAGCATCTCATATAAAATCAATATTCAGGAAACAACAAAAGGATTGTCAAAAAAGGTATCATTGACTAATCAACAAAAACGGCTGTCTAAATTTTAGGCAGCCGTTTTTACTTTATTGTTAGTATTTATTTCCTCTTAAACTATACTCTTAAACCTTTTATCAATTTATATTCCGTAGAGCTAACGCCATACTGACTTTTAATAGATTCTTTAATCCTTTGTGTTCTTTCCGCAAGCGTTTCATACAAAGCATTCCGTTTTTCAGCACTCACTTTTAACCCTCCATAAGTACTTGTTACAAGATTATTGGCTTGATTAATTTCAGCAATCTTTGCTTGAAGATTCGGGAGCTTGATTAACTCATTCACAGGTGTATAATTACTTCCTAAAGCCGTTAATGTACTAACAATATCCGCAAAGTTTTGTGTCATACTTCCGAAAGAACGTTCCGACTGACTAATCTTTTCCTTAGTATCTCCTTCTTTGGGTTTGGTAGCTCTTTCTCCTCTGATTTTCGTAATCAATACAGAAATATCATTTACTTCTTTTGATGTTTTACCCAATTTAGCCCTGAGCGTTGCTGCAATCGGACTTAGTAATTTGCCTACTGAAGTGGGAAGATTGGAAAAATGCTTTTGTCGGGTATCAACTGCCGTCGAATATTCACTCTTTTTTCGAATGACATTACTATTCTCGACTTTCGTTGCTTCAATCAAAGCATCATAATTAACAATACTTGTATCGGCTGTGGGGGCAATATAGCCAATAAAACTTTTAAGATGTGTTGAAATTGCTGAAGCGTTAGCAATTTTAGCCCCAAAGGTAGCTTCTGTGTTAGATGCCATAGGTCACATTATTTAAAGGATGAATAGAAATTGTAAAGTCTTTATTAGTGGATAGGTTGTACTATAAAATTATAGAAATAATCGAATCATTTGGCACGAAATGCAATATTTATTTAGCTAAATATCTGTTAATAAAGTAATTGAGAAAAATGCAAATGTCTCAGAGGAAAAAAATTAATGCCAAGAAAAAAATTAAAAATGAATTGAGGAAAATGTAATGGCTTATGAAGAAAAATATTAATGCTCAGAAGAAAATTAAAAATGGATTGAGGAAGATTTAATGGCTTCTGAGGAAAAATATTTATACTCAGAGGAAAATTAAAAATGAATTGAGGAAGATTTAATGGCTTCTGAGGAAAAATATTAATGCTCAGAAGAAAATTAAAAATGGATTAAGGAAGATGTAATTATCTCTAAGGAAAAACATTTAAACTTTGAGTAGTTTTTCAATGTAAATACTATAATACTTTCAGATATTTATATAAAAACTACGAAAAAATACTTCCTATAAACAAAATGAAAATTATTACTTGGAACTGCAATGAAGCCTTAAGAAATAAGTTTGAAATCTATTTTTAAAAGCCTAAAACAAAATTATTACCTTTGTAATATGAGTACAAGAGTTGAAAATATCAATAGTGAAATTATTGAATGGGCTATCCGAAGAAATGGGATGGAACCAGAAGAATTCTATGCTCAAAACCCTAAAGTACAAAAGTGGATTAATAAAGAAGTCTTTCCCACAGTAAAACAATTAGAAGACTTTACACACAAAGTCCATGTACCATTTGGATATTTATTTTTACCACAACCTCCAAATGAAAAAATAGATATTCCTTTTTTTAGAACAGGGAATAATATTAGCAATAAAGTTTCTTTAAATGTATTTCATACCATTCAACTAATACAAGATAGACAAAATTGGTTAGTAGAATATCTTGATGAATTAGGTTTTGAGGATTTAGAATTTGTCGGTAAATACAAGTACAATCCTAATCTTAATCCATTAGTTATCGTAAATGATATTAGAAAAACGTTGAGTTTAGAGATAGATTGGGCAAGTAAATATGATAAATGGGAAGATGCCTTGGAGTTTCTCACAGTACAGATTGAGGAAATAGGAATAATTGTTAATTATAACGGAATTGTTGGTACAAATACAAAAAGAAAAATTGAAGTTGAAGAATGTAGAGGTTTTGTTTTAGTTGATAAAAAAGCACCTTTTTTATTTATTAATGCTGCTGATGCTAAGGCTGCTCAGATGTTTACTATCATTCATGAATTAGCTCACGTTTGGTTGGGGAAGAGTGCAGGATTTAACAATAAAGACCTACTTCCAGCTGACGACCCCATTGAAATTCTTTGTGATAAAGTTGCTGCTGAATTTTTAGTACCTGAAACTTACTTCATTACAAAATGGCAAACAACTCAAAATTTCAAGTATTTAAGTAGAATATTCAAAGTAAGTCAGATTGTGATTGCCAGAAGAGCTTTAGACTTAAAGTTAATTAGTAAAGAAGATTTTTTTAATTTTTATAACAATTTCATGGCTGATTTTAAAGCCAAGAAAGAACAACAAGGCTCAGGAGGGAACTACTACGCAACGGCAAAAAAGAGGATTAGCTTGAGATTCGCTTCTTTTATTAATAGTGCTGTCAGAAATAATAAACTATTATACCGAGATGCTTATAAATTAACAAATTTAAAAGGAGACACTTATAGCAAATTTGTAACAGAATATCTATACCAATGAGCAAGTACTTATTAGATAGCAACGTTTTTATACAAGCTCATAGGATGCACTATCCTTTTGATGTTGTTCCGAGCTTTTGGGACAAACTCATTACTCTTTCGGATGATGACGTTATTTTCAGTATAGACAAAGTAAAAAAAGAGTTATACGATCATCAGAATCCAGATATTTTAGGAAAATGGTGTCATAATGATATTAAGAGTAACTTTTTTGTTGATAGTAGCAATTGTATAGACAAATATGGATTAATTGCTAATTGGGCAGTAGCAAACAATCATCATTACAAACAAACAGCGATAGACGAATTTTTATCTCCAGATTTAGCAGACCCTTGGTTAATTGCTTATGCTATGAAAAATAATAATGTAATTGTAACCTATGAAGTAAGCCGACCTGAAATGAAAGCTAAAATTAAGATTCCAGAACCCTGTAATCATTTTGGTGTACGATTTATTACTCCAATTGAAATGTTTAGAGAGTTAAAAGAGAAATTTTAATCGCTTTTATTCAGTATTTTATATGTTAAAACCTAACAAAAAAGCCCCAAGAAATTGGAGGCTACTGAAAAAGTCTATTTATTAACTCTCATAAACGAGCAGAAAGCCTTAGCTTTTCTGCTCGTTTTTTTGTATCTTGAAATAGATTTATTAATGTATTTTAAGATGTTATCTCA